>JAJTHZ010000053.1 GCA_021299185.1 Lysobacteraceae bacterium | reverse complement strand
CGGGCGGCGGCGAACGCCGGGGCCGCCGCGCGCCGCTCAGGACGCCCGCGCGGCACTGCCGACGGCGCTGCGCGGGCGCAGCGGATGCACCGTCGCCCCTGCGGCCCGGGCGGCGAGCCGGAAGCGCGAGACCGTCTCCACCAGCGAGCGTGCCTGGTCGCTCATGCTGGCCGCCGCGGCCGAGGCTTCCTCGACCAGCGCCGCGTTGCGCTGGGTGGCGTCGTCCATCTGCGCGACCACCGTGTTCACTTCGGCGATCCCCTGCGCCTGCTCGCCGGCCGCGCGGCTGATGCCGCCCATCAGCGCGCCGACCTCGCGCACCGCGTCGACGATCCCGCCCATCGTGCCGCCGGCCTCGGCGGCGAGGCGGTCGCCTTCCTCGACCCGTGCCACCGCGTCGCCGATCAGGTCCTTGATCTCCTTCGCCGCCGCCGCCGAGCGCTGCGACAGCGCGCGCACCTCCGAGGCCACCACCGCGAAGCCGCGCCCCTGCTCGCCGGCGCGCGCGGCCTCGACCGCGGCGTTGAGGGCGAGGATGTTGGTCTGGAAGGCGATGCCGTCGATGCTGGCGATGATCTCCTCCATCCGCCGCGACGCGTCGCGGATGCCGGCCATCACGGCGATCACGCGTTCGACCGCGGTGCGGCCGCGCGCGGCGACGTCGGCCGCGCCGCCGGCCAGCCGGTCGGCCTCGCGCGCGTTGTCGGCGGTCTGCGCGACGGTGGCGGTGATCTCCTCCACCGATGCCGCGGTCTCCTCCAGGCTCGCCGCCTGCGCCTCGGTGCGCCGCGAAAGGTCCTG
This sequence comes from Lysobacteraceae bacterium, assembly GCA_021299185.1. Taxonomy (GTDB): domain Bacteria; phylum Pseudomonadota; class Gammaproteobacteria; order Xanthomonadales; family Ahniellaceae; genus UBA4656. The sequence continues at coordinate 39,543 of JAJTHZ010000053.1, read as the reverse complement.
GTTGCCCTGCGCGATCTCGGCCGCGGCGCCCTCGACCGCAGACGCGACCTGCTGGATCGAGCCGACCATCGTGGCCAGCGTCTCCACCGTGCCGTTGACCGCATTCTTGATCTCGCCGAGGGTGGCACGGTAGTCGCCGGCCACGCGGCGCGAGAGGTCGCCGTCGGCCAGCGCCGCCATCACCTCGCGGATCTCGTCGAGCCCGCAGACCATGGTGTCGAGCATGCGGTTGAGGTTCTCGGCGTGGCGGTGGAAGAAGCCGCCCTTGCCCTCTAGCGCGATGCGCTGGCCGAGGTCGCCGGCGGCCGCGGCATGGATGATGGCGTCGACTTCCGCCTCCACCGCCTCCTCCTGCGTGCGGTCGCGCCATTCCAGCACCAGGCCCTGGCGCGCGCCCGCGGCGTCGATCACCGGCGAGGCGACCAGCGAGAACACGCGGCCGCCCACCGACAGCGGCGAGCTGCGGGCCAGCGCGCCGTCCGCGCTCATCGCTTGTGCGTCCTCGGCGTGGCGCTGCAGGGCCGCGAGCGGCGCGCCGACCGGCTGCGCGGGATCGAACCGCGGCCACTCGGCGCGCAAGGCGGTCGCCATCGCCGCGAGCGCCTCGCGCATCGCGCGGTTGGCGAACAGCAGCGCATCGCCGGCGTCGAACACCATCACGTTGCTCGACACCGAATCCAGCGCCTGCCGGATGCGCAGGTTCTCCGCCGCGCGCCGGCGCTCGTCGGCGATCTGGAAGCCGGTGCGGATCTGCATCGACTGCAGCCCGAGCAGCAACTGTCCGATCTCGTCGTCGCGGTCGATCGGCAGGTCCTCGTCGTAGTGGCCCTGGTCGATGCGGCGGAAGGCCGCGCGCGCCCGTTCCACCCGCCCCACCACGTCGCGGCCCAGCCACCAGGCGCTGTACAGGCCGAACCCCAGGCCCGCGCCGAGCAGTGCCGCCAGCGCCGGCCACGATGCCCCTCGCGCCTGCAGCAGCGCCGCCAGCGCAGCGAGTCCGGCGCCGAACGCGCCGAACAGGAACAGGCGCGCGCGCAGTGACAGCCGCCACAGGGGATTGAGGCGCAGCGCCCATTGCGCGCCCACCACCGCACCGTGCCGCACGCGCAACCGCGACGTGCCGGCGACCAGCCCCGCATACGCCTGCTCGGCGGCCGCCACCTGCGCGCGGCTCGCGCGGCGGCGCACCGACAGGTAGCCCGCGACCTTGCCGTCCTCGATCACCGGCGTCACGCGTGCCTTGACCCAGTAGTGGTCGCCATTCTTGCAGCGGTTCTTGACCATGCCGAGCCACGGCCGCCCGGCCTTGAGCGTGGCCCACAGGTCGGCGAACGCGGCCGGCGGCATGTCCGGGTGGCGCACGATGTTGTGCGCGGCGCCGATCAGCTCGTCCTCCGGGAAGCCGCTGATGCGCAGGAAGTCCTCGTTGACCCAGGTGATCACGCCCTTCGGGTCGGTGCGGGACACGATCAGGTCGTGGTCCTGGAGTTCGACCTCGCGGCCGGTGACGGGCAAGTTGCGGCGCATGCAGGCACTCCGGTGGGGGCGGTCGGTCGAGGCAAGGGCTTTGCCCGCCCCGCCCGGTCGCCCACGACGGCGGCCGACGATCGGTCGCCGGATTGACCCAGGTCAACTTCGGCGCGCCGCGGCCGGCGCGTAAATTCAGGCAAACAGCGCTGCGAGGCCTTGGCAGGGCGCGACAGCCCTGCGCACACTGCCGGGTCGGCGATTGCCGCTTGGCCCATCGCTCACAGGGGAAACAGATTGAGAGCGCGCTGGATCCAGGCCGCGGGCGGCTGCCGCCGCCGCGGCTTCACGCTGCTGGAACTGATGCTCGCGCTCGCGCTGGTCGGCGTGCTGCTGGTCATCGCCCAAGGGTCGTACGCCGACTACGCCGAACGGGCGCGCGTCGCCGAGGCGGTGACCCAGATCCAGGCCATGAGTGCCAGCATCACCGGCTTCGCGCTGATCAACGGTCGCTATCCGGCGGATCTCGACGAGGCGGGGCATGCCGGCGTGCGCGATCCGTGGGGTCACCTCTTCGTCTACACCGACCTGACCGGCCGCTCGCGCGGCGCGGCGCGCAAGGACCGGCGCCTGAATCCCTTGAACTCCGACTTCGACCTGTTCAGCCCGGGGCGCGACGGCACCTATCGCACCCAGATCACCCATTCGACCAGCCTCGACGACGTGATCCGCGCCCGCGACGGCGCCTTCGTCGACCTCGCGTCGAACTTCTGAGCCTCGCCCCGCGCATGCGCCTCGAGGGCACGTTCATCGGCAGCCGCACCGGCCGGCGCGTGTTCGCGCTGTTCGGGCTCGCCGCCCTGCTGCCGGTGGCGGTGCTGGCGCTGCTGGTGGCGCGCCAGATCGGTTTCGAGCAGCAGCGGGCGGCGCAGGAACAGCGGTTGGCGCTGGCCAAGGCTTTTGCGCTGGCGGTGCTGGAGCGGCTCGACACCGCCTCGCGCATCGTCGAACGCCTGTCCGCCGCACCGGCCGACGCCGACGCGCTCGCGCCGCTGTTCGCCGCAGTGCACGTGCTGGAGCCGGACGCCGGCGACCCGCAGGCGCGAGCGCTGCACGATGCGGTATCGGTGGCGACGCCCAGCACGCGGCTGTTCGTGCTGCCGGCTGCGGAGGGCAAGGCACCCGCGGTCGCCATCGTGCGCCGCGGGCTCGCCGGGCGCGCATCGTTGGCCGCGGTGCTGGCGCCGGAGTTCCTGTGGGGCCGGGTCGACGAACTGCCGCAGGGTTTCGCGCCCTGCGTGGAGGACGCCGAGGGCCGCGCGCTGTTCTGTCCCGCCGGCGTGGGCGCGTCGGCCGTGTCTTGGCCACTGTTTCTCACGGCGGCGTTCGGCGTCGAGCCCTGGCGGTTCACCGCCTCGGTGGGGCCGGGGCTGGCGCCGACGACCAGCGGCGTGTGGTCCCTGCTCGGCTGGGCGGTCGCCGGCACGCTGCTGCTTGCCGCGCTGCTGAGCCTGGTCCAACTTCGGCGCACGCTGGGACCGCTGGAGCGGCTGGTGGCCAAGACCGGCGAGGTGGCAGCCGGCGACTATCGCCCGCTGTCCCTGCCGCGCGACACCGAGTTCGGACAGCTCGCCGCCGCCTTCGACGCCATGGGCGAACGGATCGATCGCCAGATCGCCACCCTGCGCGCGCTCGGCGAGGTCGACCGGCGCATCCTCGCCGCGCTCGACCTCGAGGGCATTTTCGCCCTCGTCCTCGCGCGCGCCCACGACCTGGCGCCGGGCGCGCCGATGGCGGTCGTCCACCTGCGCGCACCGGAAGCAGGGCTGCTCGACGTGCACCGGCTCGGCCCCGACGGCGCCTACGAGCACGCGCGCGTGCAGTGCGATGCGCGCCTGCTGCGGCGCCTCGGGCGCGAGGCGTCCGGCGACGACTGGCGGCGTCCCGCGTCCGACGATCCCTGGCGGGCGCTGCTGGAGGCCGCCGGCGTGTCCGCCGAGCGCGTGCTGCCACTGTCGGTGCGCGACCGGCCGGTCGGCGCGGTGGCGCTCGGCGTCGACGCCGATGCCGCGCGGCTGCCCGAGCTGCGCGAGCTCGGCGAGCGCGTCGGCGTGGCGCTGGCGGCCAAGGAGCGCGACGACCTGCTGGTGTTCCAGGCCCGCCACGATGCGCTCACCGGCCTGCCCAACCGCTTCGACGCGATCGAGACGCTCAACGGCGCGTTGCGCCGCGCACAGGCCGCCGGCGGCCGCGTCGCGGTGCTGTTCATCGACCTCGACCGCTTCAAGGCGATCAACGACGGCCTCGGGCATGCGGTCGGCGACGCGGTGCTGGCGGAGGTCGCGCGCACGCTGGGGCGGCACCTGCCGCCCGGCTGCTACGTCGCGCGCTACGGCGGCGACGAGTTCATCGCCGTGCTGGAGCCCGCCGGCGAGCCGGCCGACGTGGCCGCCGCCGCTGCCGCCCTCGCCGCCGCGATCGCGGCACCGATCCGCGTCGGCGCGACCGAACTGGAACTGCACTGCAGCGTGGGCATCGCGCTGCATCCCGGCGACGGCGACCAGGCCGAGGCGCTGCTGCGCAACGCCGACATCGCGATGTACCGCGCCAAGCAGTCCGGACGCGGGCAATGCGTGTTCTTCGAGGAGCGGATGAACCTCGAGGCCGCCTCCCGCATCCGCCTGCAGGCCGACCTGCGCGGCGCGATCCGCGATCGCGCGCTGCATCTCGAGTTCCAGCCGCGCGTCGACACCCGCGACGGCCGCATCGTCGGCGCCGAGGCGCTGGCGCGCTGGATCCACCCGCAGGAAGGACCGGTGCCGCCGCCGCTGTTCGTGCGCCTGGCCGAGGACGCCGGCTTGATCGATGCCCTCGGCGAGTGGGCGATCGAGGAAGCCTGCGCCGCCTTCGCGCTGTGGCGCACCGCCGGCGTGCGCGTGCAATGCGTGTCGGTCAACGTCTCCGCACGCCAGCTCACCGGCGAGGGCATCGTGGCCCAGGTCCGCGGGTCGATGGCGCGCCACGGCCTGCGCCCGGGCGAGCTGGAGCTGGAGATGACCGAGAGCGTGCTCGCGCGCGACCTCGCCGCCGCGGCGTCACGCCTCGAGATGCTGCGCGACGCCGGGGCCAGCATCGCGGTCGACGACTTCGGCACCGGCTACTCGTCGCTGGCCTACCTGCGCCGGCTGCCGGTCGACACGATCAAGATCGACCGCAGCTTCATCGTCGACATGGTCGGCTCGCACAGCGCGCTGGCGCTGGCGCGCGCGATCGTGGCGATGGGCGAGGCGCTCGGCAAGCAGATCGTCGCCGAGGGCGTGGAGAACGACGAGCAGGCCGCGATCCTGCGCTCGTGGGGTTGCCACTTCGTGCAGGGCTTCGCGCTGTATCCGCCGCTCGGCGCGCGGCGCATGCTCGACGAACTGCTCGCGCCCTGATCCGGCGCGCCGCGCCGACCCGGCGCCCGGCGCGCGCCTTCAGCCGCGCGCCTGGTAGAACGCCACCTCGCTCATCGCGTGCCAGTCGCGCGCCTCGTCGCGGAACGCGCGCATCGAGTCGTAGACGCGGCGCGCGAACGGGTCCTTGGCCGCCAGTTCCTCCAGCACCGCGGTGGAGGCCTCGCGCAGCGCCTGCAGCACGCTGTCCGGCAGGCGGCGGAACTCGACCTTGTGCTGCTCGCGCAGGGTCTTGAGCGCGCGGTGGTTCTGCGCGGTGTAGTCAGCCAGCATGTCGTCGTTGATCGCCTGGCAGCAGTTGGCGACGATGGCCTGCAGGTCGGCGGGCAGCGCCTCCCACGCCTGCTTGTTGACCAACGCCTCGAGGGTCGGTCCCGGCTCCTGCCAGCCCGGGTAGTAGCAGTACTTCGCGACGCGATGCAGGCCGAAGGCGAGGTCGTTGTACGGACCCACCCACTCGGCGGCGTCGATCGCGCCCGACTGCAGCGCGGTGAAGATCTCGCCGCCCGGCAGCGACACCGGCACCGCGCCGACCCGCGCCATCACCTCGCCGCCGAGGCCGGGGATGCGCATCTTCAGGCCCTTCAGGTCGGCCACGCCCGTGATCTCGCGGTTGAACCAGCCGGCCATCTGCACGCCGGTGTTGCCGGCCGGGAACGGCACCAGGTCGAACTTCGCGTACAGCTCGCGCCACAGTTCGAGGCCGCCGCCGTGGGTCAGCCAGCCGTTCATCTCCTGCGCGTTGAGCCCGAACGGCACCGCGCAGAAGAACGGCGCGGCCTCCGACTTGCCCTTCCAGTAGTAGGCCGCGGCGTGGCCCATCTCGGCGGTGCCGCGGCTGACCGCGTCGAACACCTCGAACGGCGGCACCAGTTCGCCGCCGCCGAAGACCTTCACCGTCAGGCGCCCGCCGGAGGCGGCGGTGATGCGCTCGCCCAGGCGCGCGGCGGCGGCGCCCAGGCCCGGGAAGTTCGGCGGCCACGAGGTGACCATCTTCCACTCGAAGCGCTGCGCCGCGGCGCTGGGGCCGGCGGCGCCTTCGGGCGCGCGCTGGCCACAGGCGGTCAGGGTGGCGCCCGCGGCGGCGGCGAGGCCGGCGCGGCGGAGAAAGTCGCGACGATCGGGAATCATTCGATGGCGGTCTGTCTGGTATTGGCCTGGGTTCGGCACAGCTAGGAAAAGCGTCTCCCCGCCGTGATCGATGTCCGCATCCCATTGCGAGTAACTCTAGGCAGGGTAACCGAAAAGGGAAGTCGCCGTGGAATCGATCAAGGAGCACCTCGCTGTTCGGACCGCATCTGGTCGCTGCGCAATTCGGACTCTCGCAATAACCGCATCTCGAGTGCGAGGCTGCAGGCCCAGGGCAACCCTGCTTGGGTTATTCATTTTGCTTTGTGGAGTAGTGCCCGAACGCGCTGACGCGAATCGCTGCGAGAGTGGCGAGTTGGACTGCTATCAACTGCCAGAAGTCCCGGCGGTCACGCCTGAGCCCAGGATCGGCGGCTGGACCCCCGAACCCGGCGGCGGCCCTTCGCCGTGGAGCGGCCCTGGATCCGCGTTCTGTCAGAATCAGGTCAGCGAGCGACCTCAGGATTGCTTCTTCAGGACGCAGTCCGTGTCCCCGTGGATCGGTATGCCTGGGCCGAACAGCGGGCTTGCATTCCTGGCTCGATTCGCGAACAGTAGCCCGGGCCTCGCCCATGCTGTTCGCAACGCGCTCAACACCCACACCAACGGCATCTTCACTGGGTATCCAGGCCCCGGCTTTGCGAACAATCAACTTGTAGCGGATGTGCAAGGGATATGCTCAGCACAAGCGCAACTCACGCCGGTAACGACGGTCCCACACTGGGCTGTTGGGCCTTATGACCCGCTCGACCCTGGTTTTGTTCCGCAGCCCCTAAGCCATTGCTGGGCTGCTCTTCAACGCCTACGGGAAGAGGCAGGTTTGTCCGAACCGAGCGTAGAAACACAGATTCGCGACTTTCTCAATGGAGGAAGCGTCACTACGATCGAGAGCCTCGGCGCGTCCAGATACACAGGTTTGGTTCAGGGTATCCTTTCGGTCATCTTCGCCCTCGACAATGGAACCATCGCTTCTCCAACGAACTCATTGCAATCCCGGCTGAGTGCAATCCTTGCCGTTCACCGGTGTGAGCTGTGGTACGCGAACTCCGATGCCGCCGGTTGTGGTTTTCCTTGAGCGACGCCAATGCAAACCTCGTTGCTTGTCAAGATCTTTCTTGCCGCTAGCGCAGCGCTTGCGCTCTCCTGGGTTCTGTTTCGGCCAGAGGGACCGCAGGATCGGGCATCGTCCGTGCAGACGCAAAGCGTAGCTGAACTGCCCGAATTGCCACCCGCCTCGAGTCGTGGTGAACCAACCAGCGGCGCCGGTCGAAACCACGTCGGAGCCGCCATGATCACCTCGGACGATGCGTTGCTGCGTGATTATGGGTGCGGCACTGCAGAGCCCTGTCAGCTGCGTCGAGGAGATGTTGTCGATCCACGAGTTGCGGAAAGTGCCGAAGAAGCTGCTTGGATGAGCCAACGCGGGTTCCCAACGAGCAAGCAACGGGAGTTCGCTGTTCAGTTCGGGAGCGCAGCGGTGCTCCAGCAGGCCTCCGCTGAGCGCTCGACCGCTTTGCGCATCTTGGGCCTGGAAACCCTCGTGCGCGAAACGAAAAGCGAGGCGGAAGTTCTGTCTGCGACCCAGGAACTCGATGAACTTGCCGGCCGCGGTCGGCAACACTATGCGCTCTATGCCGCCGTCGAGGCGCATTTGCGGGTCGCAAGCATGGCCAGCCCGACGGATCCTCGCAGAACGTATCACCTTGACGCCGCCGCAAAGGCCACGAAACGCGCGATTTTGCTCGGCGACTACAAGGCGATCGCGCTTTACTGGATGTTTCCGAGCGATGTCGCATCAAACCTAGGGTTTTGGGCGCGGGCTGAAGCAGATGCTATGGCTCGGTTGCACCGAGGCGATGTAAGTCCCGGCCAGGCAGGTTTCGGCTACCACAGCGTTGCTCCGCGTCCGAATCCGGCGGTTCGGGAACAATTCATCAGGGACCTCGCCGTCCTTCGACCGGGACAGTAGCGATCGGGTTCCAGTCAGTACCCGCTAGCGACGCGCGCCGGACCCAAGCCCGACGCCCCAGAACGCACCACGGGCCGGCGCGGATGCATGCCCGCCCGCGTCATGCTCCGGGAGCGTTCAGGTGCCGGTGCTATCCTGCGAAAACGTCCCGCAAACCCGCGCGGGCGTTGGGGATTTCCGATGGGCACCCGGATCGGCCATTACGACATCGTCGCCGAACTCGGCCGCGGCGGCATGGGCGTGGTCTACAAGGGCCACGAGCCGGCGCTCAACCGCTACGTCGCGATCAAGATGCTCGCGCCCGCGCTGGCGCACGACGAGTCGGTCAAGGAGCGCTTCCTGCGCGAGGCGCGCTCGATGGCCGCGCTCAACGACCCGCACATCATCCAGATCTACTTCATCGGCGAGAACGACGGCCAGCCGTACTTCGCGATGGAGTTCGTCGAGGGCGAGTCGCTGTCGACCTTCTTGAAGCGCGAGCAGCGCATGAGCCCCGAGGCGGCGGCGCGCGCGATCTACCAGACCGCGCTCGGGCTCGCGACCGCGCACGACAAGGGCGTGGTCCACCGCGACATCAAGCCCGGCAACCTGATGCTCAACGCCCGCGGCCACATCAAGATCGCGGACTTCGGCATCGCGTATTCGACCACCGACCTGTCGAAGAAACTCACCTCCACCGGCGAGTTCGTCGGCACGCCCGGGTATCTGTCGCCCGAGGTCTGCACCGGCCAGCCGGTCGACATCCGTTCCGACATCTTCTCGCTCGGCATCGTGTTCTTCGAGCTGCTGACCGGGCGCATGCCGTTCACCGACGAGTCCCCGCTGGGGCTGATGCTGGAAGTGGTGCGCGCCGAGATCCCGGACGTGCGCTCGCTCAACGGCGAGGTCGACGAAGGCCTGCAGGCGATCCTCAAGCGGATGACCGAGAAGGACCCGGCCGCGCGCTACCAGGACTGTCACGCCCTGGCCGCGGACCTCGCGCGCCATCCGCTGCTGGCCGCCGGCAACACCATCACCGCCCGGCCCGTGATGTCGACCGCCGCGCAGACCGTGCTGGCGATGAAGACCCCGCTGCCTGCGGCCAAGGCCGCCACGCCACCGCCGGTGGTCCTGCCGCCGGCCGACGACCTCGCCACGCGACCGAAAGGCCAGACCCCGCCGCCGGCGCCCGCGCGCCCGTCGGTGCTCGAGGCGCAGAACCAGCGGCAGGGCGCCGGCGGCGGCGCGCTGCTCGCGCTCGCCGCGGTGCTGCTGCTGGCGATCGTCGGCGGTGGCGCGTGGGCGATGCGCGACCGCATTCCGTTCCTCGGCGGCGCGCCGGTGACCACCGCGTCCACCGTGCCTGCGGCGCAGGTGCAGCCAGCCGCGACGGCGCCCGCCCCCATTGCGCCGACGGGTGGCGCGGTCGCCGTCGTGTCCACCGATCCGGCGCAGGGCGGTGTGGTCGCCGCCGTGTCCACCGATCCGGCGCCGGCCGAGGTGCCGCCACCGGCCGTACCGACCCACACCGGCATCGCCGGACCCGGCGATCCGCCGATCGCTCCGCCGGCCGATGCGCAGGCGCTGGAGCCGCTGCGCCGCATGGCCGAACAGGTCCAGGCCGAAGCCGCGCAGCGCCAGCAGGAGCGCCGCGACACGCTGGCCGCCAACCGCCCGCCGCGCGAGCAGGTCGCGCCGCCGCGCCCGGCCGGCCCGCCGAAGATCGCGGTGGTCGCCTTCGGCGATCCCGCGATCACCGGCCCCGCCAAGCAGGCGGTGGAGGAGGCGCTGATGAACCGCGGCTTCCTGGTCGCCGACACCGAGGTGCTGGGCGATTTCGCGCGCGGCGACCTGCCGCGCATCCTCGGCGCCGCGCCCCGCCATGGCGTGCGCGCCCTGGTGGTGGTGCGCGCCGAACCGGTGGGCCAGCAGCAGCTGAACTACTACGGCCAGAGCAGCACGCTCTACACCGCCAACCTGACCGTGCGCCCCTACGACGTCGAGACCCGTTCGCCGCTGTCGGCCGGCATCCGCGCCAAGGTGGACTTCACCTCGCTCAACGCCGAGACCAACACGCTGGAGGCGATCGAGCCCGAGTTGCCGCGCGTGCTCGGCTCGCTGGCCGGCTTCAAGCCGAAGGGCCAGGGCGGCTGACGCCGCGCGTCGACGGTCCGCGCCGCTGTGGGAGCGGCGCGTGCGCCGCGATGCTTTTCGGTCGTTGAGGCGACTCGATCGCGCTGCACGCAGCGCTCCTACAATCGCCGCGCCGACGCAGGGGTGTGGCAGGGCCGGGGCGGCTGTGGGAGCGGCGCGTGCGCCGCGATGCCTTTCGGTTGTTGAGGCGAGCCGATCGCGCTGCACGCAGCGCTCCCACGACTTCCGCATCGACGCAGGCGTGCGGCAGGGCGTGGGCGGCAGTGGGAGCGGCGCGTGCGCCGCGCGCTGCTATAGGGCCCCGCAACCGGTCCTCGCCGCGCCCGCGGCGGCGGGCACCGCGCGGGTGGCACCGATCCGACCCTCGCCCAGTGTGGGATCGTTCGCGCGCCAGCGAAAGCCGACCACCTCACAGTCGGCCACCTCGAGTTCGATCCGTCCCCACGGGATGCGCTGCACGGCGGCGGGATCGAAGGCGTCGAAGCGCGCGCCGCGCGTGGCGAGCACGCCGTCGAACACCAGGCGTCCGTCCACTGCCACGCCGCCGGCCGCGCTCAACCACAGTGGCGCACCCGCGGCGTCGAAACCGAACACGGTCAGGACCCGCGTCGGGACGCCGCCGCGCACCTGCTCCTGCAGCACGATGCCCTGGCCGTCGATGCCGTCGAAGGCGTAGATGCTGCCTCGCGCGCCCGCCCTCGGATCGCCGACGGCAGACGTTTCCCGCGCGGCACTCGACGTGCCGTCGCGCGACGCCAGCAGCCGCCGCAGCGCGAGTTCACCGCTACCTTCGCCCGGCGCGCCCGCATAACGCAGGCGCGCCGTCACCGCCAGCGGGTCGGTGTTGCCGGCCGCTTCCTCGAACACCACTTCGAGCCGACCGATGCGCGCGCGCCGCACCGGCGTGGCCGCGAGGAAGCGCCCACCCGTGACTTCGATCAGCTCGTCGACCACGAAGCCGTCGCCCTGCGCGAGCCCGAGCCCGGAGAACCAGCGCTGCGCGCCGCCGCCCGCCGCGCCCGCGGCATAGGTGTACCAGTAGACGACCACGCGCTGCGGGAAGGGGTTTTCGGTCGGCTCGAGGGTGCGATCCAGCTCCTCGATCACGAAACCCTCGCCGTCGCGCGTGGGGTCGAACCAGATGCCGGAGCGCGACACCGCGGTCGCCGGCCGGCGCGGTTGCAGCGGCGCCGGCACTGCCGGCAGCGCCGCGTCGGTACTGGCCACGGGATCGATCCGGCACTCGCCCGCCGCCGCGCCCGTCGCGAGGCAGCGCTGGCGCAGTTCCGCCACCGTCGGCCGCCGACCGTCGGCCACCCACTGGCGCAGCGCGTTCCAGCCGGTCTCCAGCTCGGCGCGGCTGAAGGCGCAGTGCGAGCGCTCGGCCTCGGTGACGATCGCCGAGACCAGGGTCGGGGTATCGCCGCCCGCCGGCGCGCGGTAGCGGGCGCGCAGTTGGCGCTGGTGCCACGCGGGGACCAGCTCGTCGCCGCTGGTGTGCAGGCTCAGCACCGGGGCGGCGCCGAAGCCCTGGGCGTTGGAGACCTCCAGCAGCCGCTGCCGCGTGAAGCGGTCCGCCGCGACGCGGCGCACCCGTGCGTCGATGGTCGACGCGGCGGCATCGGCCGTTGGCAGGGCACTGGCATAGCGGGTCCAGCGGTTGTCGAACGGGTTCGTGCCGGCGGCCTTGTCGGCGGCGCGCACCAGCTCGCCCAGACCGAAGGTCGCGTAGGCCAGGTTGGTGAGCAGGAACCGCTCGTCGCGAATGCCGGTCAGCGCCTGCACCTGGGCCAGACGACCGCGCTGCGACGAGGTGCGCAGGAACGGCGGCAAGGTCACGCCCAGGCACTGCGTGACGCGCGCGGCGGTGCGCAGCGCAGCGCTGCTGTCGCCGTTGAGATCCAGCGTTCGCGGGATGTCGGACAGGTCCATCGCCCAGTCGATGGGTGGGCTGCCCGTCAGCAGTTCGCCGCCGCCGACGCCGGCGCAGGTCGCGTCGTAGACCATGCGGAGGTCGAAGCCCGAATCCCAAGCGCGCGCGCCGTCGGCCGGCGGGCACAGCGCGTAGACGCCGGCGATGCGGCCGCGGAAGCGCCGGTCCTCGCCCATCCGCAACGAGATCAAGCCACCCATCGAGCCACCGACCGCATACACCGGGCCTGCGCGCCCGAAGCGGGTCTCGAAGGCCTCCAGCAGCAGCGCATTGTCGTCGAGTGCGACATAGGGCGCCCAGCCGCGCGTGCGATAGCCGCTTGCCGCCACCGCGAAGCCCTGTCGCAACTGCAGGTCGACCAGGGGCCCCAGTCCGGGGTCGTCGTCGACGTCGAGGCTGTAGCCGCGATTGACCACCACCAAGGGGTCGCCCGGCCGCCAGCCCGCCGGAACGCGCGCCACCACGACTGCGCCGCCGCTGGTCGTGGCCTGCCAGCGCTGCTCGGCGGACTGCGCATGCGCGTCGGGTGCTGCGGCCGGCAGCGCGGCGGACAGCACCAGGAGCAAGACAGACAGCAGCGGGAAGCGCATGCGCATCGTCCAGTTCGATCGGCGGGCAAGCCTAACCCTTCCCGAATGAACCCAGGCCCGCCGAAGGTCACGGGCCGTTGTCGGTTGCGGCCTCCGGTGCTTCCCGTTACCGTGCCGGCCTCGCCGCATCCCCGGGGAAGCCCCATGCTCTACAAGCACGTCGCGATCGCCTCCGTGACCCACGTCGAGGCGCCGATCCGCCTGTCCTCGGCGGACATCATGCAGCGGCTGGCGCCCACCCTGGAGCGTTTCGGGATCCGCGAGAACCTGTTCGAGGACGTCGCCGGCATCAACGCGCGGCGCATCTGGGACGGCCCGGTGCAGCCGTCCGATGCCGCCACCCTGGCGGCGCAGAAGGCGATCGCCGAGAGCGGCGTGCCGCACGAGAAGATCGGCATCCTGGTCAACACCTCGGTCTCGCGCGACTACCTAGAGCCGAGCACAGCGTCCATCGTGCACGGCAACCTCGGGCTCGCCGACACCTGCCAGAACTTCGACGTCGGCAACGCCTGCCTCGGCTTCCTCAACGGCATGGACATCGCCGCGCGCATGATCGAGCGCGGCGACATCGAATACGCGCTGATCGTCAACGGCGAGGCCAGCAACGAGATCGCCGAGAAGACCATCGCGCGCATGCTGCGCCCGGACGTCACGCCGGAGGACTTCCGCAACGAGTTCGCCTCGCTCACCCTGGGTTCGGGCGCGGCCGCGATGGTGATGGGCCGCGCCGAACTGCTGCCCGACGGCCACCGTTTCCTTGGCAGCGTGACCCGCGCGGCGACCAATTTCTCGCATCTGTGCCGCGGCAACATGGACCGCATGGTCACCGACACCCGCACCCTGCTGGTGGAGGGCCTCAAGCTCGCCGGCAAGACCTTCCAGGCCGCGCGCGCGGCGATGGGCTGGGCGGTGGGCGAGCTCGACGAGTTCGTGATCCACCAGGTCAGCAAGGTGCACACCGCGGCCCTGGTCGAACTGCTCGGCATCGACCCGAAGAAGGTGCTCACCGTGTTCCCCGAGTACGGCAACGTCGGTCCGGCCTCAGTGCCGATCGCGCTGTCGAAGCTGAAGGAGATGGGCCGCCTGAAGAAAGGCAGCCGCGTCGCCCTGCTCGGCATCGGTTCGGGCCTGAACTGCTCGATGGCCGAAGTCGTCTGGTAAGCCGGACACGCCGCGTCGTCGCATGAGCCGCCTGCCGGAATGGCCGGGCGCCGCCGGGCGCCGCTTCACGCGCGCCGACGGCCTGTCGCAGCACTACGTCGACCGCGGCAGCGGCGAGCCGGTGCTGATGCTGCACGGCAACCCCTCGTGGTCGTGGTACTGGCGGCACCTGATCGACGGGCTCGCCGACCGCCACCGCTGCCTGGCGCCGGACTGGATCGGCATGGGCCTGTCGGACAAGCCGGCCGACGACCGCTACCGCTACACGCTGGCCTCGCGCATCGACGACCTCGAGCAGTGGTACCAGCACCTGGTGCGTGACCGCGGACTGCCGCCGACCGGACTCACGCTGGCGGTGCACGACTGGGGCGGCATGATCGGCCTGGCCTGGGCGGTGTGCAATCCCGAGCGCATCGCGCGCCTGGTGATCACCAACACCGCGGGCTTCCCCAATCCGAAGGGCCTGCGCCTGCCGTTCGCGCTCAAGCTCGGCCGCGACAGCGCGCTCGGGGCCCTGCTGATCCGCGGCTTCAACGCCTTCGCCGGCGGCGCCACGCGGCTGGCCACGGTCAAGCCGATGCCGGCCGAGGTGCGCGCGGCCTACACCGCGCCGTACGACTCGTGGGCGAACCGCATCGCGACGCTGCGCTTCGTGCAGGACATCCCGCTGGGCCCCGGCGACCCCGCGTGGGCGATCGTCGAGGAAACCGGGCGCGGCCTGCACGCGCTGGCCGACCGGCCGATCCTGCTCGGCTGGGGCCTGCGCGACTTCGTTTTCGACCGCGCCTTCTACGACGAGTTCGTGCGCCGCTTCCCCGCCGCGCAGCGCTTCGCGTACGAGGACGCCGGCCACTACGTGCTGGAAGACGCCCACGCGCGCCTGGTGCCCGAGGTGCGCAAGTTCCTCGCCGCGAATCCGCTGGCCTGATCCGCGCGAGCTGCACCACGCGTCTGCAGGAGCGCGCTGGTGCGCGATCGCAGACGCGCATGCACCCGCGCGGGCCGGCAAGGACGGATGACGCGATCGCCCGCAAGCGGGCTCCTACACGGGAGGGCGCTGTCGTCGGAGCGCGCTTGCGCGCGACCGCAGACGCGCATGCACCCACGTGCGCCGGCAAGGACGGATGCTGCAATCGCCCGCAAGCGGGCTCCTACACGGGAGGGCGCTGTTGTAGGAGCGCGCTGGCGCGCGACCGCCACCCGACACACCGCCGCAAGCACCGGATCGCGCGGTCGCCCGCAAGCGGGCTCCTACGGGGCGCGAAGCACCTCAGCGCGGTGCGAGCGTGTCCA
This sequence comes from Lysobacteraceae bacterium, assembly GCA_021299185.1. Classification (GTDB taxonomy): domain Bacteria; phylum Pseudomonadota; class Gammaproteobacteria; order Xanthomonadales; family Ahniellaceae; genus UBA4656. The sequence goes on along the minus strand of JAJTHZ010000053.1, from coordinate 24,414 downwards.
GCGCCACCTCGCGCCGCAGCAGTTCATCGCCGTCGACCCCGCGCAGCGAGAGCGTGACCGTGCGCGCCGCCCAATCGATGTCGACCAGCCCGAAGTTCGCCACCCGGTGCGCCGCGCCGACCCGCAGCGCATTCGGCACCGCGACGTGCCACTCCTCGGTCAGCCCGCTGCTGGTGAGGTCGTGCATCGGGTAGGGCACGTTGGCGTCGAGCACGGTCAGCTCGCCGTAGTGCGTGTCGCCGGACAGGAACACCACGCCGCGGGCGCCGCTGCGGCGGATCGCATCGAACAGCCGCGCCTGGTTGCGCGGATAGTTGATCCATGCCTCCCAGCCGGGGAAATCCGCCAGAACCTGCAGGCTGGAGCCGATCAGGCGCACCTCGGCCGGCTCGCGTAACTGCGCTTCCAGCCACGCCCACTGCGCCTCGCCCAGCATGGTGGCCGCCGGATCGGGATTGCGTACGTACGGGCCCGGCACCGGCGCGTCCGGGGCCCGGCGCGCCTCGCGCCGCGCCCAGCGCTCGTAGGCCTCGTAGGTGCCCCAGCGCGGATCGACCGTGATCGGCGTGCGATTCCAGCGCAGGTCGAGCAGGATCAGTTGCACGCGGCGGCCCGGTGGGCCGAACACGCGTGCGTCGTAGATGCCGTCGCGACGCGCGCGCGGCGAGTCGGCGGGCTCGCCCCAGAAGCGCAGGAACGCGGCGCGGCTGGCCTCCTTCATCGGGTACTCGGCGCCGGCGTCGTTCTCGCCGTAGTCGTGGTCGTCCCAGGTGGCGAACAGGGGCACCTGCGCGCGCAGCCGCGCGAAACCCTCGATCGCGCCGAGGCGCGCGTACTTCGCCTCCAGCACCGCCGGGTCGCGGGTGTCGCCGTAGATGTTGTCGCCGAGGAACACGAAGGCCTGCGGCCTGGCCGCCAGCACCGCGTCCCAGATCGGTTGCGGCTTGTCCTCCTTGCCGCAGGAGCCGAACGCGATGCGCGTGAGCACCGCGTCGGGCGCGAGCGCCACCTCGGCGCGCGCGGAGGCCGCGGACAGCAGGGCGACGATCAAGCAGGCGGCGAGGCGCATGCGGTGGTGCTCCGGCGGAAACGCGCGCGGCGCCGGGACGCGGCGCCGCGCGGTGGACAGGTGCGCCGGACCGCCCTCCCTGGCGATCGCGACGCGGGGGAAGTGGCTCAGAACGTGGCGTCGAGGGTCAGGAACACCTGCCGCGGCGCACCGGTGAGCAGGGTGTAGTTGAGCCCGTCGGGATCCGAGGTCACGAAGCCGTTGCTGCCGACCGTGGCGAAATACTCCTCGTCGAGCAGGTTGGACACGTTGAACTGCGCGCGCAGGCTCTCGGCGAAGCCGACGCGGCCGAAGTCGTAGCCGATGGTGCCGTCCACCACCCAGAAGTCGTCGACCTTGGAGTCGTTGAGGTAGGTGATGAAGCGCTCGTCGGTGTACTTCACGCCCAGCCGGAAATCGAAGCCGGCCCAGCGGTAGGTCGCCTCGCCGGCGAACAGCACTTCCGGCGCGTCGACCACCTGCTTGCCGTCGGCCGGCACCACGGTGTTGCCGTCGAGGTAGTCGGAGCGGTATTCGGAGTCGTTGTACGACAGCGACCCGAACAGGTCGAAGTCCTCGCTCACGCGCCACTGCACGGCCAGCTCGGCGCCGGTGCTGCGTACCTCGCCGACGTTGGCGAACGCACCCGGGCAGCCGACGATGCCGGCGCAGCGCGAGATGCCCAGCAGGCGGTCGTCGAAGTCGACGCTGTACAGCGCCGCGGACGCCTCCAGCGCGTCGCCGACCCAGCGCACGCCGGCCTCCAGCGTGCGCGAGGACTCCGGCTCCAGCGTGTCGGCGAACAGGTCGAAGGCCGACTGCGAGGTCGAGAACGGCCCGCTCACGCCGGCGCGCAGCGCGCCGAGGTTCTCGGCGTAGGAGGCGAACAGTTCGGCGTCCTCGCTGAACTTCCAGCGCACGCCGGCTTGCGGCACGAAGTTGTCCTTGGTCTCGAGCTCGCCCTGCGCGCGGGTGCCGATGATGCGCCGCGCCTCGACGTCGACGTCGATCGCCTTGAAGCCGAGGTCCACCAGCAGGTTGCCGTCGGCGAGCGTGATGCGGTCGGACAGGTAGAGCTGGCGGGTGTCGACCTCGAAGCGCTGGCGGAACACGCGAACGTCGGGGTTGCGGTAGAAGAACCCCTCGTCCGGCGGGTTGTCGATGCTCAGCGCATAGAAGTTGCGCTGCAGGCCGTGGGTGTTGGTCTCGACCCAGAAGCCGGCCTCGATGCGGTGGATCCCGAACTCGAAGCTGGCGCGGCCGATGCCGCCGATGCGCTCGATGTCGTACTCGGTGGTGCGCATCGAGATCGGCAGGGTCGGCGAGGACGGTGCGTAGGGCGTGGCCCAGTGGCCCTGGCCCTCGTTGGTGTGGATGTAGGCGGTACCGGCCAGCGAGAACGCATCGCCGAACGGCACGTCGAGCGAGAGGTAGGCGAGATCGTCGTTGCGCAGGCCGCGCGCGATGTAATACGCATCGTCCAGCGTCTCCACCCCGCCGGTGAACTGGCCGCGGGCGGCGGCGATCGCGCGCTGCCAGTCGCGCGCGTAGTTGTCCCAGTCGAAGCCGAGGCGCTCGGCCGATTCCAGCGACAGGTCGGCGTAGTCGGTCTCGTCGCGGCGCGAGGTGGCCACGTAGCCGGTCAGGCGCAGGGCGTCGATGTCCCAGGTGAACTTGCCGTTGAACTGGGTCTGCTCCTGCGGCCCGAAGCCCTTCCACTTGTCGGCATCGGACCAGCTCGCCGAGAGGTACATGCCGAAGCCGTCGTTGATGCCGGTGTCGAGCCGGCCGAACACGCGGCGCGCGCTGTCGGAGCCGACGGTGAAGGCGGTGCGCGCGGTGTAGTCGGGCAGCGGATCGGCGCTGAAGAACTCCACCGTGCCGCCGAGGTTGTTGGTCGAGGCCGCGCCCACCGAACCCGAGCCCTGCGCGAGTTCCGCCCGCCCGAGGTTCTCCGAGATCACCGCGCGGCTGACGTGCAGGCCGTTGAAGTTGCCGTAGGACATGTCGCCCAGCGGCACGCCGTCGAGGGTGAAGCCGAGCTGGTTCTGGTTGAAGCCGCGGATGCCGAGGCGCGCCGACCACTCGTAGGCGCCCCAGGGATCGGCCGACTGGAAGTTCACCCCGGGCAGCTTGGCCAGCACCTTGAGCGGGCTGGTGCCGGCAGGCAGGACGCGCAGGTCCTCGTAGGACAGCTTCTGCACCTGGCGGGTCTCGCCCTCGCCGATCACCGAGATCGTCTCCAGTTCGCGCGCCTCGGCGTCGGTGCTGGCGTCGACGGCGGTTTCGGCGAGCGCGGCGGGGGCGGCGAGCGCGGCGAGGATGGCGAGCGCGAGCGTGCGCGGCATGGGCTTCATGGGTGGGTCCTTGGGTCTTGGTCTTGGTCGGGGCGCGCACCGGCATGCAGGCCGGGCGCGAGCCGCGAATGCTCGCGGCCCGCGATGACGCGCGGATGGACGTCCCGTTGCGGTCGGATGCGCCCGACGTGTCGCGGCGATGACACCCGGCGTGGGAAGATTCCCGACCTGGAGCCCGCATGACCCACGCCCCCAACATCGCCGACGCCCTGCGCGAGGCCGCGCGCGCCGCCCCGGACCGGATCGCGATGCGCATTCCCGACGGCCGTGGCGCCGACGGCGCGACGCGCTGGCGCGAACTCAGCTATCGCGAGCTCGACGGCGGCAGCGAGGCGCTCGCCGCCGGGCTCGCCGCGCACGGCATCGGCGCCGGCGTGCGCACGGTGCTGATGGTGCGCCCGGGCGAGCCGCTGTTCCTGCTGATGTTCGCCCTGTTCAAGGCCGGCGCGGTGCCGGTGCTGGTCGATCCCGGCATCGACCGCGGCGCGCTCAAGGCCTGCCTCGCCGAAGCGCGGCCCGAGGCCTTCGTCGGCATCCCGCTGGCGCAGGCGGCCAGCGTGCTGCTCGGCTGGGGCAAGGCCACGATCCGCAGCCGCGTCACGGTGGGTGGACGCACCTGGTTCTGGGGCGGGTTGACGCTGGACGCGGTGCACGAGGCCGGCCGCACGGCGCCGCCCGCGCGCCCGTCGGCCGACCCCGACGCGCTGGCCGCGATCCTGTTCACCTCCGGCTCCACCGGCGTGCCGAAGGGCGTGGAATACACCCACGCAAACTTCCTCGCCCAGGTGGCGCTGATCCGCGAGGCCTTCGGCATCGCGCCCGGCGAGGTCGACCTGCCGACCTTCCCGCCGTTCGCCCTGTTCGACCCCGGGCTCGGCATGACCAGCGTGATCCCCGACATGGACCCCACGCGGCCCGGCAGCGCCGATCCGCGGCGCCTGGTCGCGGCGATCGAGGCGCACGGCTGCACCACGATGTTCGGCTCGCCCGCGCTGCTCGACAACCTCACCCGCCACGCCGAGGCCGCGGACCTGCGGCTGCCGCGCCTGCGTCGCGTGCTGTCGGCCGGCGCGCCGGTGCATCCCACGGTCGTCGAGCGCGCCTATCGCATGCTGCCGGCGGATGCGACGGTGTGGACGCCGTATGGCGCCACCGAATGCCTGCCGGTGGCGGTGATCGAGGGGCGCGAGATCCTGCGCGTGCGCGCGCGCACCGACGAAGGCGGCGGCATCTGCGTTGGCCGCCCACTCACCGCCAACACCGTGCGCGTGATCCGCATCGACGACGGCGAGATCGCCGACTGGACCGACGACCTCGTGCAGCCGCCCGGCGTGATCGGCGAGATCACCGTCGCGGGCCCCAGCGCCACCCGCGGCTACTTCGGCCGCGAGGCCGCCACCCGGCTGGCCAAGATCCGCGACGGCGGCCGCCTCGTGCACCGGATGGGCGACGTCGGCTACTTCGATGCCGACGGCCTGCTGTGGTATTGCGGGCGCAAGAGCCACCGCGTGGTCACGCGGCGCGGCACGCTGTACACCGAATGCATCGAAGGCATCTACAACACCCATCCGGCGGTGCGCCGCACCGCCCTGGTCGGCGTCGGTCCACGCGACGACCGCATGCCGGTGCTGTGCGTCGAACTCGCCGACCGCGGGCGCACCACCGAGTGGCCGGCGATCAAGGCCCAGTTGCGCGAGATCGGCGACCGCCATCCGGCCAGCCGCGGCATCCGCGAGTTCCTGCTGCACTGGGGCTTCCCGGTCGACATCCGCCACAACGCCAAGATCGGCCGCGAGCAGCTCGGCTTCTGGGCCTCGCAGCGGGTGTTCTACAAGCCGTGGGAGCCAGCCGGATCGACGGAGGCGATCGAGGGATGAGCACGTCCGTTGCCAGGGTCGCAGGTGGGATGCGGTGGGGGGGCGGCGCGCGCGCTGCGATCATCCCCATGCATCGACGGCCGCCCAACGAACCCATCGCCCACCGCGCGGGGCGCGGGTCAGGGTCGGCGCGCGCGGGTCGCGCCACCGCCTCAGTCCTGTGGGAGCCGCTTCAGCGGCGACTGCGGCGATCGGACAGGCCGCAGTCGCCGCTGAAGCGGCTCCCACGATCCATCCGCTGTCCGCGCGGCATCGGCAAGGAGCGGCGATGAAAGTCCTCGTCACCGGCGGCGGCGGTTTCCTCGGCCAGGCGATCTGCCGCCTGCTGCGCGCACGCGGCGACGCCGTGCTCAGCGTGGCGCGCAACCACTATCCCGCGCTGGACGCGCTCGGCGTCGAGCAGCGCCGCGTCGACCTCACCGTGCTCGACCCGCTGCTGGAGGCCGCGCGCGGATGCGATGCGATCGTCCACGTCGCCGCCAAGCCCGGCGCCTGGGGCGCCTACGACGACTACTACGCCGCCAACGTCAAGGCCACCGAGCACGTGATCGCGGCCTGCCGCATGCACGGCATTCCGCGCCTGGTCTACACCTCCACGCCGAGCGTCGTGCACGCCGGCGGCGACCTCGAGGGCGTCGACGAATCGGTGCCGTATCCGGCGCACTTCCGCGCGCACTACCCGGCGACCAAGGCGATCGCCGAGCAGCGCGTGCTGACCGCCAACGACGCCACGCTGTCCACCGTGGCGCTGCGCCCGCACCTGATCTGGGGCCCGGGCGACAACCACCTGCTGCCGCGCATCCTCGACCGCGCGCGCGCCGGACGGCTGCGCTTCGTCGGCACCGAGCGCAAGAAGATCGACGTGGTCTACGTCGACAACGCCGCACAGGCCCACCTCGACGCGCTGGACCGGCTCGCGCCGGCTGCGCCGTGCGCGGGACGCGCCTACTTCATCAGCAACGGCGAGCCGATCTTCGCCGACGACATGATCAACGCCATGCTGCGCGCCTGCGGCCTGCCGCCGGAGACGCGTCGCGTGCCCTACGGGCTGGCGTTCGCGATCGGCGCCGTGCTGGAAGGCATCTACACCGTGTTCCGCATCGATTCCGAGCCGCCGATGACGCGCTTCGTCGCCGAGCAGCTCGCCACCGCGCACTGGTACGACATCAGCGCGGCACGCCGCGACCTCGGCTATGCGCCGCGGATCAGCATCGACGAAGGCCTCGACCGGCTGGCGCGCTGGTACCGCGACCAGCACGAGGCGTAAGCGGGAATGCATCTCCAGCGAGCCCGCCGTCCGTAGGAGCGAGCAACGCTCGCGACCGCGGCATTCGGGCACTGCGGCGAGGATGGAGCTGCCGGTCGCGAGCATCGCTCGCTCCCACAGCGGCATCGGGCCGCGTCGCCACGCCACCACCACCCGCGCTTGGCTACACTTGCGCGATGATGTCCCGCCCACCGAATCCCCTGCTGGTCCCGCTCGGCCGCGCGCTGGAGGCGCTGCTCGACCGTGCGCTCGCGCTCGATCCCGGCGCGCGCGCGCGCCTGTCGCCGCTCGAGGGTCGTCACATCGAGATGACCTGGACGCCCGCCGACCTCGGCCTGCGGCTGTCGGTCGCCGACGGGCGCATCGCGATCGGCCCGCGCGCCGGCGAGGCCGACCTCTCGCTGGCCGGCACCCTGGCCGGCTTCGCGCGGCTCGCCTTCCCCGACCGCGCCGGCGCGCTGCCGGCGGGCAAGGTGCAGATGTCCGGCGACGCCGACCTCGCGCGCGCCATCGGCCAGCTCGCGCAGGGCTTCGAGCCCGATCTCGATGCCGCGCTCGCGCGGATGCTCGGCGATACCCGCGGCGCGATCGTGGCCACCACCCTGCGCGACGCCTTCGCCTGGGCGCGGCGCAGCGCCGGCACCCTGGCCGAGGACGGGGCCGACTACCTGCGCGAGGAATCGCGCGACGTCCCGGCGCGCGACGAGGTCGAGGCCTTCCACGGCGACGTCGATCGCCTGCGCGACGACGTCGAGCGTCTCGCGGCGCGCATCGCGCGCCTGAAGGACGGCTTGGAGCGCGCCCCGTGAGGACCCCGCTGCGTTCCTTCGCGCGCCTGTTCCACATCGCGCGCATCCTGCTGCGCCACCGGCTCGACGACCTCCTGGAGGCCACCCGGCTGTTCCGCTGGCTGCGTCCGCTGCGCGCGGTGATCGCGCCGACGCCGGCATCGATCGCCGCCCTGCCGCGCGGCGCGCGGCTGCGGCTCGCGCTGGAGGAACTGGGCCCGATCTTCGTCAAGTTCGGGCAGGTGCTGTCCACCCGCCGCGACCTGCTGCCGCCCGACGTCGCCGACGAACTCGCCCTGCTGCAGGACCGGGTCAAGCCGTTCCCCGGCGAGCAGGCGCGTGCCGCGGTGGAACTGGCGCTCGGCAAGCCGGTGGCCGAGCTCTACGCGCGCTTCGACATCGAACCGCTCGCTTCGGCCTCGGTGGCACAGGTGCACGCCGCCGAACTGCCCGACGGGACCGAAGTGGTGGTCAAGGTGCTGCGTCCCGGCGTGCGCCGCCGGGTCGAGACCGACCTCGGCCTGCTGCGCACGCTGGCCGCCTTCGCCCAGCGCTACGCGCCGAACGCGAAGCACATCCGGCCGCTGGACGTGGTGGCCGAGATCGAGCGCACCCTGGTCGACGAGCTCGACCTGCAGCGCGAGGGCGCCAACGCCTCGGTGTTCCGCCGTTTCTGGGAGGGCTCCGAGGACCTGCTGGTGCCGCAGGTCTACTGGAGCCATTCGGCCGAGGGCGCGCTCACCCTGCAGCGCGTGCGCGGCATCGCCAGCGACGACGTGGCCAAGCTCGACGCCGCCGGCATCGACCGCCGCAAGCTCGCCGCCAAGGGCGTGCAGCTGTTCTACACCCAGGTGTTCCGCGACAACTTCTTCCACGCCGACGCGCACGCCGGCAACATCTGGGTCGATCCGGAGCGCCCGGACGAACCGCGCTTCATCGCGCTCGACTTCGGCATCATGGGCGCGCTGCCCGAGATCGACCAGTGGTACCTGGCGGCGAACTTCGAGGCGATGTTCAAGCGCGACTACCGCCGCATCGCCGTGCTGCACATCGAGGCCGGCTGGATGCCGGAGCACATCCGCGTCGACGACCTCGAAAGCGCCGTGCGATCGGTGTGCGAGCCGTACTTCACCCGCCCGCTGTCGGAGATCTCGCTCGGCGAGGTGCTGGTCAAGCTGTTCTCGGTGGCGCGCCGCTACGAGCTCACCATCCAGCCGCAGCTGATCCTGCTGCAGAAGACCCTGCTCAACATCGAGGGCGTGGGCCGCCTGCTGGACCCGCAGCTCGACATCTGGGCGGTGGCGCACCCGGTGCTGGAGAAGATCCTGCGCGAGAAGTACTCGCTGCGCGCGCTGGGCGACGACTTCCGCAAGCACCTGCCGGAACTGGTGCGTGGCGCGCCGGAACTGCCGCGCCTGGTGCACGCCTGGCTCAAGCAGTCGGTGGCCGGCGAGCACACGCTCAACATGCGCAGCCCCGACCTGCACGTGCTGGCCGAAACCCAGCGCCGCGCGCAGGTGGCGACGGTGCAGGCGGTGTTCGGCGCCGGCACCCTGATCGCCGCCAGCGTGCTGTGGGCGCTGGATGCCCCGGGCCCCGAGTGGTTCGGCGTGCCGGTGGTGGCGATCTGCACCGCGGTGGTCAGCATCGGCAGCTTCGTGCTCGCGTTCCGGCCGGTGCCGATCCGCTAGGACGCTCGCGGGGCCGCTGGTGTGGGAGCGAGCAACGCTCGCGACCGCAGGACTGGGCTCTCGTCGTGTCCGCCGATGTCGCGGTCGCGAGCGTTGCTCGCTCCCACATCCGGCGCCGTGCCGGTTGCGCGCCAGGAGGCCATCGATGGAGTGCATCCCCGTGTTCTTCGACCCGCGCATGGTCGCCGACGCGCACTCGTTCTCGCCCAGCGCCGGCAAGCCCGGGCGCGTGGTCGAAAGCTGGCGCCGCCGCGGCTTCCCGCTCGAGATCCGCGCGCCGCGCCCGGCCGACGTCGACCAATTGTGCGCCGCGCACCATCCGGCCTACGTGGCCGGCGTGCTGGCGTGCCGGATCGACAACGGCTTCGGCAACCGCCTGCCCGAGGTCGCGGCCAGCCTGCCGTGGACCAGCGGTGCGATGGTCGACGCCGCGCACGCGGCGATCGCCAACGGGATCGGCGCGGTGGCGCCGGTGTCGGGCTTCCACCACGCCCACCACGACCACGGCGGCGGCTACTGCAGCTTCAACGGCCTGGTGGTCGCCGCGCAGGACGTGCGGCGCCGCGTGCCGCAGGCGCGGATCGGCATCCTCGATTTCGACATGCACTACGGCGACGGCACCGCGCAGATCCTGCGTCACCTGCGCCTCGACGCGATCGTGCACGCCACCGCGGGCGCGCACTGGGACCGGCCGGAGCAGGCGGACGACTTCCTCGACGCCATCCCGCGCCTGCTCGAATCGATGCGCGGCTGCGCGGTGGTGCTGTACCAGGCCGGCGCCGATCCGCACGTCGACGACCCGCTCGGCGGCTGGCTGACCTCGGCGCAGCTCGCCGAGCGCGACCGCATCGTCTTCCGCGAGGCGCGCCGCCTGGGCCTGCCGGTGGCCTGGAACCTCGCCGGCGGCTACCAGGACCCGGTGTCGAAGGTGCTCGCGATCCACGATGCGACGATGCGCGAGTGCGTGCTCGCCTGGTGCGCCCGATCCCCGTAGGCGCGCGCTTGCGCGCGACTGCCACCTGACACACCGCGGCAAGCACCGGATTGCCCGATCGCCCGCAAGCGGGCTCCTACGGCGGTGCGGGCTTTCGTAGGAGCGCGCTTGCGCGCGACCGCCACCCGCCACACCGCGGCAAGCACCGGATCGCCCGATCGCCCGCAAGCGGGCTCCTACAGCCCCATGCGCGCCACCGCGGCGTCGGACACGAAGGGATTGCTGCGCCGCTCGGCGCCGACGCTCGACATCGGCCCGTGTCCCGGCACGAAGCGCAGCCCGTCGCCGAGCGGGAACAGGCGCTGGCGGATCGCGCGCAGCAGGTCGGCGTGGTTGCCGCGCGGGAAGTCGGTACGGCCGATCGAGCCGGCGAAGATCACGTCGCCGACGAAGGCCAGTTGCGATGGCGCATGCACGAACACCACGTGGCCCGGCGTGTGCCCGGGGCAGTGCAGCACGTCGAACACCAGGTGGCCCAGCGAGACCGTGTCGCCGTGCACCAGCCAGCGGTCGCTTTCGAAGATCCGCGAGGGCGGAAAACCGAACATCCGCGCCTGCATCGGCAACTGCTCGATCCAGAAGCGGTCGTCGGCGTGCGGGCCTTCGATCGGCACCTTCAGGGCGTCGGCGAGGTCGCGCACTGCGCCGACGTGGTCGAGGTGGCCGTGCGTCACCATCAGCTTGGCGATCGACACGCCATGCCGCTGCGCCGCCGCGAGCAGGCGCTCCGGCTCGCCGCCGGCATCGACGAACGCGCCCTGCAGGGTCTCGTCGCACCACACGAGGCTGCAGTTCTGCTCGAACGGCGTGACGGGCAGGATCTCGTAGCGCAGGGCCATGGCGGGTCGCCGGTCCGGAAAACCCCGATCATCGCGCACCGGCCGCGCGGCTTCCAACGGGTCGCCGCCGCCGGCGTGCCACAATCGCGGCCCGGAGGAGCGCGGATGAGCGGATTGCAGAACGACTGGTACGTCGCTGGCCCCGATGGCGAGGCGATCGGTCCGCTCGCGCGCATCGACCTCGCGCGCCGCCACGCCGCGGGCACCTTGCCGCGCGACGCGCTCGCCTGGCACGTCGACCATGCCGAATGGCTGCCGCTGTCGCGCGCCCTGTCGGGGCTGTCGTCGTTGACCGCTGGCCCCGGCGCGCCGCCGGAGCGTGCGCCGCCGCAAGCGCCGCAGGCCAAGGCGCCACCAAAGCCTGCGCGCGGCGACCGCGCCCCGCCGAACAAGGCGCCGCCATCCGACGACCGCGCCATCCGCGATGCGCGCGAGGCGCGCCAGGTGCAGGCCCTGCGCGAGCGGCTCGCCGCCAGCACCGCGGCGGCCGGCGCATCGATCGATCGCGCGCGCGCCGCCGGGGGCGAGACCGCGGGACGGGTCAAGGCCGACGCCGTGCAGTCGGGGCTGCGCCTGCAGCAGGGCGTGCGTCGCGTGCTCGCGCGGGCGATCGACGTGCTGCTGGTCGGCGTGCCGGTCGCCGCGATCGGCTGGAGCCTGTTCGCGCAAGGCGACGGCGGCCTGCCGGCCGATGCGCCGTCGGCGCCGTTCCTCGCCTGGGTGGCGCTGTTCGTGCTGGTACCGCTGGAGACGGCGATGCTGGCCTTGGCCGGCACCACGCCGGGCAAGGCCCTGCTCGGCCTGCGCGTGACCGGCCCCGGCGGCAAGCCCGATTTCGGCGCCGCGTGGGGCCGCGCGCGCACCGTGGTCTGGCGCGGGGTCGGGCTCGGCATCGTGCCGCTGACGATCATCGCGGTGATCGTCGCCGGCGTGCAGTTGGTCAACGACGGCGAGGCGCCGTGGGACCGCGCGCAGGGCCTGTCGATGCGCGCCGAGGCGATGGACAATGCGCGCTGGCAGTGGGCCTTCGTCGCCTTGGCCGGCGGCTTGTTCCTGCTGGCCGGTGGCTTGTGGGGCGAGATCGCGGTTGAGCTGGCCATCGCGGTGGCCGGCGGATGAGTGCCGACCCGGGCCTGAGGCTGGCCGACCTGCCGTCGCTCGCTGGCCGCGCACTCGCGCCGAGCGACTGGATCGTGATCGACCAGGCGCGCGTCGACGCCTTCGCGGCCTGCACCGGCGACCACCAGCTCATCCACGTCGATCCGGCGCGCGCCGCGCGCGAAACCCCGTTCGGCGGCACGGTGGCGCACGGGTTCCTGCTGCTGTCGCTGGTCGGTGGCCACCCGCCGGCGGATTTCCCGTGGCCCGCCGACACGGCGCTGGCGCTCAACTACGGGCTCGACAAGGTGCGCTTCCTCGCCCCGGTGCGCGTGGGCGCGCGCGTGCGCCTGCACACGAAGATCCTCGACGTGCGCGAGAAGGACCCCGGTCGCTGGCTGCTGCGACAGGAAAAAACGCTCGAAGTCGAAGGCCAGCCGGCGCCGGCGATGGTCGCCGAATCGCTGGCCCTGCTGATCGCCCGTACGCCCTGACCCGCGCCGCCCGTAGGAGCGCGCTTGCGCGCGACCGCATGCCCGTGCCGTCCCGCAAGCCCCTGATGCCGCAGTCGCCGCCGCAGCCGGCTCCCACACCGAGGGCTCCGCGCCCGCTCTACCTCGAGGCACCCCAGTGGGAGCCGCTTCAGCGGCGACAGTCACCTCCCCGATCGCCGCAGTCGCCGGCGCAGCCGGCTCCCACACCACGCATCGCGCAACGCCGACACGCACCACACCCCTGTGGGAGCCGCTTCAGCGGCGACTGCGGCATCGCCCGATCGTCGCGGTCGCCGCCGCAGCCGGCTCCCTCGACCACACCGATCCGTCACCGACACGGGTCGCCCGCCACCGTAAACTCATCCCATGCTCGCCGACTCCGTCGCCCGCTTCCGCGCCGCCTACCGCGAACACGACATCCCCGCGCACTACAGCGGCGCACTGAACCTCTGGATCACCTTCGGCGGTGGCGCAGCGGCGCTGCTGGCGTGCCTTTCGCAGCTCGACGGCGTCACACGCGCCGAATGGCTCACCATCCCAGCCGCCTTCCTCTACGCCAACCTCGTCGAGTACCTCGGCCACCGCTTCCCGATGCACCGCCCGTTCCCGGGCCTCAAGCTCATCTACCGCCGCCACGCCGGCCAGCACCATCGCTTCTTCACCCACGAGGCGATGGCGCACGAGGGCCCGCGCGACCTGCGCGCGGTGCTGTTCCCGCCGCTGCTGGTCATGTTCTTCTTCGGGGGTTTCGCGCTGCCGGCGTGGTGGCTGCTGGCGACGCTGGCATCGGCCAACGCGGCGTGGCTGATGCTCGCCACCGGCATCGGCTATTTCCTCAACTACGAATTCCTGCACCTCGCCTACCACCAGCCGCCGGGCCACTGGATGACCCGCGTGCCGGGCGTCGCGCGCCTGTCCTGGCTGCATCGCCACCACCACGACCCGCGGGTGATGGCGCAGCGCAACTTCAACATCACCTATCCGATCGGCGATGCGCTGTTCGGCACGCTGGAGCGTCCGCGCGGTTGATCCCGCCTTCAGGCCAGCAGGCGCCGCAGCCGCGAAGTGCCGACGTGCAGTTCGGACGATTCGCCCGGGTCGACCACGACCTCACGGTGCAGGACATGCACCGCGAATTGCCACACGCGCAGGCATTCGGTGACCCAGGCGGTCACCGGTGATCCGCCGGCGAAGCGGCGCAGGGCGGCTTCGTGCGTGAACGCGCAGACCGGGGCGCCGTCGCCCGGACCGAGCAGCACGCTCACGCCCCGGGCCGGCAGGCCGCCCGGGCCCGCGGCACCGCGCGCGGCCAGGATCAGGCCACCGCGGCGGAGTGCTGCGTCGAGCGCGTCGGGTGATGCTTCGACGCCGAGTGCGCGGCGCTCCTCCAGCAGCAGGCGCAGCGGCACGTTGTCCTGCGCCATCAGGGTGCGCTCGCCGGCCGGCCGCGCCACGCCGAGCGCGACCGCCACCTGGTCGGCCAGCACCGCGACCGCGTCGCCGCGGCCCGCCGTTTCCCCGGCCCCACCGCTCGCCGCCCCCAGCAGCCGCGCCGCCAGGCCCGCCAATCCGTTCGTCGAATCCATCATCGTGTCCCTGGCCCGCTCGTCGGTAAGCCCTGCAAGGGAGAACGCAAAAGGGTCTGTGAATCGAACAACACCCCCTGATCGGGCACGTTCCCATCCTCTGCTCTACGCGGTTCGGCGCCGAATTGCGACATCCGCGACCGGGATCGGTGCGCCGGCCGGCGCACAACCCTCCGCGGGCCTCGCCCGCATTGCCACCCTCACGTGCCGGTCGGGAAGTTCCGCTTCGTGCGCTGGCTGGGCGATCGGCAATCCGGGTAATCTCCGCGCATCGTCATCCGATTCGAGAGAGAGGGAATTCTCATGCGTCCGACCCGTGCGTGCTTTCGGCCGGCGATGCGGGCGGCCGAACCGCCCCGGAAATCGCTGGCCTGCGCCCTCCTGTTCCTTGCGGGCGCCCTGCAGGCGGCGCAGTTCACCATCGACGGGCCCGCCGGCAGCGGCGAGTTCGGCAGTCGGGTCGTCACCTTGCCCAACGGCAACATCGTGGTCACCGATCCGGGGTTCGATGCGCCGGGGCCGATCGTCGACGTCGGCGCCGTGTACCTCTATAGGCCCGACGGTACCCTGATCAGCACCCTGCGCGGCAGCAGCGCCAACGACTGGGTCGGCAGCGGTGGTGTCGTGGTACTCACCAACGGCAGCTACGTGGTGATCAGCGCGTTCTAGGACAACGGCGCGGCTTCCAACGCCGGCGCGGTGACCTTCGGCTCGGGTACCAGCGGCATCAGCGGCGTGGTCTCGCTGGCCAACTCGCTGGTTGGCAGCACGGCGAGCAACTTCGTGGGCTTTCCGGGCGTGACCGCGCTGGCCAACGGCAACTACGTGGTAAACAGCCCGAGCTGGGACAACGGCGCAATCGCCGATGCCGGCGCGGTGACCTTTGGCTCGGGCTCCGGCGGGATCAGCGGCGTAGTTTCGCCGGCCAACTCGCTGGTCGGCAGCACGGCGGGCGACTTCGTGGGCAGTCCGGGCGCGACCGCGCTGGCCAACGGCAACTATGTGGTGAGCAGCTCGCAATGGGACAACGGTAAGGCCGTCGACGCCGGCGCGGTCACCTTCAGCTCGGGCGCCAGCGGCACAAGCGGCGTGGTCTCGCCGGCCAACTCGCTGGTCGGCAGCACGGCGAGCAACTTCGTGGGCAGTTCGCGCGTGACGGCGCTGGCCAACGGCAACTACGTGGTGCGCAGCCCGGGCTGGGACAACGGCGCAATCGCCGATGCCGGCGCGGTGACCTTCGGCTCGGGCACCGGCGGGATCAGCGGCGTTGTCTCGCCGGCCAATTCGCTGGTCGGCAGCACGGCGTTCGATAACGTGGGCCGTGAGGGCGTGACGGCGCTGGCCAACGGTGACTACGTGGTGATTAGCGCGAGCTGGAACCGCGGCGCGGCCGTCGGCGCTGGCGCGGTGACCTTCGGCTCGGGCACCGGCGGGATCAGCGGCGTGGTCTCGCCGGCCAACTCGCTGGTCGGCAGCACGGCGGGCGATGTCGTAGGCAGTGAAGGCGTGACCGCGCTGGCCAATGGCAGCTACGTGGTGCGCAGCCCGAACTGGGACAACGGCGCAGTCGCCGATGCCGGCGCGGTCACGCTCGGTCTCTTCAATGGCAGCGTCGTCGGCGCCATCACCAGCGCCCAAAGCGTGTTGGGCGCGATGGAGCTCCGGGGCAGCTCGCAGACGTTCAGCTACGACCCGCTGCGCAACCAGCTTGCCGTCGGCCAGCCGGCCAGCAACCGCGTGGTGCTGCATCGCCCCGGCGCCGCCACGGCGATCAGCATCGTCGGCGACACACCCGATCCTTCGGTGGTTGGTCAGCCGGTGACCTTCACCGCTACCGTCAGCGCCACGCCCAACGCACCCACCAACGGCCAGGTCACCTTCACCGCCAGCAGCGGCGAAAGCTGTGTGGACACCAGCCCGACCCCGATAACGGCCACCATGGCCGAGTTCTCGTGCGCGATCGGGTTCACCACAGCCGGC
This sequence comes from Lysobacteraceae bacterium, assembly GCA_021299185.1. GTDB lineage: Bacteria > Pseudomonadota > Gammaproteobacteria > Xanthomonadales > Ahniellaceae > UBA4656. Next base: position 8,395 of record JAJTHZ010000053.1, on the reverse strand, counting down.
AGCTCGACCGTAATCGCCGAGTACACCGGCTCGATCGATCATGCCTACAGCGGCTCCGATCCGGAGACGCACACCACGGGCGCCGTGGTCTTCGCGGACGGCTTCGAGAGCCCCTGAGCCTTGCGGGGCCGGTGCCGCGGGCATCGGCCGCGGCGACCCCGCGCGTCTGCGGGCGCAGCATTCGACAAGGCGCCGAACGGCGCCATCCCCGACCTGGGTCAACCTCGGAAGGACCGTAGGGTGCAATGAGCGCAGCGAATTGCACCGGGCAATCGACGCCGGTGCAATTCGCTGCGCTCATTGCACCCTACCCGATGCGCGAGGCCCTGCAGCGATTGTCCCCCGCGCCCTGGCGGCCATCGACGATGCCGCGGTCGCGCGCTGCGCTCGCTCCTGGAGGGGAGGCCCGGCGATCCGGCGTTCCGACTTGCCCTGCCCACGCCCCCCATCGGCGTGGGACCATGCGCGCTGCGGCCGCATGGCGCAGGCTCCACCCACACCGCATGACGACCACGACCTATCCCGCCCCCAGCGCCGTCCTCGAACTGCTCAAGCCCATCACCTGGTTCCCGCCGATGTGGGCCTTCGGCTGCGGCGTGGTGTCGTCGGGCGTGCCGATCCTGCCGCAGTGGCCGATCGCCGTGCTGGGCATCGTGCTGGCGGGGCCGCTGGTGTGCGCGATGAGCCAGGCGATCAACGACTGGCACGACCGCGAGGTCGATGCGATCAATGAACCGCAGCGCCCGATCCCCTCCGGCCGCATCCCCGGACGCTGGGGCCTGTACATCGCGGGCATCTGGACCCTGCTGTCGCTGGCGGTGGCGAGCGCACTCGGCACCTGGGTGCTGGTGGCCACCGCGATCGGCCTGTTCCTCGCCTGGGCCTACAGCGCGCCGCCGCTGCGCCTCAAGCGCAACGGCTGGTGGGGCAACACCGCGTGCGCGTTCTCCTACGAAGGCCTGGCCTGGGTCACGGGTGCCGCCGCGATGCTCGGCGGCGCGCTGCCGCGCACGGAAGTGCTGCTGCTGGCGGTGCTGTACAGCATCGGTGCGCACGGCATCATGACCCTGAACGACTTCAAGGCGATCAAGGGCGATGCGCAGATGGGCATCCGCTCGCTGCCGGTGATCCACGGCGCGAATGGCGCGGCGTGGGCGGCCAGCGTGATCATGGCGCTGCCGCAGGCGGTGGTGATCGGCCTGCTGCTGCACTGGGATCGGCCGACGCAGGCCGCGATCGTGGGCGGCCTGCTCGCCGTGCAGTTGGCGATGATGGCGCGTTTCCTCAAGGCGCCGATCGAGCGCGCGCTGTGGTACAGCGGCTTCGGCGTGCCGCTGTACGTGTCGGGCATGATGGCCGCGGCGGTGGCGGTGCGCAGCCTGCCCTGATCGGGACCGCTGGCGGACCGAGCGGTGCAGTGTGGGAGCGGCGCGTGCGCCGCGAGCTTTTCGCCCTGGCGCAAGTTCGGTCGCGCTGCACGCAGCGCTCCTACAGTGCTGCGCATCGACCGGGCGTGATCGTGAGGCCGGGGAGATTCGGGCGCGGTGCGTCGTGGGAGCGGCGCGCGCGCCGCGAGCGCCTCAAGCCCGCGGCAGGTTCACCATGCCGAAGGCCGCGCTTCCACCCCGCCCGCGGCGCTCATTCCGCGCGCTGCAGCACCGGCTCGAAGCCGTCGCGCAGCAGGCCCTCGACGCCACTGGCCTCGACCAGGGTCGCGCGGTCGTCGGCCGGGTTGAGCACGCTCACGCCGGCCGGTGGCGCGATCGTCGCCTCCAGGCTCACGAAGGGCGCGGCGGCGTCGACCGTGCCTTGCAGCACGAGGGTCGCCACCGCACCGGCCGCGAGATCGCTCACCAGGGTTGGCGTGCCCGTGCCGGATGCCGCCGCACAGGCGCCCGTGCAGCTCCACGCGAGGTCCGACAGGCCCGCCGCCACCAGCGTGCGCACGGTCACCGAAGCGAGATCCGCCGGCCCGTTGTTGCGCGCCGTGATGCGATACGCGCGTCGGCCGGGGCCCGGATCGGGCAGCACGCGGGCGAGGCCCACCTGCAGGTCGGCGCCGTTGCCGACCACGATGCGGAACTCGCGCTGCGCGCGATCGACGCCGCCATGGGTCGTGCCGCCGTTGTCCTGCGCCGTGACCTGCAGGCGCGCGGTGCCGCTGGCGCCCGACAGGGTGTAGGTCAGGCTGCCGTTCGGCGCCAGCGCGGCGTCGGACACGACGTTGCCGGCGTCTTCCAGCTCGCTGACCGCGAGCAAGACCGCCTGCGCCGCCTCGCCCGGTCCGGCCGAGACCTGCGACACGAAGCCCGGCCGCGACTGCGCGCCCGTCGTGCCCGCCGCGTGCGCCGGATTGCCGCCCAGCGCAAACGTGGGCGGATCGTTGACGGGCGTCACCGTCAGCGCCAGCGGCGCCGTTCGCACCGCGCCCGCGGGATCGCTGGCGGCCAGGGTGATCGTGGTGCCGCCGAAGGCATCGGCGCGCGGCGTGATCGCCAGCGTGCGGTTCGCGCCGCTGCCGCCGAGGCCCGCCGCCAGCGCCGCATCGGTCACCAGCGCCGCATCGCCCGAGCTCGCCGACAGCGCGACGCCCGCCGCGCCCGATTCCGCATCGCCGACCGTGATCGCCAGCGGCGTCGCGGTCGAATCTTCCAGCACGCCCAGCGAGGCCGGCGCCGAGAGACTGGGCCGGCCGTTGATGGTCACCGCCACCGCCACCGAGGTGCGCGTCGGGTTGGCGTTGTCGCCCGCATAGACGGCGGTCAGGCTGCGCGGACCGCCCGCCAGCGCGCTGGTGGTGCAGCTCGCGGTGGCGCTGTTGCCGTTCACCGCGAGCGGCCGGTCGACGCAGCCCGCGATTGGCGCGCCGCCATCGCGGAAGGTCACGACGCCGGTCGGCGCCGTGCCCGTCGCGGTCGCGGTGAGCGTGACCGGCGCGCCTTCGTTCGGCGTGCCGGCGACCGGCGCCAGCGTCACCGCCGCGGCCGGGTTGAGCGCGAACAGCACCACGTCGTTGCCGTCGACCGCGCCGTAGCGGATGCGGAACGGGAAGCCGCCGAGGGTGAACTCCGCGCCTTCCGCGCGGCCGGTGAAGGTGCCGGTGACCGCATCGGCGCCGTCGTTGGCGATCAGCGTCATCGCGCGGCCCGGCTGGTGGGTGTAGCCGGCCACCAGCAGGGCATCCAGCGTGGCGCCGCCGAGCGACACCGTGCCGGTCACGTCCAGCCGGTCGCTCGTCGTGGCACTCGCCTCGAACTCGAATACCGAGGGCGACTGCATGGTGAGGCTGCCCGACGCCAGCGTGCCCGGCGTGCCACCCGGCGCCAGCCGGCCGCCGTTGCGCACGAGGGTGTCGCCCATGCGCCCGATGCCGATCACGATGCCGCTGTTCTCGATCGTCACCGCACCCTGGGTGCCGTTGGCGAACCACAGGCCCTGCTGCACCACGGTCGCGCCGTGGGTCGCGGTGCCGGAGAAGATGTAAGCACCGGTGCCGGTCTTTCGCAGGGTGCCGGGCCCGGTGATGCGGCCGACGTAGGTGCAATTGCTCGCCGGCGAGACGGTCAACGTGGCACCGCTGGCCAGCTCGAGCACCCCCAGTTCCGCCTGCGTGAAACTCTGCGGCCACGGGTCGTTGCCGACGCAGGTGACGGTATGCGTGCCGGCCACGGCGATCGTCCCCGCTTCCTCGTCGGGCAGGGGCGGCGGCGTGCGGAACATGCCCGAGGGATGCAGGCTCGCACCGGCGAGGAACACGGCGTCGGCGGCCTGTTCGAAGCGTCCGGCGTTCACCACGATCGCGCCGCCGATACGACCACCCGCCTGGTTCTGGAACAAGGCCTCGTCCCCGAGGTTGCCGACGACGCTGGCCATCCGCGAGCCGTACAGCAACACCCCGCCCTGCACGATGCCCGCATTGCGCCCGACCGGCGCCGGGACCACGCCCCCGGCGCGACCAAGCCGACCGGTCGTCATGACCACCGGACCCACGATCACGCCGGTGTCGGCGTTGGTCAGGTCGAGGTCGGTCATGACCTGATCGCCGCGGGACACGTCGCCCACCGAGGCCGCAGCGCCCACCACGCCGGCCCCGCCGTTGATCCGGCCGCGGTTGGTGATCCGGTACGGCTGGCAGCTCACGTCGGCGACGATGATGCCGATCGGGGGGATCTGCGGCGCGGTGAACAGGAAGTCCATGACGCCGTCGGCCTGGTTCTCACCGGTGAAGTCCCGGTAGGTCGAACACAGGTCCGCGCGACGGATGGTGCCGCTGTTGAGAAACTCGCCGCGGTTGAGTTCCACCACGCCGCCGGGGAAGTTGATCAGCCGTGCCCAGACCGGGCCCGCCATCTGCCCGTAGTTGGTCACCAGCAGGGAGCGCCATCGGTTGCCGAGGCCCGGATTCGGGGACACCTGGCCGCTGATGGTGCCGCGGTTCTCGACGATGACCTGGGTCGTGTCGACCCCGGCGGGCGCATGGGTGTAGATCTCGGCCACGGTGGTCGCGCCGCCGCCCGTGCCGACGTCGACCCGGCCGCTGATGAGACGGATCGTGCCCGCGTTCGCGCCCGGCAGCAGCGACACGCCGACATTCGTGCTGGGCCGAGTGTCGATGTTGCCGACGCTGCCGCTGCACTGGGTGGTGCCGTCGGACGGCACCGGGAAGGGCACGCACTGGGCCGCGACCCCGGCGGGGGCCGAGAGGGCCAGCACGGCGAGCGCGAGCGGCGACAGCGGGAGGCGGGGCAGGGGCATGGCGATCCCGGAAAAAACGCGAAGCTACCGAAGCCAAGCGCGAAAGCCGGGGATGCTCCCTCATGCCCGCCGGGGGATCCGGCCCGGGTGGCGGTGTCGCGCAGTTCGGCGGATAGCGGTGCGTCAGTTCCCGCGCGCGCTCCGTGTCCATCGGCCACTCGCCCACCGACCGGCCGGGGCAGTCGTGCACGTCGTCGGCCACGGTGGCGATCACGTCCGCCAGCTCGACCGTCTCGCGCCACGCCGCGGGGATCGCGTCCACGCCCCAGGCCGCGCGCAGCAGGTTGCCGGTGATCGCGCCGATGGAGTCCGAATCGCCGCTGTGGTTGACCGCCAGCAGCACGCCGTGGCGGAAGTCGCGCGCCACCAGCGCGCATTAGACCGCGATCGCGAGCGCTTCCTCCGCCACCCAGTCCTCGCCGAGCGCCGCGATCGCCGCGCGTGGATCGGCGCCCGCGTCGGCCAGCGACCGCGCGTGATCCAGCGCGCCAAGCGTCTCGTCCTGGTCCGCCTCCGCACGCACGCGGACCACGGCCTCGGCGAGCGCCGTGCGCAGGTCCGCGCCTTCGGCCAGCCGCTGCGCCATCAGCGCCAGCGCGCCCGCCGGCAGGATGCCCGACGGGTGGCCGTGCTCTACAGCATCGGCGCGCACGGCATCTTGACCCCCAACGACTTCAAGGCGCGACTACGTCGACCTTCTGACCCGCGAGTCGTGAGCGGCCGGAACCCGGCGCCGCGATCCTTTCCTCGCCCCACAAAGCGCCATGACGCCACCCATGCGAAAGCGGCGCGGGCGCCGCGCACAGTGTTCACGTGCATCCCGCGCGAGAGGCGGCCTGGTTTCCCTGCAAACCTGACAATCACCGTTACCGTTTCAGGGAAACGAGCATCCACCGCGCCGCCACCGGATAAAACCGACAGCAGGTTAGGGGTCATGCACCCTGGTCAGTTTTCGACGCGCACGGTTGGTCAGTTTTGGGCGAGCGCCAACACCGGTGAGACCGCAGACGGGGTGCATTGGTGGAAAAGCGCCCGTCCGCCCGCGTGAGCGCCGGGACCTTCGACGCTGACAGGACTCGCGGGCCGCGCCGAGTTGCCCGGCGCCCGGCCGTCTCCACATGCGCGCCGAATTGGGACGATGCCTCGGCAAGGCCACCCGCAGCCGATGCCCGCGCCGGTGCTGCCGGCAACCGTTTACCATCCCCGGACCGTCCAATGCGCCCAAAGCGATCGGTTCGGGCCCGGCAAACGGTCGCCATGGCCCGTTCGGCGGGATGACCCGACGGACGACGCACCACCCAAGGATCCCGCCACATGATCACCGGCCCCATCAAATCCCAGATCGACCAGATCTGGAACGCATTCTGGGCGGGCGGCATCGCCAACCCGATCGAGGTCATCGAGCAGCTGACCTACCTGCTCTTCATCCGCCGGCTCGACGACCTGCACACGCTGGAGGAAAACAAGGCCAACCGGCTCAAGCAGCCGATGGCCCGGCGCATCTTCCCCGAGGGCCCGGACCCCAAGGGCCGCCCCTATGCGGACTGCCGCTGGTCGCGCTTCAAGCACTTCGCGCCGGCGGACATGTTCACCGTGGTGGGCGAGCATGTCTTCCCCTTCCTGCGTGGCGACCTCGCTCGCCAGCTCGGCAACAGCGACTCGACCTACGCCCGCCACATGGCCGGCGCGCGCTTCACCATCCCGACCCCGGCCCTGCTGGCCAAGGTGTTGGACCTGCTCGACCACGTGCCGATGGACGACCGCGACACCAAGGGCGACGTCTACGAGTACATGCTCGGCAAGATCGCCAGCGCCGGGCAGAACGGGCAGTTCCGCACCCCACGCCACATCATCCAGCTGATGGTGGAACTCACCGCGCCCCGGCCCGGCGACGTGATCTGCGACCCGGCCTGCGGCACGGCGGGCTTCCTCGTGGCGGCCGGCGAATACCTGCGTGCGCGCCATCCGGACCTATTCCACGACGAACCCCAACGGGATCACTTCCACCACCGCATGTTCCACGGGTTCGACTTCGACCACACCATGCTGCGCATCGGCAGCATGAACATGTTGCTGCATGGCGTCGACAGCCCGGACATCAGCTACCGCGACGCGCTCGCCCAGGACCACGCCGGCGAGGAGGAGAAGTACACCCTCGTTCTGGCCAATCCGCCGTTCGCCGGGAGTCTCGACTACGAGAACACGGCCAAGGACCTGCTGCAGATCGTCAAGACGAAGAAGACCGAGCTGCTCTTCCTGGCGCTCTTCCTGCGCCTGCTAAAGCCCGGCGGCCGCGCGGCCGTAATCGTGCCCGACGGCGTGCTGTTCGGCTCCAGCACCGCGCACAAGGAACTGCGCCGCATGCTGGTGGAAGACCACAAGCTCGACGCTGTGGTCAAGCTGCCGGGCGGCGTGTTCCGGCCCTACGCGGGCGTGTCCACCGCGATCCTGCTCTTCACCAAGACCAACTCCGGCGGCACCGACCGGGTCTGGCTCTACGACGTCGAGGCCGACGGCTGGAGCCTCGACGACAAGCGCACGCCGCTGCTGCCGGACGACAAGCTCGGCCCGGTGCCGAACACCGCGCTCGGCGCGGACGAGCACGCAAAGAACAACCTGCCAGACGTGCTGGCGCGCTGGGCGGCGCGCAACGATGCCGAGCGTGAGCGGCCGCGCACCGCGCAGAGCTTCTGCGTGCCGAAGGCCGACATCGCCGCGCAGGGCTATGACCTCTCGCTCAACCGCTACAAGGAAGTGGTGCACGAAGCGGTCGAGCACCGCGCGCCGAAGGACATCCTCGCCGAGTTGGCGAAGCTGGAGGAGGAGATCCAGCGAGGGATGAAGGAGCTAGAGGGCATGCTGAAGTGATCAGCACAGCAACCATCGAGGAAGCGTGTGATCTCGTCACGGATGGCACTCACTACACGCCCAAGAACATAGGCCGGGGAATCCCGTTTCTGACAGTCAAGGACGTGACCGACGATGCTCTGGATTTCATCGGCTGTTCGTTCATCAGCGACAATGACTTTCGGCTGGCGAATGCTGGCAACTCGGCGCCACAACGGGGGGACATACTGTTCTCGAAGGACGGCACGGTTGGGAAGGTACACGTTGTCAGTACGGACAAGCCATTCGCGGTCTTGTCCTCACTCGCGATCCTGCGTCCCAAGCCTGACTTAGTCGATCCGAAGTACTTTGGTTTCGTCCTGCGATCGCCACGCGTGCTCGATGACGCCCTAAAGCGGAAGACTGGGTCTGCGATTCGAAGGGTCATTCTGTCCGACCTGAAGAGCGTGCGAGTTCCCCTCCCACCCCTCCCCGAGCAACGGCAGATTGCAGCGATCCTGGACAGGACGGACGCGCTGCGGGCCAAGCGCCGCGCCGCCCTCGCCCAACTCGACACCCTCACCCAATCCATCTTCCTCGACACGTTCGGCTCAGTGCGGGACAACCCGAACGGCTGGCAAGTCGTTGCGCTATTGACCCGGCCCATAACTAACTAAATCTTAACCCCATGCATGCCAAACTTTCCACATGGCTCGTTCCGACCGTCGCAAAGCTGGCTCCGAGACGCGAATCGAACTGCGCAAGCAGGCGTTGATGCTGCGCAAGGAGGGTCGTCCGCTGGCGGAGATTTCGT
>JAJTHZ010000135.1 GCA_021299185.1 Lysobacteraceae bacterium | reverse complement strand
CCGAGTTGAATCCGGATGAACTGGTGTGAGGTCACGTCAAACAGGAGGTCGCCAAGAAAGTGCCGCAAACCAAGGCACAGTTGAAGCAACGGGTCCTGGGGGCGCTGCGCAGATTGCAGAAACTCCCCGACCTGGTGGCTTCGTTCTTCCACCATCCGACCTGTCAGTACGCGAGCTGACACTACTTTCGAAACGATTAGTAAGTTATCTTCGAAGCCATTAAGGACGCTGGCGAGCTCAAACTTGGCGCTGAATCCCCGTCCATTGTGCGCAGCTAACGTGTTTATGTTACGTTTGTCTTTTGCAACCTTTCGGGTCTTGACGCTCATGAAAAAGTGTTGAAGTTTCGAGTTTCCTTGGACTTGAATGAGAATGCTCTGTAGCGCATTTGCGATCGATCACTCGCGAACCTCGAGCGGTATCTTCTGAGTAAAGCAGTGATTCATTGAACATTGGTAACTTGCTTCAAAGGAAGTTGAGCGTCAGGCGGGCTTCGGTTTGCGCGGCGGGCCCACCGTTGGGCGAGATTGCGCCTATGGAGCGCGTGGCGACACGAGCGTTGATTCTTCTGTGGCGGCCTGTCTTTGCCGCCGCAGCGAGAGAAGGCTGAGCTGATATTGCCAACCACACACGAGTCGGAAGCACAGAAATGATTCCCGTCGCCTTTCACTCAGCCCCGCCGCCCGTTTCGCGAGTTGCCGCACGACGTAGCGTTGGCTTCACGCTTCTCGAATTGCTGGTCGTCATCGTCATCCTCGGCCTGCTTGCCGCCTATGTCGCCCCACGCTACTTCTCGCAGATCGGCAAGAGCGAGGCAGCCGTCGCGCGCGCGCAGATCGAAGCCTTCGAAAAGGCGCTCGACCAGTTTCGCGTGGACATGGGCCGGTATCCGTCGACGCAGGAAGGTCTTGGCGCCCTCGTCGCCCGGCCCGCGGATGCAGCGAAGTGGGCGGGCCCTTACTTGAAGAAGACTGTTCCGAACGACCCTTGGGGACGGCCGTATGTCTACCGGTCACCCGGATCGAAGGGCGACTTCGATCTGCTCAGCCTGGGCAAGGACGGCGCGCCCGGTGGCGGCGGGGAAAACGCCGACATCTCGAATCAATAGGAAGGCGCGCCGATGCGGTTCGAGGTACGTGTCCTGGCCGCCGATGACCGCGTCTCGACGGTGTTCGTTGAGGCGATGGACGCCACTGTGGCGCGCCATGCCGTTGCCCAGCAGTCGCTGCGCGCGCTTTCCGTGCGTCCGGCTCGCGGATCGGTATTGGCACGACGCCGCGCGCGCTTTTCGCTCGGGCTGTTCAGCCAGGAGCTGCTGGCGCTGCTCGAGGCCGGCCTTTCGCTGGTCGAGGCTCTCGAATCGTTGCAAGAGCGCAGCGGCGCGGAGACGCGTGACGTGGTGGACGCGCTGGCATACTCGATACGGCAGGGCCAGCGCTTCTCCCACGCGCTGGCGGCTCAGCCGGCGTACTTCCCGCCGCTGTATGTGGGCATCATCCAGGCAGCCGAGAACACGTCGGATCTGCCTGGCGCGCTGGCGCGCTACGTGGAGTTCGACCAACGCGCCTCGCAACTGCGCGCCAAGGCCGTCAGCGCGGCGATCTATCCGCTGATCCTCCTGTCGGTGGGCACGGCGGTAACGTTGTTCCTGGTCGGCTACGTGGTGCCGCGCTTCGCCGTTGTCTACGAGGAGTCGGGCCGGCAGATGTCGGCGCTGACCGGGGCGCTGCTCGGCTGGGGCCGGCTGGTGGCCGAGCATGGCCTCGCGATCCTGGCGGCCGTCATCGCGGTCTTCGTGCTGGCCGCGATCATTGTCTGGCGATCGAGGGGTCGGGTCGCGGCGATCGATCTGCTCGCTCGCCTGCCGCTGGTGGCGCGCCACGCACATCAATACGAGCTGGCGCGGCTGTACATGACGCTCGGCTTGCTGCTGACCGGGGGCATCCCGCTGGTGAAGGCATTGCGCATCGTCGAGCCGACTGTGGGCGCGCAGACCCGCGACCGCCTGCGGCGGGTCGCGCCGCGCATCGCGGCGGGCGAGGCCTTCGCGGCCGCGCTGCAAAGCGAGCAGTTGGCCGACAGCGTCGCGCTGCGCCTGCTACGGGTCGGGGAGCGGGCCGGCACGTTGGCGGACATGCTGATTCGGGCGGCGCGCTTCCACGATGCGGAGGTCAGCCGTTTCGTGGATCGCTTCACGCGGGTGGCCGAGCCGCTGTTGATGGCGGCCATCGGCCTGGTCGTCGGCACCATCGTCATTCTGCTGTACATGCCGATCTTCGAGCTTGCCGGGAGTCTGCAGTGAACGCTGACAGTCGTGCCGGAACCTTGGCCATCGGCGATGCCCAGATCGCGGCGGCCCGCGCACTTGCGCGCGGCTCCGGCCAACCGTTGCTGAAGATACTGACCGAGTCCACCGGTCTGTCCGCCCGGGACGTGGTGGGCGCGCTGGCAACCCGCTTCGGCATGCCGGTGTTCGAAATGGCCGAGCTGGAGGCGCGTACGCCAGCCTTTGAGCTGCTCAGCCTGGCCAGGGCGTTGGAGCGCAAGGCACTGCTGCTGCGTGAAGCGGACCGCTCACTGACCGGCGTGGTGTCCGACCCGTTCGACGCCGATCTGCGCACATGGCTGGAAGCGCGAGCGGCCGGCCGACTGCGCTTTGCATTGGTCCTCGACGCGGACCTGGTTGCGCATCTGGTGAGGCTGGAGGAAGGCGCCCGCGCGGTCCAGAACCTGGTCGATACGCAAGCGCCTTCGGCGATCACCCGCGACGTGGCCGAAGAGATCTCTTACGCGAGCGCCACGCAGGACGCCAGCGCCGCCGTCAAGGCGGTCAACTCCACGCTTTACGACGCCTTGAAGGCGGGCGCGAGCGATATTCACCTGGAGGCTTCGGAGACCGGGCTCACGGTGCGCTATCGGGTCGATGGCATGCTGGACGAGGCTGCGCACGTGAAGGGGGTTGAGCTGGGCGAACAGATCATCTCGCGCATCAAGGTGCTGGCCGAGCTGGACATCGCCGAGCGCCGGGTGCCGCAGGACGGCAGCTTCCGGGTCCGCAGTGGCAACCGTGAGATCGATCTACGGGTCTCGGTGATGCCCAGCGTGCACGGCGAGGACGCGGTGGTGCGCATCCTCGACAAGCAGCGCATGGTCGAGGCCAGCGGCAGCCTGACACTTGACACGCTCGGGTTCGACGCGTCGGCGCTGGGGACCGTACGCGAGCTGCTGGAGCAGCCGTACGGCATGCTGTTGGTCACCGGCCCCACCGGCAGCGGCAAGACGACGACGCTGTACGCGGCGCTATCCGAGATCAACAACGGCCACGACAAGATCATCACGATCGAGGATCCGGTCGAGTACCAGATCCGGGGCATCCTGCAGATCCCGGTGAACGACAAGAAGGGACTGACCTTTGCGCGCGGTCTGCGCTCGATCCTGCGGCACGACCCGGACACGATCATGGTGGGCGAGATACGCGATCGCGAGACGGCGGAGATCGCGGTGCAGGCGGCGTTGACGGGCCACCTCGTGCTGACGACCGTGCACGCGAACAACGTGTTCGACGTGTTCAGCCGCTTCACCCACATGAACCTCGATCCCTACGCGTTCGCCTCGGCACTGAACGGGGTGTGGGCGCAGCGGCTGGTGCGGCGCGTGTGTCCGCGCTGCGGGCAGCCGCACGCAGCCACGCCGGCCGAGGCAGCGGCGCTGGGGCCGGCATTCGTGCACGCCGGCAGGCCGCCGCTGCGGCGTGGGCCGGGCTGCGGCGACTGCCGCGGAACCGGGTATCGAGGGCGCAAGGCGATCGCCGAGATCTTGCGGCTGAACGAAGAGATCCGCGAAACGATCGTCGAGCGGCGCGGCGCCCGGCAGATCCGGGAACTTGCCCAGCAGCACGGCACGCGCAGCCTGCGCGAGGCCTGCGTCGACGCCGTGCTGCGCGGCGAGACCACGGTGGAGGAGCTCAAGCGTGTCACCGTTCAGGCCTGAGCCCGCGCTGCTGGCCGTCGGCCCGCGGCGGCACGCATGGTGGCCGCACGGCACGGCGCTCGAGACAGCGTCGTTTACCGACATCGGCGCCGACCAACCGGACCGCCTGCGCGGGGCGCTCGACGCGCGCCGGGCGGGCAAGCACGTCGATGTCGTGCTGGACGATGCTGTGGCCCGCTTTCTGGTCGTGCGGCCCGGCGAAGGGGTCGTTAGCCTCTCGGAATTGCGCGCCGTCGTGGCGGCACGCCTCGAAGACCTGTTCGGGCTCGACGCAACGGCCTGGTGCATCGAGGCCGACTGGCAGGCACGGCGCCCATTTCTCGCCTGCGCGCTGCCGACCGACCTGTTGCAGGTCGTGCGCGAGACTCTGCCGGCGGCAAGGAGCATTGCGCCGGCATTTGTCCATTGCCTTGCCGAGTTTCGGGCGCGACAAAGCGATGGCTGGCTGCTGCATGCGACCGCCGCCCAGGCGACGGTCGCGCGGCTCGCCGGCGGTACCGTGACGCATGTGCGTTCATCCGCGCGGCCCGACGACCTCGGGGCGTGGCTCGCCGAGCAGGCGCTGCTGGCCGAACAGCCCCGTGACAGCGTTTGGGTGTTCAGCGTCGACGCTGACGCCGTTGACCTGGCCGGCTCACACGCGACCCGACCGGCGGCGCTGGCCCGTGCGCTGCAGCTCATCGGCGTGCTCGGCCGGCAGGAGGTTGCAGCGTGAGCGCGGCAACGCTGCCGATCGACTTCGCTGCGCCCCGCCACACGCGACTGGCCGTGGCGCTTGGCCTGCTTGCCGTCTTGCTGGCCCTGTCCATTGGCCTCGCGTGGTGGAACGGCGAACAGCACCTGCGCGTACTTCGCGGCGAGGCGGCGAAGGCTGAGCGTCTGGCGCGCACTGCGTCTCGCCCGGCACCGGTGCGGCTGACGCCCGACCGTGCCCGTGCGGTGAACGACGCCGTGATCCGCCTGAACACTCCATGGGAGCGCCTGTTCGCCGTACTCAGTGCGGCCGCCGACCGGACGAGGCCTCGGGCGGTGGCCCTGCTTGCTCTGGAACCAGAGTCTGCCGTGCAGGCCGTGAAGATCACGGCAGAGGCTCGCAGTGTCGAGGCCATGCTTTCTTACCAGCGCGCGCTGCAGTCGAACCCAGACGTTCAGTCCGCCGTGCTGACTCGTCACGAAGTGCCGGCCGACGAGACGGTCGGGGTGGTTCGGTTCTGGATCGAGCTCCGTCTGGCACCGCAGCCCGAGGCGCGGCCGTGACGCCTTTGACCCGCTTGCGCCTTCGGGTCGAAATCGCGCTTGCCCGCTACGGACGGGTGCTGATGGCGGGCAGCCTGGGGGCGGCCGTCGTGCTGGTCGGCGCCATCGCGCTGACGCAACAGCACGCCCAGGTGCGCGATCTGCAGGCGCACTTGGGGACGCTGCACCGTGCGGACCCGATGTCCGTTGAACCGGCCCAGCCGACCAGCGATACGCAACGGCTGATGCAGTTTGAGCAACTGCTCGGACATCGCCGCGAACTCGATGTTCACCTGGGGACGTTATTCGCCAGCGCGCGGCAGCGCGGCCTGCGGCTGATGCAGGGCGAGTACAGGCTCACCAGCGTGCCGCAAGGCCATTACCAGCGCTACGAGATCGTGCTGCCGGTCGAGGGCCGATTCGATGCGATTCAGGATTTCACTCGGCAGGTGCTGTTGGCGCTACCTTTCGCCGCGCTCGAAGGGATCGCTGTTCAGCGTGAGTCCGTGCAGCATCCGGTGGTGGAGGCCAAACTGCGCTTTGCGCTGTACCTGCGTACCGATCCGGAGAATCCACCAGGTCAGACAACCACGTCGGCGAGGGCTTCGTGAGCCCGCGCATTCGCTGGACCATGTTGTTGAGCGCGCTGGCGGCGGTGGTGTGGCTGTTGACCGACAGGCCGCCACCCAAGGAAACGGACGTTGTCGAGGCTGCCGATCGGCAGGACACTTCACTGACACGTGCGAGCCGCGCCGAGCCACTCATCATCGCACTGGCTCCGCGGGGACCGGCTGTCGAAGGCGGGGCGCTGTTCGCACCGACTACTTGGGCTGCGCCGCCCGCGAAAGCGGCCCCACCCCCACCGCCACCGCCACCGACCGCCCCGGCACTACCCTTCAAGTACGTCGGCAAACAGCGCAGCGGCGAAGGCTGGCAGGTATTCGTTGCCCGCGGCGATCAGGTGATCGTGCTCGGTGCAGGCGACACGGTGGAAGGCACCTACCTTGTAGACGCGGTGAAGCCGCCGACGATGACGCTGATCTACATCCCCTTGAACGAAAAGCAGTCACTGAGCATCGGCGAGGCGGAATGAAGCCGGATACTGGATTCGATCTCGTTGCAGCACGGTTCATCAGCGTTGTGGTCGTGCTGGTTCTCGCCGGCTGCGCAACACAGCCGAGCTACCGCGAGGGCCTGAGCCTGATCGCGCAGGGCAATGACGGTGCCGCCCTTCTCAAGCTTCAGGAAGCGTTGCGCGCCGACCCGCGCAACGCGGAGTACCGGGCGGCGCTGCTCGCCACGCGCGAGCGTGTTGTGCGACGGCTGCTTGAACAGGCCGAGCGAGCGGCGGCGTCCGGCAAGCCCGAGGAAGCGGCCGAGTCCTACCAGCGGGTGCTCGCTTACGACGCCAACAACAGCCGTGCGCGTGCCGGGCTGACCGTTCTGGATCGCGACCGCCGACATGCGACGCTGATCCAGGAGGCCGAGGCCGCGCTGAGCAAGAATGATCTGGACGGCACGCAGCAGCGGCTGCGTCAGGTTCTGGCCGAAAACCCGAACCAGGCCGACGCGCGCGCGCTGCAGCGCAAGCTCGCGCAAGCGGCACAAAGCGCCACCGAAACGCCGCAGCTTGCCGCCGGCTTGCGGAAGCCTCTGACCATCGAGTTCCGCGACGCGCCGCTGCGCCAGATCTTCGAAGTACTGGCCCGCACCTCGGGGCTGAACTTCATTTTCGACCGCGATGTGCGCACCGACCAGCGCACCACGATCTTCCTGCGTAACTCCACGGTCGAGGCGGCGGTCAACCTGTTGCTGCTCACCAACCAGCTGGAGCAGCGCGTGGTCGACGCGAGCACCATCATCATCTATCCGAACACCGCCGCCAAGCTGCGCGAGTACCAGCAGCTCGTCGTGCGCAGTTTCTGGCTGGCCACGGCGGATGCCCGACAGGTCGCCAACACGATCCGCACCATCGTCCGCTCGCGCGATGTCGTGGTCGACGAGAAGCTGAACATGATCATTGTGCGAGACAGCCCGGAAGCGGTGCGGATGGCCGAGCGACTAGTGGCGCTTCACGATGCCACCGAGCCCGAAGTCATGCTCGAAGTCGAAATCCTCGAGGTCAAGCGCTCGCGCCTGCTTGAACTCGGCATCCGCTGGCCGGGCCAGCTTTCGCTGGCGCCGTTACCCTCTGCGACGGGCGCGGCCCTGACGCTCGATGATCTGCGCAATCTGAGCGCGGAACGCATCGGCGTCACCATCGATCCGTTGACCATCCAGGCGCGCCGGCTTGATACCGATACCAACCTGCTCGCCAACCCGCGCATCCGCGCGCGCAACCGTGAACGGGCCCGCATTCTGATCGGCGACCGCCTGCCGACCATCACGTCGACTTCCACTGCAACCGGCTTTGTCTCGGAGTCCGTCAACTACATCGATGTCGGCCTCAAGCTCGACGTCGAGCCGACCATCTATGTCGATGGCGAAGTCGCGATCAAGATTTCCCTCGAAGTCAGCAACATCGTGAGCCAGATCCAGACCCGATCCGGGACGCTCGCCTACCAGCTGGGCACCCGCTCGGCATCGACCACGCTGCGACTTCGCGATGGTGAGAACCAGGTGCTCGCCGGGCTCATCCAGGATGACGAGCGGCGCTCCGCCAATCGTCTCCCGGGGCTCGGCGATGTGCCGGTTGTCGGCCGCCTCTTCGGCACGCAGTCGGACGACGATGCCAAGACTGAGATCGTGCTGTCGATCACGCCGCGCCTCATCCGCAACATCCAGCGGCCTGACGCCTATCAGTCCGAGTTCGATGGAGGTACCGAAGGCAGTCTGCGCAGCCGGTCCGGCGGCGATGCCGGTCCGGCGGCAGCCGCCCCCGTAGCTGGCCCGGCGGCAACAGCGCCGCCCGCCGGATCGGTCCGCGCCGATGAGCGGGCCGCGCCAACGAGTCCGGCGCCCCCGTCGAGCCAACCCGGCGTCGCGCCGTTCGGCGGTCCGGCAGCGGCGCCAGCAGCGATCGGCCCCGGCGGCGCCGTTCCCGTGGGCGCACCGGTCGCGTCGCCGCCCGGCGCGGCGCAGCCCGTCGCGCAGTTGAGCTGGCAGGGGCCGAGCAGCGTCAAGGTCGGCGACAGCTTCGTCGTTCAGTTGTCGATACAGAGCGAGGCTGCGCTGACCAGCGTACCCCTTACGCTCGCCTTCGACCCAGCCGTACTTCAAGTCAGCGCTGTAACCGAAGGCAACTACCTGCGGCGCAACGGCGCGCAGACAAGCTTCACCAGCCGAGTCGACCCGTCCGGACAGATCCTCATCACCGCCAGTCGCGCCAGCGGCGGTGCGACGGGCAGCGCCGGACTGGTTGCCGTCAGCTTCAGCGCTCGCGCAAGCGCCGCTGAGACGCGAGTTCAGGTGCAAGCGATTTCCCCTGTGGGCCTCGACGGAAGAAGCATCTCGACTGCGCCGCCAGCGCCCTTCAGTCTGAGAATCCTGCCGTGAAGCCCGCTTGGCAAACATCGGGCTTCACGCTTATCGAGCTCGTGGTCACGCTTGCAATCCTCGCTATTCTGGCAACGATTGCATTGCCCACCGCACAGGTGGCAGTGCAGCGCAGCAAGGAGCAGGAACTGCGCGCTGCGCTGCGCGAGATCCGCGGCGCGATCGATTCCTACAAGCGCGCAAGCGACGATGGCCGTATCCGGCGCGAGGCCAACGCGAGCGGCTATCCGCCCAACCTGGTCGTACTGGTGGAGGGCGTGGAAGATCAGCGCAGCCCGAAGCGTGCCAAGCTGTACTTTCTGCGCCGGCTGCCGCGCGACCCGATGCACCCGGACTCCTCGATTCCTGCGGAGCAGACCTGGCTGCTGCGTTCGTATGCGAGCGAGCCGGACGAGCCAAAGGACGGCGAAGACGTCTACGATGTTGTATCTCGGTCGGCCAAGGTGGGACTCAATGGCGTTGCCTACCGTCGCTGGTAGCCGCGGTCGCCGCGGGGTCGAGGAAGCGCAGCGCGCCTTCACGCTGATCGAGTTGATTGTCGTGCTCGCGATCGTGGCGCTGCTCGCCACGCTTGCGCTGCCGCGCTACTTCCAGACTCTGGACGCATCGAAGGAAACCGTGCTGCGGGAGAACCTGCACACGATGCGTCAGACGATCGATAAGTTCTACGCTGACACCGGCCGCTACCCGGACAGCCTGCAGGAGTTGGTCGAGCGCAAGTACCTGCGTGCAATCCCGCCCGATCCGATCACGGAGCGCACCGACGGCTGGACCGTGGTGCCTCCTGACGGCGACGCCAGGGGCCGCGTTTACGACGTCAGGAGCAGCGCGCCCGGCGTCGGTAGCGATGGCAAGGCGTACACGGAGCTGTAGCGATGCGGCAGATTGCGGACTGCGCGGCAGGCTTTACCTATATCGGCCTTCTGATTCTCGTGGCGCTCATCAGCGTGGCTGCGACGGCAACGATCCAGCTTGGCTCCGTGGTCCAGCGCCGCGATGCCGAACGTGAACTGCTGCACATCGGCGAGCAGTTTCAGAGGGCAATGTTCACCTACGCCAGTCGCACGCCGGGTGGCATGCCGCGATTACCCCGCGAACTGGGCGACCTGCTGCGTGACCCGCGCCAGCCATCGATCGTCGTGCGTCACCTGCGGCAGGTTCCAGTGGACCCGCTCACCGGCAAGGCCGAATGGGGCATCCTGCGCACGCCGGATGGCTTCATCACCGGCGTGCACAGTCTGTCGGAGGCGCGGCCGATCAAGATTGCCAACTTCGATCCGGGGCTAGCGCACCTGGAGGGTGCGGAGTACTACAAGGACTGGGTGTTCGGCCTGGGCACCGCAAGGCGGCAGCCCTCGCGGACGCAGCAGCAATCGGGAGACGGCAAGTGAGTGCACCGGGACAACGCCAAGTGCTCGCGCTACCGGCCGCGCTGTTGTGCGTCGGCCTGATGACGCCTGTCGCAGGGGTGGCCCAGGCACCCATTGACGGGCCATTGCGGCCCTGGCTCGCTGCAGCGCGCTCGCCGCTTTCGACGCAGCCGCCGAGCCTGCCGCCAGCCGCGCAGTTGCAGCAACTGGCCAACGGCGAGCCGCACTGGGTAGCGCGCTGGGGCGCCGCATCACCGTCCGTTAGCTGGACCGAAGCCGCGCTCGACCTCGTGGTCAAGTACCGGCAGAACCCGCTGCGCGCCGCGCGCGTGCTGGTCTACGTCAACGCGGCAATGCACGACGCGCTGCTCGAGTGCGAGGTCAAGGGCTGCGCGGCCACTGCCCAGCGTGTGGCGATGCACGCGGCCGGAGGTGTGGTGCTCGAACACCTTTACCCGGAAGAGACCGCTGGGCGCTGGCAGGCAGTGGCCGCTCGCGCCACGGCGGCAACCGTTGCCGTGACCGGTGATTCACGAGAACTGGCACGAGCCTGGCGGATCGGGCTGGATGCCGCGGAGAGCGCCATTCAGCGTGCGTTGTTTGATGGCGCAGACGACATCTGGAACATCCAGAATCGGCCGGCACCGGGTCCAGCCGTCTGGCGAGCGTCACCGCCGCTGCTGCAACATAACCCGGTAGAGGCGGCCGCACCCGGCTGGCGCACCTGGGTACTGAGAAGCGGCAGCGAGATCGCCTGGCCCACCCCTCCCGCACCCGGCAGCGATGCATACCGCGCGGAACTGGAGGAAGTCCTGCAGGTTCACCGTACGCTGACTGAGGAGCAAAAACGAATTGCGGACGAATGGAATCTGGATCTCGGAACCGTGACCCCGGCGGGTGTTTGGAACAAACGGGCGATCGCGCTGACCCGCGAGCACAAGCTGCCGCTTCGCGAGACGGCGCGCATGCTGGTGGCGCTCAACGTGGCGATCTTCGATGCCTTCGTGTCCTGCTGGCATGCCAAGCTGCGGTTCTGGACACCGCGACCGATCACTGCGATTCGCGACAGCATCGACCCGCAATTCACGCCTCATCTGGTAACGCCGGGCTTCCCCGCATTTCCTTCTGGGCACGCGACGATCTCGGGGGCCGCCTCGGAGGTCCTCGCCGCATTTTTCCCCTCAGCGGCCACGGGCCTACGACTCGCGGCTAACGAAGCAGCGATGTCGCGCCTGTACGGCGGAATTCATGCGCGAAGTGACAATACGCTCGGACTGCAGGTCGGGCGCCTCATTGGTGCACGCGTTGCAGCAAGCCTGCGGTAAGCAAGCGTCGAGGAATCAATCGATGGGGGCCAACAACGCATGGGAAGGTGCGCCAAGGTCGGCGCCGCAAACTGCCTGCACCTGCAGCAGCGCCGGGCGGCTCAACGACGGCAGCATGACATCCGTTCGAACGCTCTGATCGCGCCATAGCGTCTGGCCATCGGCCAAGTCGAGCGCAGCAATGCGATACCCGGTAGCGCCCTGCACCGGCGACCAGCTTACCTGCAAGCCGTCTGACAGCGACTTGCGGGTCAGGGAGTCCGGCGGCAGGCACCTGCCCCGCCGGTCATGCAGTATCTCGGTCCGTACCGGTGCGCTGGTGGCACTGCCATCGCAACGCGCGGTGACCGTCACCTCGAACTTAGTCAGCGCAGCCGCGCCGCTTGGCACCAGCATGAGGCCGGGCTCGGTCAACGCTCGTTGGGCGCTTTGCACGCGCGGGCCGTTTGGTACGGTCTCGCGGACGGCTACGATGAACCCCCGGTGGTCCTCGGCGGGAGCCCATTCGACGCGAAACGCACCGAACATCGACGCGCTCTGCGCAGGCAGCAGCGTGACGGCCACGCAGGTCGCGG
Organism: Lysobacteraceae bacterium; assembly: GCA_021299185.1. GTDB lineage: Bacteria > Pseudomonadota > Gammaproteobacteria > Xanthomonadales > Ahniellaceae > UBA4656. The sequence goes on along the minus strand of JAJTHZ010000135.1, from coordinate 463 downwards.
CGGCGCCGAGAAGAAAGATCATCGCGATCTCACCGTCGCATGGGCGCTAGCTTGCACGCGATCACATTGCCTTTGAAAGCTCTGCATGCGGCACTGACGGCATGGCTGGCGTTTTCCGTGCGAATTGCCGAAAGCGCTCTCAACATGGGGCATGTCTTCACTACCGTGCAATACGCACTTGCGTACAGAGGTGGCTCCGCCTGATTTGCGCGCAAAATGTAACAGTTCAATCTGTTCGCACTGGGCTTGGGTGATCTCCATGCCCGAACTGCAATCGAGAAATGACCATCAGTGTTAACAGGCCCTAGGGGCATGCTGGCCAGCCCCCCGCGTCAGACTAGTTGTCGCCTCCATAGAACCAGGAACCCGGGGGCGGCGATGGAGGACGACAGTGGCTCGATACGGACAGGCATTCAAGGACAAGGCGGTGGCGCGGTTGCTGCCGCCGGAGAGCGCGGCGCTG
>JAJTHZ010000084.1 GCA_021299185.1 Lysobacteraceae bacterium | reverse complement strand
CCGGTGCCGACGGCTTCGCGGGCCTCGACGCGCGCATCGCCGACGCGCGCGCCAAGGCGGCCTCCGCCGCACCGGTCGCCGCGGAGGCGGCGCCGCGCGTGCGGCGCCTGTCGCGCCTGGAGCAGCGGGCGGCGGAGGCGGCGCGCGGTTTCGACATCGAGACGGTGCGCATCGCAGCGCCACTGGTGGAACTGCGCAACGATTCGCCGCTGGTCGACGTGTCGATCGTGTTCCGCACCGGTGCGGCCGCCGACCCGAAGGGCAAGAAAGGTCTTGCCGCGCTGACCGCGGCGCTGCTGGCCCAGGGCGGTTCCGAGAAGCGCACCTACGAGCAGATCCAGCAGGCGACCTATCCGATGGCCGCCACCCTGTCGGCGCAGGTCGACAAGGAGATGATGCGCTTCTCCGCGACCGTGCACCGCGACAACGCGTCCGCCTGGTGGGCGATCGCCGGCGAGCAGCTGCATTCCCCCGGCTTCCGCGCCGACGACCTCGAACGCGTGCGCCAGCAACTGGTCAACGCGATCCGCGTCTCGCTGCGCGCCAGCAATGACGAGGAACTGGCCAAGGAACTGCTGTACCTGGAGTCCTACGGGCCGCGCCACCCCTATGGCCACCTGACCCTCGGCGACGTGTCCGAGATCGAGTCGATCAAGATCGAGGACGTGAAGGAGTTCTACCGCACTCGCCTCAGCCGCATGCTGATGACGGTCGGCATCGCCGGCGGATACGACGACACCTTCCGCGACGACGTGCTCGCCTCGCTGGCGCGCTTGCCGCGCACCGGCACCGCGCTGCCTGCCGCCGCCCCGGCCGCCAAGGCGCCGCGCCCGACCGCGCTGGTCGTGCAGAAGCAGACGCCGGCGGTGGCGGTCAGCCTGGGCGTCCCGCTGTCGATCCGCCGCGGCCATCCCGACTGGGCGGCGCTGTGGCTGGCCCGCTCGTGGCTCGGCGAGCACCGCAACGCGTCGGGGCGGCTGTACGACCGCATCCGCGAGGCGCGCGGCATGAACTACGGCGCCTACGCGTATGTCGAGTACTTCCCGAACGGGATGTTCCGCATGCAGCCGGAGCCCAACTACGCGCGCGCCAACGACCTGTTCCAGTTGTGGATCCGCCCGCTGCGCAGCAACATCGACGCCCTGTTCGCCACCCGCACGGCGGTCCACGAACTGCGCGCGCTGGTCGACGGCGGCCTGGCGCCGCAGGACTTCGAACGCACGCGCGCCTTCCTGCGCAAGTCCGTGGCCAACCTCACCGCCACCCAGGCCGCGCAGCTCGGCTACGCGATCGACGCCCAGTACTTCGGCACGGGCGACTTCAAGGACTACGTGCGGCGCGAACTGGATGCGCTGACGCCGGAGAAGGTCAACGCCGCGCTGAAGGCCCACGTCGACCTGTCCGGCATCCGCTACGTGTTCGTGACCCCCGACGCCGCCGATCTCGCCGCACGGCTCGCCGACGGCGCGCCGTCACCGATCCAGTACAACACCGAAAAGCCCGCAGACCTGCTGGCCGAGGACCGCAAGATCCAGGCCCTGCCGCTGGGGCTGTCGAAGGACCGCGTGCAGGTGGTCGACGCCGCGACGCTCTTCGAGTGAGCCTGCGGCGCCGCGCCCGACCCCGGGCGCGGCGCCGGCAAGGCCACGCGGGTCCTTGACGCGGCACGGGTGGCGGGGGGCGATAATCGGCGCATGCGCTCGGAAACCGTCCGCCTGCTCAAGACCCTGCCGCACCCGTGCGGCTACTACGCCGGGCGGGTGGCGCAGAACCTCGTCATCGACCCGCTGGCGGCCGACCTGCCGGAGGTCTACGAGGTCGCGCTCACCCGCGGGTACCGTCGCGCCGGCGGGCACATCTACCGACCGTCCTGCGCGCGCTGCAGCGCCTGCGTGCCGGCGCGCGTGCCGGTCGACGGCTTCGCGCCCAACCGCAGCCAGCGCCGCTGCCTCAAGCGCAACGCCGACCTCGTCTACAGCGATGCCCCCGCGCGCTTCGGCGAAGAGGTCTTCGAGCTGTACCGTCGCTACCTCGGCGCCCGCCACCCCGGCGGCGGCATGGACGATGCGGAGCGCGAGGACTTCGGCCGCTTCCTGACCAGCCCCTGGAGCCCGACGCGGTTCTTCGAGTACCGGCTCGACGGGCGCCTGGTGGCGGTCGCGGTGACCGACGTGACGCGCTTCGGCCTGTCGTCCGTCTACACCTTCTACGAACCGGCGGAAGCGGCACGCGGGCTCGGCACCTACTGCATCCTGCACCAGGTCGCCGAATGCCGGCGCCGCGGCCTGCCCCACCTGTATCTCGGCTACTGGATCGACGGCCACCCGAAGATGGGCTACAAGCGATGCTTCCAGCCGCTGGAACTGCTGCGTGGCCAGCGCTGGGAACGCGCCCTTCCCGATCCGGAGCACACCCCATGAACTGGCTCAAGGCCTTCGCCGCCGGCTTCCTCGGCACCCTCGTCTTCCACCAGGGGCTGCTGGGCCTGCTGTATGCAGCCGGCGTGAGCCCGCGCGCGCCGTTCCCGATGGCGCCGACCGAGCCACTCGGCATCCCGCAAGTGGTCTCGCTGGCGTTCTGGGGCGGCGTGTGGGCGATGGCCCTGTGGCCGCTGCTGCGGCGCCGCACCGGCGGCGCGGGGCTCGCCGCGTGGACCATCGTCGGCGCGCTCGGCCCTTCGGCGGTCGCCTTGTTCGTCGTGTTCCCGCTCAAGGGCCTCGGCATGGCCGGCGGCTGGGACCCGAAGATCATCGTCGGGGCGCTGCTGCTCAACGCCGCGTGGGGCCTCGGCACGGCGCTGTTCCTGCGCGCGCTCAAGGCGCGCTGAGGCGCGTCGCGCGGCGGCTCGCCGCATCCTCGTCGACCCCGGAGGCATCCGCATGCCGCGTGTCCTGCCGCGCCTGCTCGCCGCGCTTCTGCTGCTGTCCGGCATCGCGAGCGCGCACGCCGACGAGCGCATCCTCGACTACCGCATCGCGGTCGACGTGCGCGCCGACGCCAGCCTCGAGGTGACGGAGGACATCACGCTGCGCGCCGAGGGCACGCAGGTGCGGCGCGGCATCACCCGCGACTTCCCGACCCGCTACCGCGACCGCGCCGGCAACGCGGTGGTCGTCGGCCTGGAGGTGCTCTCGGTGCAGCGCGACGGCGAGCGCGAGGACTGGTTCACCGAGAATCTCTCCAACGGCGTGCGCATCAACACCGGCGGCGACGACCTCCTGCCGCAGTTGCCGGGCACCTATCGCTACACGCTGCGCTACCGCACGACGCGCCAGATCGGCTTCTTCGCCGGCCACGACGAGCTGTACTGGAACGCGATCGGCACCGGCTGGGCGTTCCCGATCGACGCCGGCAGCGTCGAGGTGCGCCTGCCCGCGGCGGTGCCCGTGGCCGACATGGCGGCCGAGGGCTATACCGGCCCGCAGGGCGCGAAGGGGCAGGACTATGCGGCGCGCATCGTCGAACCCGGGCTCGCGCGCTGGGACCTGACCACGCCGCTCGCGCCCGGCGAGGGACTGACCATCGTCCTGTCCTTCCCGAAGGGCCTGGTGCCAGAGCCGACGACGGCGCAGCGTCTCGGCTGGCTGCTGAAGGACAACCGCGGCGTACTGGTCGCGCTCGCCGGCTTCGTCGTCCTGCTGGTCTACTGCGTGCGGCGCTGGCGCGCGGTCGGCCGCGACCCGCGCCCCGGTGTGGTGATCCCGCGCTACGAGCCGCCCGCCGACCGCTCGCCCGCCGAACTGCGCTACCTGCGTCGGCGCATGTACGACACCCGCTGCTTCACCGGCGACCTGCTGTGCGCAGCGGTCGACGGACAGGTGGTGATCGAACGCGAGGACCGGCTGGTCCGGCGCGACCTGTGGCGACTGCAGCGGCTCGATGCGACGACCGGGCCGCCGCGCCTCGAGACGCCGGCGACGCTGCTGGCCGGCCTGTTCCCCGGCGGCGCGGGCATGGTCGAACTCGACCAGGCGCACGGGCCGATCCTGCGCGCCGCGCAGGCCACGCACGCAAAGTTGCTGGACGCGCGGCTGCACGGCAGCCACTTCCAGCGCAATGCCGGCAGCACCGCGATCGCGGTGGTGATCGCGGTGGCGACCGGCGTGCTGGCCTTCCTCGTCTCCGGCGGCAGCGGCGTGCCGCTGATCGTCGTCCTCGGCCTGCTGATGCTCGGGGTCGTGATCGCCTTCGGCTGGCTGGTCCAGGCGCCCACCGAGGAAGGCCGCCGGCTGCTCGACGAGATCGCGGGACTGCGCGACTACCTCGGCGTGGCCGAGCGCGACGAACTGGCGTCGATGAAGGGCCCTGGCAGCCCGCCGCCACTGGATGCGAAGCGCTACGAGCTGCTGCTGCCCTACGCGATCGCGCTCGACGTCGAGGAAGCCTGGACGAAGAAGTTCACGCTGGCGGTCGGCGTCGCCGCCGCCGCGGCCGCGACTTCCGCCATCACCTGGTACCACGGCGGTCGCTTCGACGACATGGGCAGCCTCGCGCAGGCCGTGGGCAGCGGGCTCAACAGCTCGATCGCCTCGGCGTCGACGCCGCCGGGCAGTTCGTCGGGCAGCGGCGGCGGCGGTTCGTCGGGTGGCGGCGGCGGCGGCGGTGGCGGCGGCGGGCGGTGAGGCACCGGGCCTTCGCGGCCACTGCACGGCCCCCACGACCCCGAGGCCCCCAGCGACGCGGAGACCGGGTGGGAGCGCTGCGTGCAGCGCGATCAAGCCGCCGCAGGATCGACGAGCTCGCGGCGCACGCGCCGCTCCCACGGGGCCTTGGCGACACCGCAACGCTTCGGCGATGCAGGCGCCCAGTGGGAGCGCTGCGTGCAGCGCGATCAAACCGCCGAAGGATCGAAGAGCTCGCGGCGCACGCGCCGCTCCCACGGGGCCCTGGCGACAACGCAAGGCTTCGGCGATGCAGGGGCCCAGTGGGAGCGCTGCGTGCAGCGCGACCAAACCGCGGCAAGCCAGAAACGTTCGCGGCGCACGCGCCGCTCCCACAGGCTCCCAAAGCGCCCTGCAGTATTCCAGCGAAGCGGAGGCCGTGTGGGAGCGCTGCATGCAGTGCGACCATCCCGCCGCAAGCACGAAATGCGCGCGCCGCACGCGGCGTTCCGACAGGCTCCCGGCGGCGATGGTCGCCGGACCAGGGACCGGAACCCGCCCCTGCACGCTGACGCTACCCTCCACCCCTCCGTTTCAGCAAGGCGCGCAGGAGCAGAATCGCGCCGAGAAAGCCGACACCGATCAGAAGCCAGTGCAGTAGATGGAGCGATGCCATTGGTGCGCTCCTACCGGATGCGGGTCAGTTCCGCCTTGCCCCGCTGCAGCATGCGGCGGGGCAAGGCCGCGGCCATCAGGGGCGACCGACGATCGTACAGACCAGCGAACCCCCGGCCGTGCTGCCATCCCATCGGCATTCGACCCGCACGTTGTTGCCGCCGATTTCCTGCAAGCGCGCGCCCAGCCACGCCAGGTGCCCGGGCATCTCGGAGAGATCCTCCTCGGCGCCAGTCGGCGGATTCCCGAACCAGGTGCCCGCGTTGTCGCGGTTGTTTTCAGCCTCGGGGATCAGTTGTCCACCCATCGTCCGGGACTGCCCCTTCAGGTAGCTTGCCCCCGCCCCGGCGCCCGCCCTGACCCACAGGTATCGGACGGTCGTGCCATTGGGCATCCTGATCGTCACCGTGATGGAGATCGCATCCCGGAACCCGAGCAAGGCATCTCCTGCGGCGGCGAGATAGAAGAGACCAGCGCGCGACATGATGCCGAAGTTCGCATTGTTGAGCCGATCACCGATCATGGCCCGAAGGTTGGCGTCGCGAACGACATCAAAGGCACTCGGCGCTGCAGGGAATGGAAACCCGAGGTCGCCGTAGTCGATCACGAGGTCCTTCGCCAGTGTGCCTTGCGTCTCAAGGTAGGCCTGTCGCAGCAGGGTGAATGCGTTCTCGACGGCCGGATCGTTGGGGATCAGTGCAACGGTTGGCGGGGTGGTGCAGTAGGCGGCCGATTGTTCCTCCCGAGTTACCGGCTCACTTGAGGTTGCAGCGCCTGACTCAGCAGGCCCGTCGCCCGCCCCCTGGATCCAGCCGCCGGTGCCGCATTCGACCCGATAGCGGCGCAGAATGCCCCGACTGAGGTCATAAACATGGTGGTCGCCGGGGCCGGCGTAGCGGACTACGTCTTCGTACAGCGGGTCGCTGCACCCATTGCACGCGATGTGCTGTGCCGACGCAAAGGGAGAGAAAAACATCAAAGCGGTCGCAAAGACCGCAGTCATCACCAGACGCATGCTTCAACGCTCCTTGAGGGTACCGACACGTGCGCGACGTGCCATTCATTTTCGACGGTGTGAACCGCCTCGCGCCCCTGATGCGAAGAGCTTACCCCCCCCCCCGACTTGACGTGCAAGATCTGCCGAGGAACGAAAAGCGAGAAGCTCATGAATGCTACCAGTCGTAGCCGACGCCGAGCAGCACCCGCCGCCCCGGCGCCGGCTCGAACACGCGCCCATTGGCGTCATTGACGATCACCGACGACACGTAGCGCACGTCGCCGAGGTTCTCGGCGCGAAGGCGCAGTTCCAGCGTGCCGTCGCCGACGCGGAAGCGCCGCGCGACACCGAGGCTCGCATCGACGTAGCCGGCCGCGCGCGCCGCGTTGGCGTCGTCGGCGAAGCGCGCGCCGGCGCCGCGCAGTTCAAGGCTCGCCGCCCAGTCCGGCGTCGGCGTCCAGCGCAGTTCGGCGAAGCCGAAGTGCGAGGGCACCGCGGGCAGGCGGTTGCCGGCGACCACCGGCTGCGCACCCGGCGGACACGGCGGCACGGCGCAGGCCGGTGCACCGCTGGTGAAGCGCGCATCGAGCCGCGTCCAGGCCAGTGAGAGCGTCCAGTCGTCGGCCAGCGCCTGCGAGAGCGACAGCTCGACGCCGCGGCGGCGCGCCTCGCCGGCGTTGCGGAACGCGCTGCGCCCGCCATGCGCGCGCGCCACCGCGATCTCGTCGCTGGCGTCGTCGCGGAACAGCGCGGCCTCCACGCGGGTGGCGCCGTCGTCAAAGCGCAGGCCGACCTCGCGCTGCATCGAGCGGCTGGGCCGCAGGTCGAGGTTGAAGCCCGCCGCGCCGTCGGCCCGGTAGGCGAGTTCGTTCGCGGTCGGCGTCTCGAAGCCGCGCGCGATCGCCGCATGCAGCGACCATGGGCCCGCGGGCGACCAGCGCAAGCCGAACGCCGGCACGTTGGCGACGAAGCGGCGCGCGCCGCTGTCGTCGGGGTTGCCGGCGGCGACGAAGGCATCGTCGGAGGCGAAGCGCAGGCGGTTGTGGCGCAGGCCGACGGTCGCATGCCAGCCCGCCGCCGGCTCGAACTCGGCCTGCAGCAGCGCGTCCACGCGGGTGACGCGATTGTCCTCGTCGCGGCGCAGGCGGCCCCGCACGCCGAGCGCGCTGCCGACGAAGTTCTCGTAACCGCGACGGTCATCGTCGAGGCGCTCGAGGTCGAGGCCGGCGACCAGCCGCAGCGGCAGTCCGGCCGGCGAAAAGCCCTGCCAGCCGCGCAGTTCCATCCCACCGTAGTCGCGACCGAGGTCGATCACGCCGCCGCCCGAACCGGGCGCCGCCTGCGCGCCGACCGGCACGGCGAGGAACTGCACGACCTCGCGGCGGCCGCCGTACACGGCCACCGAACCGCCCTGCCCCGCCGCGTCGCCCAGCGCAAGCGCGAGCCCGGCCTGCGCCTGCCGCGTCGACTTGCGCGTGTCGAAGGCCAGGGCCTGCGGCGCGGTCGAATCCGGGTCGGCCGCGAACTGCGCCGGCGTGAGGCCCAGCGGATCCTTCGCGAACGGCGAATCCAGCAGGTTGGCGGTGGCCGACACGCGCAGTCCGGAATCCAGCGTCCATGCACCGACGGCGTCCAGCACGTCGCGCCGCGCCGCGGACTGCGGGCGGAATCCGTCGGTGTCGAAGCGCCCGGCATCGAGCAGCCAGCCGCCGGCGTCGCCCGAGCCGCGCAGCACCGCGCCCGCCCGCCACAGATCGCCGTCGGCGAAGGCCAGCATCCGGCCGCCAGGCGCCTGCGCGGCGGGATCGACGCCGACCTTGATCGCGCCGCCGCCGTTGCCGTGCAGCGCGGCCAGCGGGCCCCGCACCACTTCGATCCGATCCGCCGAGGCCAGCGCCGCGTTGGCCAACTGGCCCTGCCCGTCGGGCGCCGTGGCGGGAATGCCGTTGACCGACAGGCGCACGCCGCGCACGCCGAAGGTGGCGCGCGATCCATAGCCGCGCACCGACAATTGCAGGTCCTGGGCGTAGTTCCAGCGGTTGGCGGCCACCACGCCGGGCACCCGCGCCAGCACCTCGCTGGCGTCCACCTGCGCGCCCGCGCGACGAATCGCATCGGCCTCGATCACGGTGGTGGACGCCGGGACCTGCGGCGCCCGCGGCAGCGCCTGCGCAGTGACGGTGACCGCCGGCAGCGCCGGCTGCGGGCGCGCGGGCGGCGTCGCGGCGGCGAGCGCGGCCGCCGCCGCGAGGGCGGGTCCAAGACTCATGGCCTGCGGCTCAGCGCGCGGCGGTCGCCGCAGGCTTCGACCAGGTGACGCGGTAGATCGCGTTGGCGGTGTCGTCGGACACCAGCAGCGAGCCGTCCGGCAGTTCCTGCACGTCGACCGGACGGCCGAGCGCCTTTTCGCCGTCGAGGAAGCCGGTGAGGAAGGGCTGCGGCGTGCCGGCCTTGTCGCCGTCGACCGGCACGAACAGCACCTGGTAGCCGACCTTGGTGCTGCGGTTCCACGAGCCGCGCTGGGCGACGAAGGCGCCGCCGCGGTACGCGGCCGGGAACATCGATCCCTCGTAGAAGCGCATGCCCAGCGGCGCCGTGTGCGCGCCGAAATCGACCGCGGGCGCGCTGAAATCCTTGCACGCGTGGCCCTCGCCGAACTCCGGGTCGACCACCGACGTGCCGTGGCAGTACGGGTAGCCGAAGTGCTGGCCCATGCGCACCGCCACGTTCAACTCGCACGGCGGCGTGTCGTCGCCCATCCAGTCGCGGCCGTTGTCGGTGAACCACAGGTGGCCGCTCTTCGGATGCCAGTCGAAGCCGACCGTGTTGCGCACGCCGCGGGCGAACACCTCGCGCTGGCCGCCGTCGGCGTCCATGCGCAGGATGGTGGCGAAGGGGTCGCCCTCGTCGCAGATGTTGCACGGCGCGCCGATCGGCACGTAGAGCTTGCCGTCCGGGCCGAAGGCGATGAACTTCCAGCCGTGGTGGCGCTCGGTCGGCAGGTCGTCCACCACCACCACCGGCTTCGGCGGACTGGCCAGCGCGGACTCGATGCCGTCGAAGCGAAGGATGCGGTTGACCTCGGCCACGTACAGCGCGCCGTCGCGGAAAGCCACCCCGTTGGGCATGTTGAGGCCGCGGGCGATCGTGTGGACCTTCTTCGCCGCGACGCCGTCGTGCTCGATGGCATAGACCACGCCGGCATCGCGGGTGCCGACGAACAGGGTGCCCTTCGCCCCGAGCGTCATCGAACGGGCGTTGCGCAGGTCCTTGGCGAACACCTCCGCCTGGAAGCCCGGCGGCAGGACGAGGGATTCCACTTTCGGCTGGGCCAGCACCGGGGCCGACAGCAGCAGCAGGGCAAGGGCGATCGCGCGCATGGGAGCATTCCTCCGACGAGGCGGCCATGATACCGGCCACCCGCATCAAGGCACCGTGGCCGGACCGCTATACGGCCCGCGCTTGCGCGGGACCGCGCGCGGCGGCATGTTGGCCCGATCACCGGACGCCCCGCGATGACCACCCCCTATCCGCACCTGCTCTCGCCGCTCGACCTCGGCTTCACCACCCTGCGCAACCGCGTGCTGATGGGCTCGATGCACACCGGGCTGGAGGACCGCGCCGCCGACTACGACAAGCTGGCCGCCTACTTCCGCGAGCGCGCGCGCGGCGGCGTCGGGCTGATCGTCACCGGCGGCATCGCGCCGTCGATCCAGGGCTGGCTGGGGCCGTTCGCGTCCAAGCTGTCGTGGCCGTGGGAGGTCGCGCGCCACCGCAAGGTCACCGCGGCGGTGCACGCGGAAGGCGGCAAGGTCGCGATGCAGATCCTGCACGCCGGACGCTACGGCTACCACCCGCTCAACGTGGCGCCCTCGCGGGTCAAGAGCCCGATCACGCGCTTCACCCCGCGCGAACTGACCACCCGCGGCATCGAGCGCACGATCGCCGACTATGCGCAGTGCGCGGCCTACGCGCGCGAGGCCGGCTACGACGGCGTGGAGGTGATGGGTTCCGAGGGGTACCTGATCAACCAGTTCCTGGTCGCGCGCACCAACCGGCGCACCGATGAATGGGGCGGCCCGTTCGAGAACCGCATGCGCTTCCCGGTCGAGGTCGTGCGCGCGATCCGCGCCAAGGTCGGCCCGGACTTCATCATCGTCTACCGCCTCTCGATGCTCGACCTGGTCGAGGACGGCCAGTCGTGGGACGAGATCGTCCAGCTCGCGAAGGCGATCGAGGCCGCGGGCGCGACGCTGATCAACACCGGCATCGGCTGGCACGAGGCGCGCATCCCCACCATCGTCACCAGCGTGCCGCGCGCGGCCTTCGCCTTCGTGACGAAGAAGATGAAGGCCGAGGTGAAGATCCCGCTGGTCACCACCAACCGGATCAACATGCCGGAGGTGGCCGAGCAGATCATCGCCAGTGGTGCCGCCGACATGGTGTCGATGGCGCGCCCGCTGCTGGCCGACGCCGAGTGGGTCAACAAGGCCGCCGCCGGCCGCGCCGACCGCATCAACACCTGCATCGCCTGCAACCAGGCCTGCCTCGACCACGTGTTCGAGCGCAAGACCGCCTCGTGCCTGGTCAAT
>JAJTHZ010000020.1 GCA_021299185.1 Lysobacteraceae bacterium | reverse complement strand
GGCGATCTACGTGCTGGTCGCGATCGTCCGCAAGCGCATGGGCGTCCAGGTCAGCTTGCGCACAATGCTGCAGGCGCTCAGCGCCGCCGTCTTCGAGGAAACCCCGCTGGAAACGCCGTTTTCGCCGGCGAACGCACACATCGGCGAACCGGTGCCCGCTAACCAGTTGAATTTATTCGGGGATTAACCGGACACTATTGAATTGCGCTTCCCCCCGATCTAGACTCGCAACGGGACGCGGTGGGTGTCCCGCGACCTTGGCGGGGCCATGATCGAACTCGAAGGGATTCGGCGGACGTACCGGCAGGGTGGGCATACGATCCATGCGCTGGCCGGGGTGGACGTGCGCATCGCGCGCGGGGAGTTCGTGGCCATCATGGGGCCGTCGGGGTCGGGCAAGTCGACCCTGTTGAACGTGCTCGGGGCGCTGGATCGCCCGGATGGTGGACGCTATCGGTTCGAGGGCACGGACGTCGCGGCGCTGGATGACGACGCGGCGTCGGCGCTGCGCAACCGGCGCATCGGCTTCGTGTTCCAGAGTTTCCACCTGCTGCCGCGGCTGAGCGTGCTGGAGAACGTGCTGCTGCCGCTGCGCTATGCGGGGCAGTACGACGCGGATGCACCGGCGCGCGCGCGCTCGTTGCTGGAACGGATCGGGCTGGGCGAGCGCATCGGCCACCGGCCGCACGAACTGTCCGGCGGGCAGCAGCAGCGGGCGGCGATCGCGCGCGCGCTGCTGATGCAGCCGCCCCTGCTGCTGGCCGACGAGCCCACCGGCAACCTCGATTCGCGCAGCGCCACCGACGTGCTGGCGCTGCTGTGCGAACTCAATGCCGCCGGCCAGACCTTGGTGCTGGTGACCCACGACGCCGAGATCGCGGCGCGCGCGCACCGCACGGTGCACCTGCGCGACGGCCTCGTGGTGGACGCCTGATGGCCGCCGTCGCCCTGCCGTGGGTGGTGGCATCCCTGCTGCTGGCGGCGCCGGTCACGCCGACGCGCCCGGTGCTGGTCAGCGGCGAGGTGGTGTCGACCACCGCGCAGCAGATCATCGTGCCGCCCTCCGATTCATCGCCGGTCGTGCTGCGCACTTTCGTCGATGAGGGCCAGCGGGTGGCGCTGGGCGACGTGCTGCTGCGCATCGACGCCGGTGACAGCGCGAACCGGATCAGCACCCTGGAAGTGCAGCGCGACACCGCCGTGGCCACCGCGGCCAAGGACGTGGCCGACCTCGAGGTGCTGGCGGTGGAGGCCGACATCGCGCTCGCCGAGGCGGAAGCCGCGGCGGAAAGCGCGCGGCTGGATGCCAGCGTGCCGCGCAACCAGCGCTCGCCGCTCGACTACGACCGCTTCCAGGCCGAGGCGGAGCGCACCGCGCGTGATGCCGAGTCCAAGCGTCGCGCGGCGGCGGCCGCGCACGAGGCGGTGGCGCGCCGGCGCGAGGATGGCGTGCTGGAGGTGCGCAAGATCGAGTTCGACCTCGCCTTCGCCAGCGCCGAGGCGCGGTTGGCCGAGGTGCGCGCCAGCGCGCCCGGGGTGGTGGTGCACGGCTTCAGCGACTGGCGCGGCCGTCGCTATGCCGAGGGCGAGAGCGCCTATCCCGGCGCGAGCGTGGGCCAGGTGATCGGCGACGAGCCCGGCATCGGCGTGCGCGCCTGGGCGCTGGAGGCCGACCGCCTGTTCCTTGCCGAGGGCCAGGCGGTGGACCTGCGCTTCGACGCGCTCCCGGGCCGCAGCGCCCGCGGCACCGTGCGCAGCATCGGCGCCGCGCCCGAAGCGCGCGCGGCCTGGGGCAGCGGGCGCTACCACCCGCTGGAGGTCGATCTCGCGCCGGGCCAAGGGCTGCCGCTCGTGCCCGGCATGAGCGTGCTGCTGGAGCCCGCCGCGAGTGGCGACGCCGCCACCGCGGCCGAACCGCCGGCCACCGCGCCCGGATCCACGGTGCTGGAGGGCGAACTGGTCTCGCGCGTCACGTTCGTGATCGCCCCGCCCACCGTGCGCAATGTGTGGTCGTACAACCTGACCACCCTGTTGCCGGAGGGCACGACGGTCGGTCCGGGCCAGCCGGTGGCGGTGTTCAGTTCGTCGGATGTCGAGACGCGCCTGCCGCAGCGCCAGTCGAGCCTCGCCGAGAAGGGCAGCGCACGGCAGAAACTGACGCTCGACCATGCCGAGGCCGCGCGCGCCGACGAAATCGACGTGGCCGAAGCGGTGGCCAACGCCGAGAAGGCGCGCCGCAAGGCCGAGCAGCCGCGCGACCTGATCGGTCGCATCGAATACGACAAGCTGGTGGTCGCGCGGACCCTGGCAGAACGCCGCGTCGGGCTCGCGCAGTTGCGGCGCGACGCGCGAGCGCGGGCGCGCGCCGCCGAGGCGCAGCGCCTCGACGCCGAGATCGCGCAACTGAAGGCCGAGACCGACGAACTGAAGGCTGCGCTGGCCGCGCTCGCGGTCGCCGCGCCGCACGGCGGCGTGGTGCTGCATCGCACGCAGTTCAATGGCGAGAAATTCGCGCCCGGCGCGTCGGTGTTCGTCGGCCTCGCGGTGGCGGAAGTGGCGGACCCGGAATCGATCGAGGTGCAGGCCGCGGTGCCGGAGGCGCTGAGCCTCGCGATCGCGGTCGGCCAGCGCGCGCGGGTTCGGGTCGGCGCCAGCGGGCAGTCGCACGAGGCGCGCGTGGCGTCGCTGGGCCAGGTGTACCGCACGCGCTCGCGCACCCAGCCGACCATCGTGCGCGATGCCACGCTGCACTTCGACCCCATGCCGAAGGGGCTCAAGCCGGGCAGCGCGGTGCAGGTGGAGATCGACCTGTCGGCGCCCGCGGCGCCGGCGGTCGCGGGCGGCACGCGATGATCGCGAACACCGTGCGGGTGCTGTGCGGCGCGTTGATGGGGCCGCTGCTGCTGGCCGGTTGCGGCAGCGCGGCCGTGGATGCGCCGACCGAGGTGTTCGAGCCGCGGCCCTGGCGCGAGACGCTGGCCGCCGACGGCGAACTGCGCGCCGCGCGCACCACGACGCTCGGCGTGCCGGGGGTGAACTTCGAGAACCGCATGCTGCTGGAGATGGTGCCCGACGGCTCGCGGGTCACCAAGGACCAGCTGCTGGCGCGCTTCGACGCGGCCAAGGCGCGGGTCGAACTCGACCAGGCGGAAGTGGAACTGCTGCGCAACGCGCTGGCCGATGCCGCGCAGCAGCGCCAGGCGGTGGTGACCGGCGCGCAGATCGACACCGAGATCGCCGGCGTCGACGGCCGGCTGGCGATCAGCCAGCGCTACGCCGGCGCCGACCTGCTGGCGCTGTCGCGCAACGAGATCCTCGATGCGCTCGACGACGTCGGCTTCCTCACCGACAAGCGCGGTTACCTCGACTGGCGCCGCGGGCAGGGCGAGCAGCGGGTGGGCGCGGCGCGCGCGGTGATCGCCTCGCAGCGCGACACCTTCGCGCTGACCGCGCGGCAGAAGCGCGAAAGCCTCGAAGCGCTGGAACTGCGCGCCCCGCACGACGGCATCTTCCGCCTGGAGCAGCGCTGGGACGGCACCAAGCCGCAGGCCGGCGCGTCGCTGTGGGCGGGCCAGCCGTTCGCCGCGCTGGCGGATGCGAGCGAACTGATCGCGCGCTTCAACCTGCCGCAGGCGCAGGCGCACGGGCTCAAGCCCGGGCTGGCGGTCGCGGTGCGGCTGGCGGGCACCGGCCAGGTGGTGGCGGGCGAGGTGATCCGGGTCGGCAACACCGCCAGCGTGCGCGGGCGCGACAACCCGATCAAGTACATCGACTTCGATGCGCGCATCACGCTGGATGCCGGCGCCGGCGCCGGTTTCGCGCCGGGGCAGGCGGTGCGCGGCGTGGTCACCCTGGTCGACCGGCCGGATGCGAAGACGGTGCCGAACGTGGCGCTGGTGGCGCAGGGCGATGGCTTCGCGGTGCGCACCGCGGACGGCGCCCTGGTGCCGGTGCAACTGGGCGAACGCGGCGCGGTGCGCAGCGAGGTGCGCGAAGGCCTCGCGGAGGGCGCGCGCATCGCCCTGGTCGGCACCGAGGCCGCGCCATGAATCGCGCGCTGCTGCGCGAGGCGGTGGAGGAACTGGGCCGGCGCAAACTGCGCACCCTGCTCACCCTGCTGGGCATGATCTTCGGCGTCGGCGCGATCGTGGCCATGCTGGCGGTGGGCGAGGGCAGCCGGCGCGAGGCGCTGCGCCTGGTGGCCGAACTCGGGCTGGACAACCTGATCGTGGAGTCCGCCAAGGTCGACAACGAGGCGCTGCGTGAACTGCGCGCGCGCTCGCTGGGACTGAGCCTCGCCGATGCCGACGCCGCGCTCGCCGTGGTGCCCGGCGCGCGTTCGGTGGCGGTGGCGAAGGAGGTGCGGGTCAACCTGCTGGCCGCGGGTGCGCGCACGGCGACCGGGCAGGCTTATGCGGTGAGCCCGGCGTACGCCGAGCATGGTGGGCTCAGGATCGCACAGGGCCGCTGGTTCAACGACGAAGACGGCGCGACGACGGCGCCGGTGGCGGTGCTCGGCGCCCGGCTGGCGCGCGAGCTGTTCCCGGGCGGTGACGCGCTCGGTCGCCGCATCAAGCTCAACCACGTGTGGCTGGAGGTGGTGGGCGTGCTGGCCGAGCGCGCGCTCAGCCAGTCGGAGTTCCAGGGCGTGAAACTCGGGCTCGACGACGAGCGCCTGTTCCTGCCTTGGGAGACCGCGCGTGCGCGGCTGCGCTTCACGCCGATCGAGGACGAGGTCGACGTGCTCAACCTGCGCCTGCAGCCCGATGCGTCGCCGCAGGCGGCCGCTCCGGTGCTGCAGGAACTGATCCGCCAGCGCCATGGCGGCGCCGACGACTGGCGCCTGATCGTGCCCGCCGGCCTGTACCGGCAGCACCAGCAGACGCAGCGCATCTTCACCATCGTCATGGCCTCGATCGCCGGCGTGTCGCTGCTGGTCGGCGGGATCGGGATCATGAACATCATGCTGGCCAACGTGCTGGAGCGACGCCGCGAGATCGGGCTCAAGCGCGCGCTCGGCGCGCGGCGGCGCGACCTGGTCGAGCAGTTCCTCGCCGAAGCGCTGGTGATCGCGCTGGCCGGCGCGCTGCTGGGGCTGGTGTTCGGCGTGGCGCTGGCGCTCGCGATCGGCGCGCTGGCCGGCTGGTCGGTGGCGTGGTCGCCGCTGGTGCTGGTGCCGGCGGTCGCGGCCTGCATCGCGGTGGGCGTGGCGTTCGGCGTCTATCCCGCGCGCCGCGCGGCGGAACTGGACCCGATCGCCGCCCTGCGCAGCGAGTAGCGCCACGGGCTTGTCCGGCGCCCGGGCTGGCGGGACACTCGGGCTCCCCCGCCCGCCGTGGCCGCCGATGTACCGCACGCTCGACTCCGACAAGATCGTCGCCACGCTGGACCACCTCGGCACGCGGATCGCGGAGCGGTTCCCGAACTCCGGCCTGCAGCGCGTGTGCCGCGAACTGCTGGAGGTGGCGCGCGAGAACAAGGCGCGCGCGGCGCGGCTGGCGCAGCCGAACTGGCGCCTGCGGATCGGGGTCGGCGCGGTGCTGGTGCTGGGCGTGGCGCTGACCCTGTGGCTGGGCCGGCTGCTCGCGGCCAGCGAGACGCCGGCGACCATCTTCGGCAGCCTGCAGGGCCTGGATGCGCTGACCAACATCGTGGTGGTGGTCGGTGCGGGCGTGGTCTTCCTGGTCACGGTCGAGTCGCGCGCCAAGCGCGCCGAGGCGCTGGCCGACCTGCACGAACTGCGCTCGATCGTGCACGTGATCGACATGCACCAGTTGACCAAGGACCCCACCGCGGGCCCGCCGACCGCGAACTCGCCCGCGCGCGCGATGACGCCGTTCGAACTGACCCGCTACCTCGATTACTGCTCGGAACTGCTCTCGCTGGCGGCCAAGGTGGCGGCGCTGTACGCGCAGAGCTCGACCGACCCGGTGGTGATCGACGCGGTCAACGACCTGGAGCGGCTGACCACCAACCTGAGCCAGAAGATCTGGCAGAAGATCACCCTGGTCAGCGAGAGCGCGCGACTCACGTATCCGCCGCAGGCGCCGCGCGCGGGCTGAGCGGCGCGCTCAGGCCGGGGCGTCGAGTGCGCTGCGCGGCGGCAGCCGCCAGTCGATCGGCGCCAGGCCGTGCGCTTCGAGATAGGCGTTGGCCTGCGAGAAGTGCGCGCAGCCGATGAAGCCACGGTGCGCCGACAGCGGGGATGGATGCGGCGCGCGCAGCACGAGGTGGCGGCGCGGATCGACCCGGCGTCCCTTGGCCTGCGCGGGCGAACCCCAGAGCAGGAACACCAGGTGCTCGCGTTCGCGGTCGAGCGCATCGACGATCGCGTCGGTGAACGCCTCCCAGCCCTTGCCGTGATGCGAGCCGGCCTGCCCGCGCTCGACGGTGAGCACGGCATTGAGCAGCAGCACGCCCTGCCGCGCCCACGGCAGCAGGCAGCCGTGGTCGGGGCGCGCGATGCCGAGGTCGCGCTGCAGTTCGGCGAAGATGTTCTGCAGCGACGGCGGCACCGGCACGCCGGGCCGCACGGAGAAGCACAGGCCGTGCGCCTGGCCGGGGCCGTGATAGGGGTCCTGGCCGAGGATCACGACCTTGACCGCGTCGAACGGCGTGCGGTCGAGCGCGGCGAAGATCTCCGGGCCGGGCGGATAAATGGTCTTGCCGGCCGCTTTTTCGGCGCGCAGGAAGGCGCGCAGGGCGGCCATGTGGGGGCTGGCGAACTGCGCCTCCAGCCGCGCCTTCCACGACGGCTCGAGCCGGACCCGGTCGTCGCTCACGCGCCGGTCGGGGCGTCCGCGGCGGCGGCCTGGGTGCGCCGGCGGTTCTGCGACACCTTCAACTGGAACAGCAGTTTGGTGAGCAGCAGGCGTTCCTCGACCGGCTTGTGCACCAGGTCGTTGGCGCCGACCCGCAGCAGCGCGCTCTGGTTCGCCGGATTGTCGTCGGCGGTCATCACCAGCACCGGCAGGTCGCCGCGCGAGTAGCCGTATTCGCCGCGCAGTTTTTCCAGCAGTTCCTTGCCGGTCAGGCCGCCCTTCAGGTAGACGTCGGTGAGCACCACGTCGGCCGGGGCGCGGAACGCCGCGCGCGCGGTGTCGACCAGGGCCAGCGCGTCCTCCACGCTGACCACGTGGTTCACGGTCAGGCCGTACTTCTCCAGCATGCGGCGGGTGGCCAGCGCCACCACCTTGCTGTCCTCGACGTACAGCACCTCGCCCTCGGCGCGCGACTGCGGCGCGACGTAGCCGCGGATGAACTGCGCCAGCGCGGCGAAGCCGAGCCCCTTGTCGAAGTAGTCGGTGACGTCGGCGCCGAAGCCTTCGCCGACCAGCCGCTCCTGCACGCTGCCGGAGACGACCACGATCGGGATGTAGGCCTGCGGGGCGTGCTCGCGCACGTGGCGGGCCAGCGCGAGGCCCTCCATGTCGGGCAGGGTGAGCGCGGTGGTGACCAGGTCGACGATGCCGTTCTCGAGCTGGCGCTGCGCGTCGGCGCCGGTCTCGCAGGGGATGACCACCGCGTTGGGCAGTTCGGCCTTGAGCACCTGCTCGATCATGCGCCGCGCGACTTTCGAGCCGTCGACCACCATGACGCGCGGCGCGTCGGTGGAGATGTGGCGGGTGAGCTGGGCTTGCACGCGCGGGGCGATCCAGTGCGGGTGGGGGGCCGAGGCAAACCGCATGCCGCCGCGGCGCGGATCAGCGGGGCCTGCCCTGGGCGAGCTGCCGGCCGACCGCGGCCCATGCACCGAGCCAGGCTAGCACGATCCCCGCGGCCAGCACCGCGAACTGCGTCCCGAGGCCCGGCCCGGCCAGCGACTGCACGCTGCCGTAGGCCGCGGCCAGGCGGCCGACCGCGCCGCCCATCGCCCACACCGCGGCCCAGGTGCCGGCCAGCGCCACCGCGGCGGCGAGCAGGCCGTACCAGGCGCCGGCGTAGAGGAACGGCCGGCGCACGAAGCCGTCAGTGCCGCCGAGCAATTGCACGATGGCGATCTCCTCGGCGCGCGCGGCGACGTCGAGCCGGATCGTGTTGCCCACCACGAGCAGCGCGCCCAGCGCGAGCAGCACGCCGGCCACCCACGCCAGCCGCGTGCCCAGCGCGAGCGCGGCGTCGAGCCGCTGGCGCCAGGCGAGGTCGTACTGCACGAAGTCGACGCCCTCGACCTGTCCCACGGCGTCGGCCAGCGCGCCGATCCGCGCAGCGTCGGCGTCGGTGTCCGGCGAGACCACCAGCACGTGCGGCAACGGGTTGTCGCCGATCGCCTCCAGCGCGGCGCCGAAGCCGGCCATGCCGCGCAACTCGTCGAGGCCCTCGTCGGGGTCGCGCACCAGCACTGCGCCGACGTCGGGCAGGGCCTCGATCGCCGCGCGGGCGGCGGCCACCGTCGCGGGCGAGGCGCCGGCGGCGAGGAAGGCGCTGACCTCGCGCGAGTCCGACACCGCGCCGCCGAGGCCGCGCAGGTTGGCCAGCAGCAGGGCCAGCAGCAGCGGCAGCGCCAGCGCGAGCCCCATCACCAGCACGGTCAGCGCGGTCGCGCCGCGCCGCGCCCACAGCCGGCCGAGGCTGGACAGCGCGCTGTACAGGTGCTGGTCGAGCCAGGCGCGCGCGCGGCCGTCGGCGGGCGCCTCGTCGCGCGGCGCGGGCGCCTCGGCGGGCGCGCGGTCGACGCGGCGGTTCACGCCGCCTCCGGCTTCGGCGTCGGCCGGAAATCGTCGATCAGCCGCCCGTGGTCGAGCACCAGCACGCGCTTGCGCAGGCGCGAGACCAGGTGCAGGTCGTGGCTGGCCACCAGCACGGTGGTGCCGCCCTGCGCGAGGGTGACGAACAGGCCCATCACCTCGGCGGCGAGCTGCGGGTCGAGGTTGCCGGTGGGCTCGTCGGAGATCACCAGCGGCGGGCGCGGCGCGATCGCGCGCGCGATGCCCACGCGCTGCTGCTCGCCGGCGGACAACTGCTGCGGCTGCGCGCGCTCGCGCGCGGCCAGCCCGACGAGGTCGAGCGCAGCGCGCACGCGGCGCTCCATCTCGGCGCGCGGCGTGCCGGCGATCACCAGCGGCAGGGCGACGTTGTCGAACACCGTGCGATCGAGCAGCAGGCGGTGGTCCTGGAACACCTGGCCGATGCGCCGCCGCACCGCGGGGATCTGCGCGGCGCGCACCGCGCCGACGTTGCGCCCGCCGAGCAGCACGCTGCCGCGGGTGGGGCGCTCCTGCACGCTGAGCAGTTTCAGCACCGAACTCTTGCCCGCGCCGGAGTGGCCGGTCAGGAACACCATCTCGCCCTCGTCGATCGAGAACGAGACCTCCTTCAGTGCGTCCTGTCCGCCGGGATAGCGTTTGGTGACGGTGTCGAAGCGGATCATGGGGGTGGCGAATGGCGAATGGCGAATGGCGAATGGGCAACTTATCGGATCGAGGCCGCCCGGTGCGCCTCGACTTCGCTGCGGGATTGAGGCAGGGCGCTCAACGACGCATTCGGGCGCTGCAGTGGTGCACCGCGGGCCATCCTATTCGCCGTTCGCCATTCGCCATTCGCCGCCTTTAGGCCATTCGCCATTTGCTGCTGTCCTCACCGAACCAACTGGTTCAGTTCGAAGATCGGC
This sequence comes from Lysobacteraceae bacterium, assembly GCA_021299185.1. Taxonomy (GTDB): domain Bacteria; phylum Pseudomonadota; class Gammaproteobacteria; order Xanthomonadales; family Ahniellaceae; genus UBA4656. The sequence goes on along the minus strand of JAJTHZ010000020.1, from coordinate 6,639 downwards.
AGCAGGATCGCCAGCACGATGAACAGCACCAGCGCACCGACCGCGAGGATCACCGCCGGGCCGATCACCGCCGCCAGCGCGCCGAGCAGGCCCTCGACCTCGCGCTGCTGCGCGCGCGCGGCCTGTTCCAGCATCGCGTCGAGCCGGCCGGATTTCTCGCCGCTGGCGATCAGGCGCACCGCTACCGGCGGGAAGTAGCCGCTTTCGGCCAGCGCCAGCGCGAAGCCGCCGCCCTCGCGCACGCGCGCGGCGGCGCGCCTGAGCGCGACCTGCATCGGCAGGTTGCGCACGGTGCCGGCGGCGAGGTTCATCGCCTCCAGCACCGGCACCCCGGAGGCGGCCAGCGTGGCCAGGGTGCGCGCCGCGCGCGCGGTGTCGGCCGCGCGCACCAGACGGCCGGCCAGCGGCAGGCGCAGCAGCCAGCGGTCGCGCGCGGCGCGCACCGCGTCGCGCCGCAGCGCGAAGCGGCCAGCGACCGTCGCGACGCCGAGCACCACCAGGGCCGCGATGCCGTGGTCGCGCACCGCGTCGGCGATCGCGATCAGGACGCGGGTCGCCCACGGCAGTTCCTGACGCAGGTTCTGGAACACGGTCACCACCTGCGGCACCACGTAGACCAGCAGCCCGGTCGCGATGGTGATCGCCACCGCGGTCAGCAGCAGCGGATAGGCCAGCGCCATCCACAGCGAGCGCGCCAGCGACTCGCGCGCCTCGACGTCGTCGGCCAGCCGCGACAGCGCCTGGTCGAGCCGGCCGGAGGATTCGCCCGCGGCCACCGAGGCGCGGAACACGGCGTCGAAGGAATCCGGGAACTCGGCGAGCGCGGCGGCCAGCGACTGGCCCTCCATCACCCGCGCGCGCAGCTGGGCGACGATGGCGCGCGTGCGCGGCTCGGCGTCGGCCTCGCTGAGTGCGGCCAGCGATTCCTCCAGCGGCAGGCCGGCGGTCGCCAGCGTCGCCAACTGGCGCGCGAACAGCGCCAGTTGCGCGGTGGACAGCGCGCGCCGGCCGGCCACCAGGCCGCCGCGCGGCGCGGCTTCGGCCACCGCCTCCACTGCCAGCGGCACCAGGCCGCGCTCGCGCAGGGCCGCGCGCGCGCCGCGCGGGGTGTCGGCCTGCAGCACGCCGCGCTGCGGTGCGCCGGCGGCGTCGAGGGCTTCGTAGCTGTACGCGGGCATGGGCGGACTATACCGGCCGCGGGCCCGAGCCGGGATCGTATATACTGCATGTGGTTACATGGAGGCGCCGATGAAAACCACCCGCGTGTTCAAGTCGGGCAACAGCCAGGCCGTGCGGCTGCCGCGCGAGTTCCGCCTCGATGCCGAGGAGGTGCAGATCCTGCGCCGCGGCAACGAGATCGTGCTGCGCCCGCTGCCGAAGGGGCTGGCCGCGGCCTTCGACCTGCTGGCCTCGCTGCCGGATGATTTCCTCGCCGACGGACGGCACGACACGCCGCCGCAGGCCCGCGACGCCCTGGAGTGAGCGTGGCGCGGCTGCTGCTCGACACGAATATCTGCATCTACGTCGCGCGCGAGAAGCCGCCCGCGGTGCTGGCCCATTTCCGGCGCCACCAGCGCGGCGACCTTGCGATGTCCGCGGTCACCTTCGGCGAACTGCTTTACGGCGCGGCGAAGAGCAGCCAGCGCGAGCGCGTGCGCGAGGTCCTGCGCGAACTGGTCGACTGGGTGCCGGCGCTGCCGATCGACGACGCGGTGGCCGAGCGCTACGGTGCCCTACGCGCCACGCTGGAGCAGCGCGGCCGCCCGATCGGCAACAACGACCTGTGGATCGCCGCCCATGCGCTGGCCCTGGGGCTTCCGCTGGTCACCAACAACGAGCGCGAGTTCGAGCGGGTGCCGGGGCTGAAAGTGGTGAACTGGGCGCGTTGAGCGCCGGGCGTCGAGCGTGTCATTCCTCGCGCGTCACCCGCAGCACCTCGTCCACCGAGGTCACGCCGGCCACGCACTTGGCCCAGCCGTCGGCGGCGATCGAGGGGCTGCGCGCGCGCGCGTGGGCGTCCAGCGCGGCTTCGGAGGCGCCTTCGTGGACCAGGGCGCGCAGGCCGTCGTCGACCGTCACCAGTTCGTAGATGCCGGTGCGGCCGCGGTAGCCGGCGTTGCGGCCGCCGAGCCCGGCGCGCGGGCGGTGCAGGGTGGCGTGCGCGTCGCGCGGCTGGCCGAAGGCGGCGAGTTCGCCCGGCGTGGCCGCATACGACTCGCGCGTGGCGGGGTCGAGCACGCGCACCAGGCGCTGGGCCAGCACGCCGATCATCGACGAGGCCAGCAGGAAGGGCTCCACGCCCATGTCGCGCAGGCGCGTCACCGCACCGATCGCGGAATTGGTGTGCAGGGTCGACAGCACCAGGTGCCCGGTCAGCGAGGCCTGCACGGCGATCTGCGCGGTCTCGAGGTCGCGGATCTCGCCGACCACCACCACGTCGGGGTCCTGGCGCAGGATCGCGCGCAGGCCGCGGGCGAAGGTCATGTCGACGCGCGGGTTGACCTGGGTCTGGCCGATGCCGTCGAGGTAGTACTCGATCGGGTCCTCGACGGTGAGGATGTTGCGCGTGCTGTCGTTGAGGCGCGACAGCGCCGCGTACAGCGTGGTGGTCTTGCCCGAGCCGGTGGGGCCGGTGACCAGCAGGATGCCGTGCGGGCGGTGCACCAGGGCCTCGAGTTCGGCGCGCATCGGCTCGGCCATGCCGAGCTTGGACAGGTCGAGGCGCCCGGCCTGCTTGTCGAGCAGGCGCAGCACCACGCGCTCGCCGTGGCCGGAGGGGATCGTCGACACGCGCACGTCGACCGGGCGGCCCGCGATGCGCAGGCCGATGCGGCCATCCTGCGGCAGGCGCTTCTCGGCGATGTCGAGCTTGGCCATCACCTTGATGCGGCTGACCACCGGGGCGGCGATGCGGCGCGCCGGCGAGAGCACCTCGCGCAGCACGCCGTCGACGCGGAAACGCACCACGAGGCGGTTCTCGAACGGCTCGACGTGGATGTCGGAGGCGTTCTCCTTGACGGCTTCCGTGAGCAGGGCGTTGATCAGGCGGATGATGACCGCGTCGTCGTCGCTCTCGAGCAGGTCTTCCGGTTCCGGCAGCGAGTCGGCGATCGCGCCGAGGTCGGTGCGCTCGTCCATGCCTTCGACCATCGCGCGCGCGTCCGCGCCGCCCTGTTCGTAGAGTTCGCGCAGCAGGGACTCCCACGCGCGCTCGTCGAGGGCTTCGAGGTCCAGCGGCGCGCCGAGGTAGCGGCGCAGTTCCGCCAGCGATTCGAGCTTCACGCCGGCGCGGTGCGCCACCCGCGCGCGCTCGCCCCGCCATTCGACCAGGGTCGCGCCGTGGCGCTTGGCGAAGGCGAAGGGCGGTCGGGCGGGCCGGGCGTCCGTCGTCACTGGCCGCCTTCTTCCGCGGGTTTTTCCGGCAGTTCCGGCAGCACCGCGTGGTCCTGCGGGCGGCTCAGCTTGTCGCTGCGCTCGCGCGCCTTCAATTGCTCGGCGCGGATGAAGTTGTACTTGTCGCCCGACACCGACATCTCGGTGGCGCGGTCGCGCAGGATGGTGGGCTTCAGGAAGATCATCAGGTTGCGTTTGAGCGTGTTGCTGCTGCGGTAGCGGAACAGGTTGCCGACCACCGGGATGTCGCCGAGGCCCGGCACCTTGCTCACGTTCTCGCGCGTCTCGTTGCTGATCAGCCCGCCGAGCACCAGCATGTTGCCGTCCGGCACCAGCACGCTGTTGCTGAGCGTGCGCTTGTTGGTGATCAGGTCCGAGGCCCCCGCCGGCGTCGGCGCCAGCGACGACGACTCGAGCTTGATGTCCATGCGCACGCTGTCGCCTTCGTTGATGCGCGGGGTGACGGTGAGCTTCAGGCCCACTTCCTTGCGCTCGATGGTGCGGAACGGATTGCCGAGCAGGCCATTGCCGGCGTTCTCGCCGCTGGCGTTGGCGACGTTGGTGGTGAACTCGCCCTGGATGAAGGGCACTTCCTGCCCGACCGAGAGTTCGGTCTCCTGGTTGTCGAGCGTGACCACCGAGGGGCTGGACAGGATGTTGTTGCGCCCGTCGCCGCCGAGCGCGCGCACCAGCGCGCCGATCTGCAGGATCGGATCGTCGCTGCCGGGCAGGGTGATGGTGCCGCCGACGTAGCCGATGTTGAGGCCGGAGCCCACGCTGCCCGGGTTCGCCGCGGCGCCAATGATGCCACCCGCGCCGCCCTGGCCGGGGAAATTGGTGCCGCCGATGTAGCCCTCGCCGAGGCTGCCGTCGGCGTTCTCCTGCAGGTTGGTCGACTGCCACTGCACGCCGATCTCGCGCGCGTACTCGTCGGAGAGTTCCGCGATCACGCCTTCGATCAGCACCTGCGCGCGCGGGATGTCCAGTTGGCGGATCACCGAGGCCAGCCCGCGGAAGACCGCGGGGTCGGCGGTGATGATCAGTGCATTGGTTTCGGGGTGGGCCTGGATGGTGGCTTCCTTGGCCGCGTTCTCGCCGCCGGCCTGGCCGGTCAGGGTGGCGGCGGTCTGCTCCAGCAGCGCCACCAGTTCCTCGGCCTTGGCGTAGCGCACGTAGACCACGTTGGTGCTGTCGCTGTTCTCCAGTGGCGTGTCGAGGTGCCCGATCAGGGTGCGCATGCGCAGCCGCGCCGCGCGGTCGCCCGACAGCAGCACGGAGTTGGTGCGCGCGTCGGCGAACACCTTGGTCGGCACGCCGGCGACCGCCGCCGCGCCTTTCTCCTCGGCCAGCATCGACAGCGTGCGCGCGAGTTCCGCCGCCGAGGCGTGCTGCAGCGGGATCACCTCGATCGCGGCATCCGAAGCCTGGTCGACGCGGCGGATGATCGCCTCCACCCGCGCGAGGTTGCCCGCGCGGTCGGTGATCAGCAGCGCGTTGGCGCCGTTCACCGGCGCGACCTGGCCGCTCTGCGGCACCAGCTGCTGCAGGATCGGCAGCAGTTCGTTGGCCGCCACGTGCTTGAGTTCGACCACCCGGGTGACGATCGCATCGGGACCGCCGGACGCCACCGCGGTCGCATCGCCATCCTGCTTGGCGATCGCCTCCGGCACGATCTTGACCATGCTGCCCGACGGCACCGCGGCGTAGCCGTGCACGCGCAGCACGCTCTCGAAGGTGCGGTAGACCTCGGCGGCGTCCATCGGCTTGGTCGAGACCACGTTGACCTTGCCTTCCACGCGCGGGTCGACGATGAAGCTCTTGCCGGTGATCTCCGACACGGTGGCGATGAACACCCGGATGTCGGCGTCCTTCAAGTTGAGCGTGTGGTCGCCGGGCTGGGCGGACAGCGCGAGGCTCGCGCCGAGCAGGACGGCGGCGATCAGGTGGCGCATCGGGGAAGGCCTCGGGGTGGGGGAACGGGTCATGGCAGGTCGACGCGGAGTTTGCGGGTGGCGCCGTCGCGGCGCACGGTGACTTCGGCGCTGTTCGCCTGCGCCAGGGTGCGCGCGACTTCCGCCGCGCGCGCCGGAGAATCCAGCGGCACGCCGTTGACTTCGGTGACGATGTCGTCCGGCTGCAGGCCGAGCCGCGCCGCCAGCGGATTGTCGCGCCCGGCCTGCACGCGCACGCCGACGAAGCGGCCGTTCTCGAGCACCGGCAGCACGCTGACCTCGCGCGCGAGTTGCTGCGCATCGACGCCGAGTTTCGCGGTGGTGGCGTTCCAGTCGATGCCGGCGGTGGAGATGCTGGGCGTCACGAACGGCTGGCCCGGCGCCGGCATGCCGGGCAGGGTGCCGCCCGCGGCCTGCGGCGTCATCGATGGCGGCAGCGGGCGGTTCTGTACCGCGATGCCGCCGGGTCCTGCGGCCACCGTCGTCGCGGCGCCCTCGGTGCGCGGCAGGCGCAGGGCCTCGATCGCGCCGCCGCGCGACAGCGTGATGCGGTCGGGATAGATGCCGTCGACCGTGACGCCGCTGGCGACCTCGTCGCCCGGGCGCACGCTGCGCTCGACGCCGTTGCCGTCGACCAGGATCGCGCGGCCGTCCTTCGGACCGTCGCCGGCGAACAGCCCGCGCAGCACGAGATCCAGCCCGGTGTCGGGTGCGGCGGCCACGCCGCGCGGGTCGGCCGCCGGCAGCGCATTGCCGAACAGATGCCACGACGACACCGATGCCGCGCCGGACTCGGCGCCGCGCACCAGTTGCTCGACCGTCATCGGGGTGGCGGGCGGCGCGGCCGGCGCGCCGAAGGCCAGCAGCACCGCACCGAGCCGCGCCAGCGCGACCGCCAGCGCGACCGCCGCCGCACCGAGCGCCGCCAGCGCGAAGGCGCGCGCATGACGATGGCGGAGCAGCAGGTCGGCCAGGGCGTCGGACATTCAGGTCGCGCGGTGCTGGGGAACCCGCGAAGGGTAGCAAACCGCCGCATGCGCAGGCGGCACGCGGTGGGCGTCGATGCGCGGCGCGGGGGGTCCGCGCCGCGCCATCGGATCAGCGCTGCCGGCCGCGGCCGGGTAGGCGGTTGATCAGGCCCTTGAGGCCTTTCTTGATGCGCCCGAGCAGGCCATCGGTCTCGACGGCCGGCGTCTCGCGCGGCGTGGCCTTGGCGACCGGGGCCACGGCTTCGACCGCCGCACCTTCGGCCTCGCCCCGGCGACGCCCGCGGCCACCGCGACGGCGGCGCTTG
>JAJTHZ010000129.1 GCA_021299185.1 Lysobacteraceae bacterium | reverse complement strand
GCGCGTCGGCCAGCACCCGGCATCGCGGGTCGAGGAACTCACGCCGCGGCTGTGGAAGGAACGCTTCGCGGCCAACCCGCTGCGCTCGCTGCTGCACAGCGCAAACCGGTAGTCAAGGACGGCACGGAGTGAACGCTTACGCCGCAACAAGGCGGACGCCGCAGGGCATGGTGGTTCCATGCTCAAGGCGTCCAACGCAGGTGCGGTGGCGCACAGAAGCAACCCTTTGGGCCGGAATTGTGCGGCCGTCCAGCCGCGTTGCGCGTCTTGGACATGGAACCACCATGCCCTGCGACGCGCGCCTCGCTGGCCAGCCGCACAACCTCCGGCGCGGGCACGGGGACTTGTTCAGAGGCTCCCCTAGCATCAAGTTCCGGCCGGCGGGATTCCGGCCGTGGTTCGGGCGCTCGCTGCATGGCCTGCGCGATCGGGTGCTGCCGGCGGTGGAGGTGCTGCGGGTGCGGGTCGCTCGGTGCTGGCGGTCGGTGAGGGTCCCGCTTGCCGATCCGCTAGCGCCGGAGTATGTTTTACTGCCGTAAAACAGCCGGGCTTGCCCTCATGAGCTGTGTCGCCACCCTCCGCCGCTCGGGCGGTTCCGTGATTCTGTCGATCCCCAAGGCCATCGTCGATTCGCTGGCCGTGGATGCGGGCTCCGTCGTCGAGCTGACCCTCAACGGCCGCAGTCTGTCCGTGACGCCGGCGCGGCGTACCCTCGCCGATCGCCTGGCGGCGAGCCCGTCGTCGCCGGCCCGGTGGCCGCGCGACGCCGAGTGGCTTGACGATGCACCGCAGGGCCGCGAGGCCCTGTGAGCCGCGGCGTTCCGCAACGCGGCGATATCCTCGAACTGAGCCTGGATCCGACCCAGTGCCGCGAGATTCGCGGCGCACGGCCGGTGCTGGTGTTGTCGGCGGATGCCTTCAACAAGGCATCCGGGCTGCTGCTCGTGGCGCCCATCACGCAGGGCGGACAGGCTTCGCGCGAAACCGGTTTCAGCGTGACGCTGATGGGCTCGGGCACGCGCACCCAGGGCTTGGTCCTCTGCGATCAGACCCGCACGATCGATGCCCGGGCGAGAACGTTTCGACGCATCGAAAAAGCGCCTGCCCCGGTCGTGCAGGAGGCGTTGGACGCGGTTCGATCGATCCTCGAGTAGCACTTGCTGTGGATGGGCGCGCCTTCTCTGCCCAACCCCTCATCCCGGCCCGCGCGATTCTCGCGGGCGTTCGGCGGGCCGCCGCATGCGGCGGCAAATCCCGCCTCACCCACGCGGGGAGAGAGGCTCAGTCGTTGGCCAGGGTGTATTCGAAGTCGTAGTAGTGCGCCCCGCCGGCCTCGATCCGGATCTCCATCCGCCCGCGCAGGCCCACCAACTCCCCATCCGCTGAATCCGGCACCACGCGGATCTCGAGGTGCTTCGCGCCGCGATCCATCAGCCCCGAGTGCTGCAGCACGAAGCTGCCTTTGCGGCCGTCGAGGGTGCCGGTGACGCGCTCGATGGCGACGTAGCCGGCGGAGCCCTGGGTGGCCGTGACATGGCCCAGCATGGTGCCGGCGGCGTTGGCGTCCAGCGGGCCGTGGTAGCGCTTGTCGAGGCGGTAGGTGGTGGCGCCCGTGTCGGGGCTGGCCTCGCCTTGCGGGGTCATCTTGACGTCGAAGCGGCCGGTGATGCGGTGCATGGGGGGCGGTTCCTCGGTGGCGGTGGCGGGGTGGGGCGCGGCGAGCGCCAGCACGATGGCGACGACGGGGATGATGCGGGATGCGGGCCGGGTGCGGGCTGGGACGGCGGGGCGCATAGTCGGGCGGGTGCTTGGCGGGGGTGCGCGCAGGGTGGAAGATGCGCTGCACCTTCGCTTGAAAAAACGCGACCGATGGGACGCCGACGGTCCACTGCCCTGACGCCGCCCGCCGGCGCGCCGGCGCCGATCGACATCGGCGGGCCGCTGCGGCCGGTGCGCGGGGTGATCAGCGCGCGGCCGGACGACGGGCGGTTCGAGCATCGGCGCATCGCGCCGCATCCGCTGCTGGCCGACACCATCGAGCACTACTGGTTCGTGCGCTGGGAACGCGACGGGCTGCCGGCCCACGTGGCGCGCACGCTGCCGCATCCCTGCGTGCACTGGACCTTCAAGAACGGCCGCGACGAGATCGGCGGCGTGCGCGAGCGGATGTGGCAGCGCGACCTCGGCCCGCGCGGCGAGGTGCTGAGGATCAAGTTCCGGCCGGCGGGCTTCCGGCCGTGGTTCGGCCAGCCGCTGCACCGGTTGCGCGATCGCGCGCTGCCGGCGGTCGAGGTGCTGGGTGACCTGGCCGTGCAGATGGTCGACGCCGTGCGCGAGGGCGATGTGCTGGCGCGCGCGGCGCGCCTGGATGCGCGGCTGCATGCGCATCGCCCGGCTGTGCCGCAGAGCGTGCGCGAGGTGAACGCGCTGGTGGCGCGGCTCGCCGACGACCGCGCCTGGCTGCGCGCGGGCGACCTCGCTGGCGGCGACCCGGCGGCGCTGCGGCGCCTGCAGCGTTTGTTCCGCGACCACGTTGGCGTGGGCCCCAAGTGGGTGATCGCGCGTTACCGCCTGCACGAGGTGCTGGAACGGCTGCGCGCGGGGGCGCCGGACCTGAGCGCGCTGGCGGCCGACATGGGCTTCGCGGATGCGGCGCATTTGAGCCGGGATTTCCGGCGCATCGTGGGGGTAGGGTTGGCGGCGTATCGGCGGGAGTGGCAGGCCGCCTGATCCCGCAAGCCACACAGGCGCCGGATTTCCGTAGGAGCGCGCTTGCGCGCGATCGCCATGCCGGGGGTGCACCGTGTCGGCGCAGGTTGCGGTCGCGCGCAAGCGCGCTCCTACGGGGGTGCGTATGGAGCGGAACCCGTCGGGCCCATCGCGGCGCACGGGCCGCTCCCACAAGCGCCTGGGCCTTGCTGAATTCTCTCGCGGGGCGGCGGCGGTTGTGGGAGCGCTGCGTGCAGCGCGATGGGGTTGCGGCGAGGGTGAAGAGCATCGCGGCGCACGCGCCGCTCCTACAAGGGCTGCGATCCAGCCGCGCCCAGGCCTCGACGTGCCTTGGTCCTGCCGTGCGGTGTCGGCGGCGCGGCGGATGTGGGAGCGCTGCGTGCAGCGCGATGGGGCTTCGACAAGACTGATAGGGCTCGCAGCGGACGCGCTGCGCCTACAGGGTGCGCGGATCGATGGGCATGCTAGCCTTCGATCCGTCGTGACCTTCGGGCTTGGTGGCTGTCCCCGTGATGACGATACCCCTGTCGGATGTTGGCGGACGTTTGTGGTGCGGCAGCGGTGCCGTGGAACCCTGCCGGCCGCCGGCCGCCACAGCGTGGGGTCGGCAAGGCGTGTCGTGCGGAGTTTGCACAGCGCCGCGAGGGGCGGCGCGTTCCGGCCCTTGGATTCGCCCCGGACCGCCACGTTTGCGAACATGGACGGGATGCTGACCTCGACCCATGCCGACCGTCCTCCGCCACGGGGCGTTTCGCCTTTTCTTCTACAGCAACGAGGGTGCGGAGCCCCCGCATGTGCATGTCGAATGCGGCGAAAGCGTGGCAAAGTACTGGCTGTCGCCGGTGCAGCTGGCTGAGTCGCGCGGCTTTCGTTCCCACGAACTTGGCCGTGTGCGTGAACTGGTGACCCAACATCGCGAACTGCTCCTGGAGCGCTGGCATGAGTTCTTTGGCGATCCGACTTGACCCGTCAGCCATGCACGTCGAAGTCACGGACGACGCACTGCGCGTGCGGCTCACGGATGGGCGTGAACTGTCGGCCCCGCTCGAGTGGTTCCCCCGCCTGCGTGCCGCGACGGTGGCGCAGCGTTCGAACTGGCGGTTGATCGGCAAGGGCAGCGGCATCCATTGGCCCGATGTCGACGAAGACGTTTCGGTGGCCGGGTTGTTGCGGCTCGCCTGAGTCGCTCCACCTTGCTCGCGGTGGCTCGCACCAAGCACGCCACGGCCGCCATGTGGGTCGCCACTGTCTTCGCCGCGGCCATCATGGCCATGACGTTGGCCGCATGCGGAGCGCCGCGGGCGCCTCGGCTCGCCGACCCGCCGCCGGCGGCAGAGTCCGCGCGCATCAACCGTCTACTGACGATCGTCCGTGCGCCGTCGGAACTGGCCCATGACCATGCCGTGGTGCTTCCCGTCGCAGCCGCCAAGCGTCGCCTGCCGGTGCCGTTCGATATCGCGCAGCTGGCCCGCGCCTACATCGACGCCGAGATTTCGACGCGCGCACCGCACATCGACGTACAGCACTTGGACCCTGGGACAGCCGACGCCCGTCGCGTGCTCGAGTCCGGTTGCATCGGAAGCCGCCCGCGGCCACTGAGTGACGATTGCACCGCGCTTTTTCGTGAGATCGCGGATCGATACGACGCACAAGCGGTGCTGACGATCGAAGACTGGGCAGGGCTCGGGCAGCTCGGGCTGGCCTCGCGCACGCGAGCTGGACTGGGTCTCGTGAGCTATCGCACGCAGACGACCGCGCTGAAGGTCGTCGCCTACAGCCATCTTGGCGTGCAGGTGGTGTTGCTGGGCCGGCCACGACCCTTTCTGGGACCGCCGTGCCACGAGGACGGCAGCGGCGTGTACGAACTCGATTCGGGGATCGAGCCTGCGACGCTCGATCCATCGCGCCTCGAGTGGCTCCAGCAAGACCTCGAGCGCAGGCTCCACCGCAGCCTGGACCGCGCGCTCGCACGCAGCGGCATCATCGACCTCAATCCCGCCGCATGCGCCGACCCGGGCAACGAAAACAAGCTCTTCAACGCACCGCCGGACCTTTTCGGGGGCTGATCGCAATCGTGCGAGGCACGTCGGCCGCGTGGCCAGGCATTCATGCAGAGCATCGCGGCTCCCGCGCCGCTCCCACAACAGCCTCGACCTTGTTCCATTCTCCTGGCAGGGCGGCGGTTGTAGGAGCGCTGCGTGCAGCGCGATGGAGTTGCCGCGAAACCGAAGAGCATCGCGGCGCACGCGCCGCTCCCACAAGGCATTGGCCCTGCCGCGCCTTGGCCTTGCCGTGCCTGGGTCCTGCCGCGCGGTGTCGGCGGAGCGGAGGCTGTAGGAGCGCTGCGTGCAGCGCGATGGGGTTGCGGCAAGGTTGAAAAGCATCGCGGCGCGCGCGCCGCTCCCACAAGGCATTGGCCCTGCCGCGCCTTGGCCTTGCCGTGCCTGGGTCCTGCCATGCGGTGTCGGCGGAGCGGAGGCTGTAGGAGCGCTGCGTGCAGCGCGATGGGGTTGCGGCAAGGTTGAAAAGCATCGCGGCGCGCGCGCCGCTCCCACAAG
>JAJTHZ010000080.1 GCA_021299185.1 Lysobacteraceae bacterium | reverse complement strand
TGGGGGTTGCGGTCGCCCGCAAGCGGGCTCCTACATCACGCGGCACCTCGCGTAGGAGCGCGCTTGCGCGCGATCGCGGCAGCGGGACCGGCCGCGAGCATGGGGGTTGCGGTCGCCCGCAAGCGGGCTCCTACATCACGTGGCACCTCGCGCAGGAGCGCGCTTGCGCGCGACCGCGGCAGCGGAACCCACCGCAAGCATGGAGGTTGCGGTCGCCCGCAAGCGGGCTCCTACATCACGTGGCACCTCGCGCAGGAGCGCGCTTGCGCGCGATCGCGGCAGCGGGACCGGCCGCGAGCATGGGGGTTGCGGTCGCCCGCAAGCGGGCTCCTACATCACGCGGCACCTCGCGTAGGAGCGCGCTTGCGCGCGACCGCGGCGCTGGAACATGCCGCGAGCACGGGGGTTGCGGTCGCCCGCAAGCGGGCTCCTGCGTTGGGCGGCATGCGGCATCGGGCCGGTGATCTGCATGGTCCTTTCGCAGGTCCCGGTGGCATGCTCGGCGTTTTCCACCACCGCCGGGTGCCCCGATGATCCGCCTGACCGCCCTCGCCCTCTCGCTCGCCCTGCTGCCCGCGGCCGCCGGCGCCACCGACCCCGCGCAGGGCCGGGTCGTCGGCTCGGCCGACGACTTCGCCGTGCTCGCGCCGCGCGCGCGCATCGAGCCCGAGAACCGCATGCTGACCGAGCGGCTGGAGACCCTGCTGCCGCGCCTGATGGCTGAAGCCGATCTCGACCTGTGGCTGGTGATCAACCGCGAATATGGCGAGGACCCGGTGTACTTCACCCTGGTGCCGCAGCCCTCGTTCGCCGCGCGGCGCACCACCATGCTGGTCTTCCACCGCAAGGCCGATGGCACGGTGGACCGGCTGAGCGTCAACCGCTACCCGCTGGGCAAACCCTATGAATCGGCCTGGTCGGGCGGCGACCTGGACGCGCAGTGGAAGGCGTTGGGAGAGCTGGTCCGCTCCAAGGACCCGAAGCGCATCGGCATCAACGTCTCGCGCGAGTGGGCGGTCGCCGACGGCCTCACGCACGGCCTGCACCAGCAGCTGGTCGAGGTGCTGCCGGACGGCTGGGCCAGCCGGCTGGTGTCGGCGCAAGACCTCGTGGTGCGCTGGCTGGAGACGCGCGCGCCGGGCGAACTGGCGGTCTACCCGCACATCATGGGCATCGCGCGCGGGGTGATCGCCGAGGCCTTCAGCGCGCGCGTGATCACGCCCGGCGTGACCACCACCGACGACATCGCCTGGTACATCCGCCAGCGCTTCGAGTCGCTGGGCCTGCCGATCTGGTTCATGCCCTACGTCAACGCGCAGCGCCCGGGCGAGACCTGCGAGAAGGACACCGACTTCTGCGGCGTGTCGGGCGTGATCCAGCCCGGCGACGTGCTGCACACCGACGTCGGCATCTGCTACCTCAAGCTGTGCACCGACACGCAGGAGATGGCCTACGTGGCGCGCATCGGCGAGACCGACGTGCCGCAGGGCCTGAAGGACGCGCTGGCGGTCGGCAACCGTTGGCAGGACCTGCTGACCGCGAACTTCGTCGCCGGGCGCACCGGCAACGAGATCCTCGCCCGCACCCGCGCGGCGGCGGAGAAGGAAGGCATCACCAGCAGCACCTACACCCATCCGCTGGGGATGTTCGGCCACGCGCCGGGCCCGACCATCGGCATGTGGGACAACCAGGGCCCGACGATCGGCCAGGGCGACTGGCCGCTGCATGCGTCCACGGTGTACGCGATCGAAGGCAACGTGAAGGTGCGCCTGCCGGAGTGGAAGGACCAGTGGGTGCAGGTGAAGCTCGAGCAGGGCGCGCTGTTCGATGGCGAGCGCGTGGTCTACCTCGCCGGGCGGCAGACGCGCTGGCACCTGGTGCGGTAAGCACAACCCGCGCCGGGCCGTCGATCTGTAGGAGCGAGCACCGCTCGCGACTGCAACCTCGATGCCGACCGCGCGCATGGGGCTGCCGGTCGCGAGCGGTGCTCGCTCCCACAGGCCGCGGCCGCGGTCGCGAGCGTTGCTTGCGCCTGCAAGGTCGCCCGGACGCCTCGACCAGAGGGCCTTTTGGCGCCGGCCTCGGCACTCAGCGGGGCCAGCGCGCCGGGCCGTCGATCTGTAGGAGCAAGCACCGCTCGCGACTGCAACCTCGATGCCGACCGCGCGCATGGGGCTACCGGTCGCGAGCGTTGCTTGCGCCTGCAAGGTCGCCCGGACGCCTCGACCCGAGGGCCTTTTGGCGCCGGCCTCGGTACTCAGCGGGGCCAGCGCGCCGGGCCGTCGATCTGTGGGAGCGAGCACCGCTCGCGACTGCAACCTCGAAGCCGGCCGCGCGCATGGGGCTGCCAGTCGCGAGCGGTGCTCGCTCCCACAGGCCGCGGCCGCTTGAACGCACCCGGCCCGGCCCCATCACATTGGTGAAACGCGCCACTTGATAGGTTTTCTCTATCGCCCTGATTCAATCAATTCATTTGGCGGATGCACCCTGCGCCCGCAGAATGCGTCCATCGCATGCTCCACCCCCCTCCCACCCCTCGAGGATTCGACCGATGTCGCTGATCAACACCACCGTCCAGCCGTTCAAGACCACCGCCTTCCACAACGGCGAGTTCGTGCCGGTCACCGAGCAGAGCCTCAAGGGCAAGTGGTCGGTCCTGGTGTTCATGCCGGCCGCCTTCACCTTCAACTGCCCGACCGAGGTCGAGGACGCCGCCGAGCATTACGCGGAGTTCCAGAAGCTCGGCGCCGAGGTCTACATCGTCACCACCGACACGCACTTCGCGCACAAGGTGTGGCACGAGACCTCGCCGGCGGTGAAGAAGGCGACCTTCCCGCTGGTCGGCGACCCGACCCACCAGCTCACGCGCGCCTTCGGCGTGCACATCGACGGCGAGGGCCTGGCCCTGCGCGGCACCTTCGTGATCAATCCCGATGGCGTGATCAAGACCCTCGAGATCCACGACAACGCGATCGCCCGCGACATGAAGGAGACCCTGCGCAAGCTGAAGGCCGCGCAGTACGTCGCCAAGAACCCGGGGCAGGTGTGCCCGGCCAAGTGGCAGGAAGGCGCCAAGACGCTGACCCCGTCGCTGGACCTGGTCGGCAAGATCTGATTTCCGCGGCGTGATCCGCATCCGGGCCGCGTGTCGCGGCCCGGGTGCTTGTGCAAGGCATGCGCTTTGCACAAGCACCCGCCATCGAATCGAAGGAGCCTGCCATGCTGGACGACAGCCTCAAGGGCCAGTTGAAGGCCTACCTCGAGCGCCTCGTGGCGCCGATCGAACTCGTCGCCTCGCTCGACGACGGCGATGCCTCGCGCGAGCTGCGCGAGCTGCTGCAGACCATCGCTGCCCTGTCGGACAAGATCAGTGTCCTCGAGCAGGCCGACGCCCGCACGCCGTCGTTCCTGATCCGCCGCGCCGGCGCGCCCGAAGTTGCCGTGCGCTTCGCCGGCATCCCGATGGGCCATGAGTTCGCCTCGCTGGTGCTGGCCCTGCTGCAGGTCGGCGGCTACCCGCCGAAGGTCGAGCAGTCCCTCATCGATGCGGTCAAGGCCCTGCCCGGCCCGCTGCACTTCGAGTCCTATTTCTCGCAGTCCTGCCAGAACTGCCCGGACGTGGTGCAGGCGCTGAACCTGATGGCGGTGCTGAACCCGAACATCACGCACGTGGCAATCGACGGCGCCAACTTCCAGGCCGAGGTCGAATCACGCCAGGTGATGGCCGTGCCCACGGTCTACCTCAACGGCGAAGTGTTCTCGTCCGGCCGCATGGACCTCGCGCAGTTCGTGGCCAAGCTCGACACCGGCGCGACCGCGCGTGAGGCGGAAAAGCTCGCCGCCAAGGACGCCTTCGACATGCTGATCGTCGGCGGTGGCCCGGCGGGTGCGGCGGCGGCGGTGTACGCCGCGCGCAAGGGCATCCGCACCGGCGTGGTCGCCGAGCGCTTCGGCGGCCAGGTCGCCGACACCCTGGGCATCGAGAACTTCATCTCCGTGCTGGAGACCGAAGGCCCGAAGATGGTCGCGCAGATGGAGCAGCACGTGCGCCACTACGGCGTCGACGTGATGAACCTGCAGCGCGCCGAGAAACTCACCCAGCGCGACGGCCTGCTGGAGGTCTCGCTGGCCTCGGGCGCGACGCTGCGCGCGAAGACCCTGGTGCTGTCCACCGGCGCACGCTGGCGGCAGATGAACGTGCCCGGCGAGAACGAGTACCGGAACCGCGGCGTGGCCTACTGCCCGCACTGCGACGGACCGCTGTTCAAGGGCAAGCGGGTGGCGGTGATCGGCGGCGGCAACTCCGGCGTGGAAGCGGCGATCGACCTCGCCGGCATCGTGGCCCACGTCACCCTGCTGGAGTTCGACGGCAAGCTGCGCGCGGATGCGGTGCTGCAGCGCAAGCTGATGAGCCTGCCCAACGTCACGGTGCTCACCTCGGCCGCCACCACCGAGGTGCTGGGCGACGGCAGCAAGGTGAACGGCCTGCGCTACAAGGATCGCGGCACCGGCGATGTGCACGAGATCGCGCTGGAAGGCATCTTCGTGCAGATCGGCCTGCTGCCCAACACCGAGTGGCTCAAGGGCACGGTCGAACTCTCGCCGCGCGGCGAGATCGTGGTCGACGACCACGGCCGCACCTCGCTGCCGGGCGTGTTCGCCGCGGGCGACGCGACGACGGTGCCGTACAAGCAGATCGTCATCGCCATGGGCGAAGGCTCGAAGGCGGCGCTGAGCGCCTTCGACCACCTGATCCGCACCTCCGCCCCGGCCGAGCAGTCGGGCGCCAAGGCGGCCTGAGGCGCGGAAACCGGGGTTCGCCGCATCCTGCGACGAACCCCGCACCGCGCCCCGAGGGATCCGCCGTACCGCTCTCAGCCTTTCCGCGGTGCCAGCAGCACGTCGATGCGTGCGGCGAGCTGTTCGAGCTCGCTCTTGCGCGCGAGATCGCGCTCGCGATCGGCGGCGCGACGCAGGCGCTCGCGGATGCCGGGCAGCACCTCGCGCACATGGCCGGGGAAGAGCGTGTCCGATCCATCGGACAACTGCACCGCGATGTAGCCCGGTGAAAACATCTGCCCGGCGAGCAGCGCCGCGGCCCGCGCGGCGTTCGGGTCCGGCTGCGGGTCGAGCACGCGCGCCGCGGCATCGAGCCAAGCGCGCTGCTGCGCGATCCGCCATGCGGGCTGCGCGGCGAAGTCGCCCCACACGCGGCGGGTGATGTCGTCCAGGTACTCGGCCTGCCGATAGGCGTCCGGTGCCACCGATTCCTGCGCCTTCACCTGCGCGAGCTTCGGCCCCGCGAGCAGCGCGGCCACCCACTGCGCGCGGTGCTTCTCGACCAGCAGCCCGCCGCCGACCGGATCGCCGCGCGCCACCGCACCGGGTTGCAGGAAGACCTCGTACGCGGCCGGCGCTTCGTCGACCAGGAACACCACGGCCTCGCGCTGGGTGGCGGCATCGACCGGCAGGGTCGGGGCCTGGCGCGTCGATGGCGCGAGCTGTCCGCCGACCAGCTTGAGCGTGCTGGCGATCATCGTGTCGTAGCGGCCCAGCGCCTGCGACCAGGTCGCGCGGTAGGTGTCGTTGTCCGGCGCGGCCTCGCCGAGCGCGCCGACCGCGCGCGCCACGTTGCGCAGGCCGAGCCGCGTGGCCTCCACGCGCTCGGCGCCGGTGTTCTCCATCTGCACGCGTGGATCGACGATCCACGGCTCCTCGAAGCCGTCCTCGCCCGCGCCCCAGCGCTTGAACGGGTCCGCGGCGGCCTCGGCGGCGAGGCGGTCGAGTGCGGCCTGCTCCTCGGCCGGCGTGCTGCCATGCACGCCGTAACCCCACTGGATCGCGAAGTAGTCCCACGGCCCCTGCACGCCCGCCATCACGCGGGTCACGCCGTCGCCCGGTTGCGCGGCCTGGTTGAAGCGGCCGTAGGCCATGATCGATGCGTTGGGCCCGTGCACGTTGGCGAAGGCCGGGTCGCGCAGCTGCTTGACGCTGTAGGCGGTCGAGGCGAGGTGGTTGTGCCGCAGCCCGATCGAATGCCCGACCTCGTGCGCCACGATGTAGGTCATCAGTTCGACCTGCTTGTCCTCCGACAGCGGCAGCCGGTCGATACCGGGGTCGAGGCCACGCGCGCTCATCCAGTAGTAGCGCGAGAAATACTCCAGCACCTGCGGCCAGACCAGGATGTGGGCGAACAGGATCTCGCCGGAGCGCGGATCGGCCACGCTCGGCCCCATCGCGTTGATGTGCGGCTGCGCGACCCAGCGGATCACGTTGTAGCGCGCGTCCTCGGGGCTCCAGTCGGGATCTTCCGCCTCGCTGGGTGCGTCGCGGGCGATGATCGCGTTGCTGAAACCCGCCGCGCGGAACACCGGCTCCCACGATTCGACGCCACGCTTGAGCGCGCCGCGCCAGCGCTCGGGCACGCCGCGGCCGATGTAGAACACGATCGGCTTGACCGGGTCGCTGACCGCGGCCGAGGGGTCCTTCTTCTCCAGCCGGTGGCGCTTGATCAGTCCGCGCAGCGGCCCGCTGGCGGCGCTGCCGTCGCCGGCTTCGAACTCGGTGAAGAAGATCGGCATGAACCCGACGCGGTCGTCGTAGCGGCGCGCCGCCATCGGCCGCTGGGGCAGCACGATCAGCGAATGCCCGAGTTCGATCGAGACCGGCTTGAAGCCGGCGATCGGATCGCCCGGGTCCTGCGCGCGGAAGGTCAGGTGCGAACGTACGTGCAGGTTGTCCGGGTACACGTCGACGTCGGCGATGAAGGAGCGCGCGGGATCGACCGTGATCGGGATCGGCGCCGGCACCAGCCCGGCGCTGGCGATGTGGTGCGTGGCCGTGAGCCCGTCGATGTCGGTCGAAAACGCGTCGGTGATATCCACCAGCAGGCGGCCCTCGCCTTCGGCGATGATCGGCAGCGCGACGACCACCGGGCCGAGCGCGGCGGCGTCGATCGCGCGCTCGATCGGCGCGCTGGCGCGACGCGGGTCGACCTCGACGCCGTCGCCGGCCGGCACGCCGCTGGGCGAGCGCTTGCTGAACGCGGGCGAGCGATCGCGGACCAGCAGGCGGCTGCCCTGGCGCTCGAGCGTGACCACGGCCTCGGCGACGGAGTTGCCCTGCACGGCGATCGCGGTCGGCGGGAAGCGCGCGGCCTCGACGTACCAGAAGAAAAGCCGGTCGAGCAGCGGCAGCGGCACCGACAGCAGCACGCGCTCCTTGGTCCGATAGGCCAGCAGCGGACCGCGGCCGATGGGCGGCGCATCGCCGACGCTGGCCGCGAAGGCCCTGGGCAGCGGCGGCGGTGCGTCCTGCGCCACCGCCGCGGTGGCGCTGCCGAGCAGCAACGCGCACGCGACGCGCGCGGCCTGTCCGAAGAGGGAATCGGCGGCCATGCGAGTGCTCCGGTCCGCGTCGCGGCGCGTATCAGCGGATCGGCTCGAACGACGACACCTGGCCACCGCTGGTGACCTCGCAGACGTAGCGGTCTTCGCCGAAGCGCAGCACGATCTCCCAGTTGCCCGGGCGCAGCGGGTTCTGGCTGACCAGGGTGCCGTCGCGCCCCTGGCCCGCGTAGTCGTTGCAGCCGTCGATCGCCTTCGAGGGCGCCCTGCCGGAACTGTTGAACTCCTCGTCCTGGGCACGGGCCTGGGCGTCGGCCACACGGCGGCCGTCGTCGCCGCGCGAGGGCGCGCGCGAACCCTGTCCGCCTTCGAGCGCGAACACCGCGCGGCAGCCGCCGCTGACCCAGATCGAACTGCGGTTCAGGCCCCAGTTGGTGTTCTCGATGCAGGTGGTCTTGCTCAACTGGCGCACCACGCGCACGACGCCGCGGGTGTTCATGTCGCACTCGGTGCGCTGGCCGCCGATCGATTCGCAGGTGACCTCGTCGGGCGCCGCGCCGCCGCGCGGCGCATTGCCGTACGACGATTCGCCGGTGTAGCCGCCGCCGCGCAGCGCATCGCCGGAGGCGAACACGCCCGCACAGCCGCGATCGACCCAGATCGAGTGCTTGTTGAGGCCCCAGTTCGTGCCCTCGATGCAGGTGGTCTTGCTGATCTGGCGCACCAGGCGGACTTCGCCGCGGGTGTCCATGTCGCACTCGGCGCGCTGGCCTTTGACCGACTCGCAGGTCACCTGGTCGGCGAGCACGGTGGCGGGCGCGGCGAGCGCGGCGAACAGCAGGAGCGATTTGATGGCGTTCATGGCGGCATCCGGATCAAGGGCGGGAACAAGGCGCCGCTCGGCGGGCGTGGGCGGCGGCAGGGGAACGGAATGTGCCGACCACGCCCGCCGTGCGGCTCAGAACTCGTCCATGCGGTCGAACTTCAGGACCCAGGAGGCCTCGCCCTTGGCGAGGCGGTACTGCAACTGGCGCCAGCGGCCGCCGTCGAGCGGGAAGCGGCGCGCGAACGCGGATTCGACCACCGCCATGCCGTCGCGGCCGGCGTAGCCCGCGGCGGCCCCGGGCACGTCCTCCAGCGGTGGCAGATGGATCGCGCTCAGGGAGCGGTTGCGATTGCTCGAGTACGCGACCAGCGCCATCCGCGCATCGTCGCCGGGCAGCCGCACGTAGACATAGACCTCCGGCGCCTGGTCGACGTCGAGGTCGCCGATCTCGGCGCCGGTGACGATGCCGTCGATCGGCTGCACGATCTCGCTGTTGTCGGCCAGTCCGCGCGGCACGATGCGCAGCACGTTGCCGCGCGCGAGGTTGTCGCTGCTGACCTCGTAGGTGATGCCGTGCAGCGACAGCGACTGCCTGAACGCCGCCGCACCCTCGGCCGCCGCCACGGGTGGCGCGCGCTCGACGCGCAGGGTGTAGTCGAACGATTCGCCGCGGCGGCCGCTCGCGCGCATCTGGTAGATGCGGAAGCGGTATTCGCCGGCCTGCTCCAAGGTTCCCTCGAAGCGCTCGCCGCTGGTGGAACCGATGAAGATCGCCTCGCCGGTGGAGCCCGGCGGCAGCACGTTGAAATAGCCGTTGGCGCCGGCTTCGAGCATCGCCACCACGCGCTCGCCGCCGCGCGCCTCCAGCACGAGGTCGATCCTGTCGCTGCCGGTGACCCGCCCGCTGGCGACCGCCACGGTGCCGCCGTCGTCGAAACGCAGCGGCTCGCTGCGCGGCGCCTGCGCCATCGCGCCATCGGCCAGCATCACCGCGCACGCGGCGAGCAGCCACCCCCGCACCCTCGTCGATGCCTTCATCGCCCGCCTCCCCGCGCCGGAACCGTCGCCTGCGGCGGGCGGCGCGAGGCGCCGCCCGCGCAGCGAATCAGTAGACCGAGAACACCGCCGCGCAGCCGTCGTTGACCCAGATGCCGCCGGCGTTCCAGCCCCAGTTCTGGCCCTGGCGGCAGGTGGTGCGCGAGATCTGGCGCTCGATGTCGACTTCCGCGTGGCGCAGATTGGCGCGGCAGAAGTTGTAGCGGTTGTCGCGCGACTCGCAGGTCACGTGGTCGCTGGCGCCGTAGTTGTTGTGGTGGTCGTACGGCCGGTAGTCGTAGTCGCGGTCGTCGCGATCGCGGTCGCGGTCGCGATCATGGTGCGCGGCGATCGCCGCCGCGCCGAACAGGCCGCTGGCCAGCGCCGCGGCGGCCTTGGAATCGCCGTCGCTGCGGTTCGAACTGCGGTAATCGCCGAGGTCGAACTGCGCGCGGCAGCCGTTGGAGACCCAGATGCCGCGGTTGTCGTAGCCCCAACTGCTGCCCTGGCGGCAACTGGCCTTGCTGTACTGCACCGACAGGTAGACGCCGCCGCGGGTGTCGGCGGGGCAGTAGTGCTGGCCGCGGTCGACCGATTCGCAGACCACGGAACGGGCCTGCGCGACGCCGGCGAAACCGCACAGCGCGAGCGCCACGGCGCACAGCGCGAGGAACTTGGGATGGCTGTTCATGGGTGTGCTCCGGGGTCCGTTCAGGGCTGCTTGCCCGACCATTCCTGCGCCGACAGCGAACCGTCGCCGTCCTTGTCGGAGGCCTTGAAGGCCTCGGCAACGGCGGCGGTGAACGATTCGGCGCTGACGTTGCCCGGCTGGACCTCCTTGCCGGCCTTGTCCACCGCGGGCGGATGCTCGTCGCCGGCGATGCGTCCGTCGCCGTTCTGGTCGAGGTGGCCGAACACGGCGACCACGCGGTTGCGGAATTCCTCCCACGACACCTTGCCGTCGCCGTCGAAGTCGGCGGCGGTGAAGGCCGCATCGGCGGCCTTGGCGAGCGCGGGGTCCTGCGCGGCACCGACGGCCGGCGCAAGGACGAGGGCGGCCGCGAGGGCCAGGGGGATGCAGCGGCAACGTGGCATGGGGTTTCCTCCTCGGTCCCGGCGCCGCGGGTCGATCCCGCGCGGGGCTTGCGCACCATCGCAGGCGGGGGCGACGCCGTCAGTCGGCGGCGTGCGCAGAAGCGCGTCAGCAGAATGCTGATGGCGCCGCGCCGGTGGGCGCTTCGATATGCTCATGCGCATGAGCGGCCGCCCGGACGTCCTCCGCCCCGTGCGTCGCGCCGTCGGTGCGCTGGCGGTGCTGTGCGCGGCCGTCGCAGCGCCGCTGGCGGCCGCGCCGCCGGACATCGGCCTCGCGCAGTTCGGCATCGAGCGCTGGGGCGTGGCCCATGGGCTCGGCAGCAACTGGGTGCGGGCGGTGGAGGAAGACCCGGACGGCACGGTGTGGATCGGCACCGGCGTCGGCCTCGCGCGCTTCGACGGGCATGCGTTCTCGGCGGTGCTCGACGGCGGCCTCGCCGCACTGTCGCAGCGCGCGGTCACCTCGCTCGCGCGCGGCGCCGATGGCGGCCTCTGGGTGGGGCTGGAGTACGGCGGCGTGCGGCGCATCGGCACTGCGGAGCCGACGCTGCCGGCCCTGCCCGACGACGTGGTCGTGCACGCCCTGCTGGAGGACGCCGCCGGCGCGCTGTGGATCGGCAGCAGCAACGGGCTGTGGCGCCACGCGTCGGGCGCCACGGTGCGCGTGGCGCCGGCCGGCGCGCCCGACGCGGTGGAAGTGCGCACGCTGGCCCGCGGCCCCGGCGGCGAGGTCTGGGCGCGCTCGACCGACCACGGCCTGTGGCGCATCGACGCCGGTCGCGCGCGCCAGGTCGAGGACGCGCCCGGCTGTCGCGGGTTCGCGATCTCGGTCGGCCCCGACGGCGAGCGCTTCATGTCCTGCCGCGACGGCGTCTGGCGCTGGCCGCCGGAGGGCACGGGCTGGCAACGGCTGTCCGACGACTTCGGGGTCGGGCCGATCCACCTCGACCGC
Source organism: Lysobacteraceae bacterium (assembly GCA_021299185.1). Classification (GTDB taxonomy): domain Bacteria; phylum Pseudomonadota; class Gammaproteobacteria; order Xanthomonadales; family Ahniellaceae; genus UBA4656. The sequence goes on along the minus strand of JAJTHZ010000080.1, from coordinate 22,454 downwards.
CGCGGCGACCTCTGGTTCGGCGCCGAGAGCGGCCTGACGCGCTGGTCGCGCGGGCGCATCGAACGGTTGGAGCCCGCGCTCGGTCTCGGCGACTGGCGCGTGCGCGCGCTCGGCGAGGACCGCCGCGGCGACCTGTGGATCGGCAGCTTCAGCGGCGGCCTGACGCGCCTGCACCGCGGGCCGGTGCGCAGCTTCGGCCGGGCCGAGGGCCTGCAGATCGACGACACCACGGTCGTGCTCGCGGGCGCGGACGGCGCGCTGTGGGTCGGCGCCTTCCGCGGCGGCCTCGCGCGCCTCGACCCGGACACGCGCGCGGTGACGCAGTGGCGCGCCGCCGACGGGCTGCCCGGCGACACCGTGTGGACACTGGCGGCCGATCCGCGGCGGCGCGACGCGCTGTGGATCGGCGGCGACCGCGGGCTCGGTGAATTCGCCGACGGCCGCGTGCGAGGCATCGCGGTCGGGGCCCCGGTCGACGGCGCGGCGGTGCGCGTGCTGCATGCCGATGCATTGGCGCCGGATCGCCTGTGGGTCGTGCTGGACGCGCCCGGCGTAATCGCGATCGAGGGCGGCGTGGTGCAGCGCTACGGCACGGCGCAGGGCCTCGGCGCGGGCCGCATCCGGTTCTTCCATCGCGACGCCTCCGGCCGCCTGCTCGCCGGAGGCGACGACGGCCTGTTCGCGCTCGACGGCGCGCGCTGGACCGCGATCGCGCCGGAGCGCAAAACGCTGGCCGCGCTGACCGCGGTCGCCGAAGACGCCGGCGGCGATCTTTGGCTGGCGAGCAGCCGCAACGGCGTGCTGCAGTTGCGCGGCGATGCGCTGTCGGCCTGGGGACTGGATGCCGGCCTGCCGTTCTGGCCGGTGCACAGCCTCGCGCTCGATGCCGATGGCGGTCTGTGGATGTCCGGCAACGAAGGCCTGGCGCGCGTGCGCCTCGAGGACCATGCGCGCTGGCGCGTCGGTGCGCTGACAAAGGTGCCGGTGGAGCGCCTGGGTCGCCGCGACGGCCTGCGCGACGTCGAAGCCAACGGCTGGGGCCACCCGGCGCAGGCGGCGCTGCCGGGCGGGCGGCTCGCCTATCCGACGATCCACGGCGTGGCCCTGCTCGATCCCGCGGACCTGCCTTCGGTCGGGCTCTCGCCGGTGGAGATCGCGGTGCGCGGCGCGTGGGCCGGCACGCGCGCCCTGCCGCTGGACCAGCCGCTGCGCCTGGGTCGGCACGAGCGCACGCTGCGCATCGCCTTCTCGGCGACCGAACTGCTGCGCCCGGAAGCGGTGTCGTTCCGCTATCGGCTGGAGGGCGTGGATCCCGACTGGGTGGACGCGGGCAGTGCGCGCGAGGTGAGCTGGAGACCGGTGCCGCCCGGCAGCCATGCGCTGCGCCTGCAGGCGCGCCTGCCGGGCCAGCCGTGGATCGATGCCGCGCGCGAATTCGCGGTGGACGTGGTGCCGCAGCCGTGGGAGTCGGCGTCGCTGCGCCTGACCGCGATCGCCGTCGCCCTGCTGCTCGCCGCCGCCGCGGTGCAATGGCGGCTGAGCCTCGGCAGCCGCCACGCCGCGATGCTGGCGCGCGCGCGCGCCTTCCTGCGCGAGGTGATCGACACCAGTCCGAACCCGATCTTCGCGCGCGGCCGCGACGGCGCCTACCGCCTCGCCAATCGCGCCGCGGCGCAGATCTATCGCCTCGATCCCGACGCGCTGGAAGGCAACACGCCCGCGCAGCTCGGTCCGCGGCCGCACGGCATGGCGCGGATCGAGGCGCTGGACGCGGAAGTCATCGCCGATGGTGCCGAGCGCGTGCTGCCCGAGCACGAGATCGTCGACGCCGAAGGCCGCCGGCGCTGGTTCCGCGTGGTCAAGCGCCCGGGCTTCGGTGCCGACGGCCGCACCGTCGAGCAGGTGATCGGCACCGCGGTCGACGTCACCGACTTCAAGCTCGCCGAGCAGCGGCTGGAGCGGGAACAGGTGCGCCTGCGGCGCAGCCGCGAGGAGGCGCGCGCGCTGTCGCGGCAGTTGCTGCGCGCGCAGGAGGACGAGCGCCGGCGCCTGGCGCGCGAGATCCACGACGATCTCACGCAGCAACTGGCGGGGCTGTCGATGCTGGCCTGGAGCACCGCGCAGGCCGCCGCGCGCGAACCCGGCGGCGACCGCCGCGAGGCGCTGGAGAGCCTGGCGCACGGCCTCGAGGCGCTGGCCAACGACGTGCAGGCCCTGTCGCGCGAACTGCACCCGCCCGCGCTGGAGGCGCTCGGCCTCGCCGAAGCCCTGCGCGCCGAATGCACGACCTTCGGCCAGCGCACCGGGCTGCCGATCGAGTGCATCGCGCAGGCCCTGCCCGCCGAACCGCCGACCGAGGTCGGCCTCGCGCTGTATCGCATCGCGCAGGAGGCGCTGCGCAACTGCCTCGCGCACGCGCACGCCACGCGGGTGAGCGTGCAGCTGGAGGGCGACGACAGCGGGTTGCGGCTGCGGATCGCCGACGACGGCGTCGGCTTCGATGCCGCCGTGCGCGCCGGCGGGCCGGGCATCGGCCTGAGCGGCATGCGCGAGCGCGCGCACCTCGCCGGCGCGGTGCTGGTGATCGACAGCGCGCCCGGCCGCGGCACCACGATCGACGTCGCCTGGCAGGGCCGCGCGCGCCGGCGCGCGGCGGCGCCGGCCGCGCCACGCACCTCGGACACCGCCGACGCCTGAGCGACGCTAAGCCGCTTCCGCGCGCGGCGCGCTGCTCCACCACCCAGCGCGTGGCCTCGCTGGACAGGGCCGCGGCGCTGTCCAGCGCCAGCTTGCGCTTGATCCGCTCGCGGTACGTCTGCACGGTCTTCGGGCTCAACTGCAGTTCGGCGCCGATCTGCTGCGTGGTCAGGCCTTCGCCGATCCGCGCCAGCACTTCCAGTTCGCGGTCGGTGAGCGCGGCGATGCGCCGCGCGGGATCGTCGGCGGCGCCCGCCACGCGATGCTCGAGCAGGGCGTCGGCGATCGACTCGCTGACGAACACGCGCCCGGCGCGCACCTTGCGGATCGCCTGCACCACCACCCGGCCGGCTTCGCTCTTGAGCACGTAGCCGCGCGCGCCGGCGGCCAGCGCGCGCTCGGCCCAGGTCGGCGACTCGTGCATCGAGACCACCAGCGCGCGCTGGCCGGTCCGCGCGAGTTCCTTCAGCAGGTCCAGCCCGCTGCAGCCGCGCAGCGAGAGGTCGACCAGCACCAGGTCGGGGGTTTCGGCGGCGACCAGCCGCAGCGCGCCGTCGAGGTCTTCGGCGTGCCCGCAGACCGCAAGGTCCGGCTCGGCGTCGATCAGCATCGCGAGCCCCATGCGCACGACCGGATGGTCGTCGACCAGCAGGATGCGCCAGCGGGTGGACGGCGCGGCGGCGTCGGCAGGCGTGTTCATCGGCGTCGGTCGGCGGTGGCGGCCGGCGGGGCGTTCCGCCGCAGCGTACACCAGCGCGCGCAAACGACCCAGCAGCACGGGGTGATGCGGCGGACGTCGCGGCGCAGCAGCCGGCGAGTCAGGGCAAGCCGCGGGTTCGCGACCATGGCGGTGCGACGATGCCTCGCCGGCGTGGCACTTGCGATGCGGGCGCGCGCGGCGCAGATTTCGGCCACCGTCGCGCGAGGAGGTCCGCCATGCCGATCCACCTGCCGCCGAACGGCGCGCCGTGCTGGTTCGAACTCGCCACGTCCGACCCGCAGCGCTCGATCGACTTCCACCGCGAGGTGTTCGGCTGGCAGGCCTCGCCCTCACCGGGCGGCGGGGGCCCGTACTGGTTCCTGCGCAACGCCAACGGCACCGTCGGCGCACTGCGCGGCCTCGCGCCCGGCGAGCCGCGCGGCTACTGGAACGTGTACTTCGCGGTGGCCGACGTGGACGTCGCGCTGGCGCGCGCGGAAGCGCTCGGCGGCAAGCGCCTGTTCGACCCCTTCGAGGCGCCGGGCTTCGGGCGCGGCGCCATGCTCACCGATGCGGTGGGCGCGGTGGTGAGCCTGTGGCAGCCGGCGAACCCCGGTGATGCCGGCGACTTCGTGATGTTCGAGGACCACGCGATCGGCTGGGTGGAACTCGCCGCGCGCGACGGCGACCGCGCGCGCGACTTCTACCGCGACCTGCTCGGCTGGGACATCGACGAGTCCGCACCGGGTGGATTCCGCTACCTGCAGTTCGGCCGCGGGGGCACGCGCTATGGCGGCGTCCTGCCGATGACCGCGGACTGGGGCGACATGCCCTCGCACTGGTCGGTGTACGTGCCGGTGCCCGATGTCGACGCGTGCTGCGCGCGCGCGACCGAGCGCGGCGGCGCGGTCGTCGTGCCGGCCTTCGACGCCCCGGGCGTCGGCCGCATCGCCCGCATCGACGACCCGACCGGCGTCGGCTGCTACCTCATCCGCCGCGCCGCACCCGCCGCCTGAGTCCCGCGCCGGCAGCGCGTTGACTGTAGGAGCGCTGCGTGCAGCGCGACCGGGGCTGCCGCAAGCGCGAAAAGCTCGCGGCGCACGCGCCGCTCCCACCAAGCCTCGGCCCCGTCGCGGCGCCCCGGCCATGCGAAGGCTGGGTAGGAGCGCTGCGTGCAGCGCGACCGGGGCTTGCGGCAAGCGCGAAAAGCTCGCGGCGCACGCGCCGCTCCCACCAAGCCTCGGCCCGGTCGCGGCGCCCCGGCCATGCGAAGGCTCGGTGGGAGCGCTGCGTGCAGCGCGATGGGGTTGGCGCCATCCCGGCGGGATCGCGGCTCAGCCCGATGCGCGCTTGAAGATCGCGTTGATGTCGACCGTGACCTCGTCGCCGATCGACTCGGTGTACATGCCGAGTCCGAAGGCGCTGCGCTTGACCGTGAAGCGCCCGCTGAAGCCGATCGCCTCCGCGTCCTGGCCGCCGAGGGTCGCGGTCAGGGTGACCGGCTGTTCGATGCCGCGCAGGGCGAGCACGCCGTCGACGGCGTAGCGGCCTTCGCCGAGCCGGCGCACGCTGCGGCTCGTGAAGCGCACCTGCGGCGCCTTCGCCGCGTCGAAGTACTCCGCGCTGGCGAACTTGGTGTCGAAGTTCGGCAGGCCAGTCGACACGCCGGTGACCGGCACCTCGGCGACGAGGCGGATCGCCGCCGGATCGTCGGCATCGAAGGTCAGTTCGGCTGACGGCCCGTGCATGGCCACGACCTGCGCGGCGAGGCCGCCGTAGTCGTACGAGAAGCGCACGTTGCTGTGGCGCCCGTCCAGCGTGTAGCGGACCGGGTCGGCGGCGGCGGGCGCGGCGAGGGCGAGGGCGAGCAGCAGGGCGAAGCGTTGCATGGGTCCGTCCGGGATCGATGGGGGAGCGGCTATGCTAGGCGCCGCGGCGCGGCTGCGGGATTCGTCCTGCCGCGAGCGCGCCTCGGCTTGCCGCGCGCGATCAGCGCAGGGCGTCATGCAGCCGCCGCCGCGTGGCTTCGTCGGCGGCGAACAGGTGCTCGACGCGCAGCGAGGCCAGCGTGACCTCGGTCGGCGAACCGAAGGTGGTGAAGGTGGCGAAGAACGCGAGTTCGCCGACCGGCGAGCGGTACCGCGTGACCAGCAGCGGCGTCGACGGCGGCACCGCCGACGGGGTGTCGATCCCGGCCGCGGCCAGTCGCGCCGCGACCGCATCCACGCGCGGCCACAGCGCGGGCGTCGCGATGGCGTCCTGGCGCAGGCGCGACAGCCACGCCGGGCCCGCCTCGCCCGGGTTGGCGAGACAGGCGGCGAGTCCGCGCGGATGCACGAACAGGTCCAGCAGATTCGGCGGGCCGCGTGACGGATCGTGCAGCGCCTCGGGCACCAGGGTCGCGGCCAGCCACATCGCGCCGCGGTTCATGCGCAGCACGTTCCATGACGCGTCGAGCACGAACGCCGGCATCGGGTCGTGGTGCGCGAGCAGCATCGCGAGCGCCTGCTCGGCGTCCGCCAGCCCGGGATCGCCCAGCGGCCGCGTGCCATAGGCCGGTGCGTAGCCGGCCTGCAGCAGGGCCGCGTTGCGCACGCCCAGCGGCGCATCGAGGGCCTGCAGCCAGGCCAGCAGCAACTCGCGGCTCGGCCGCGACCGGCCCTGCTCGACGAAACTGACGTGGCGCTGCGACACGCCGATGCGCAGCGCGAGTTCGAGCTGGCTGATCCGCCGCGCGGCGCGGATGCCGCGCAGCGTGGCGGGCAGAACGGGGGCGATGTCCATGCGCCGATTGGATCACGGGCGACCGACCCGCGGCGCGATGACCTCGCAGGTCATTGCGCCGCCATCGAGCCGCGCCGACGATCCGTCCTCCCAGCACATCGCCACCACCATGATCCGCGCCCTGCTCGTCACCGTGATCGTCGCCTTCGGCATCCTGACCGCCGCCGCGCTGCTGCGGCACGGCTATTGAGGGATCTTCGCGCCGCATTTCCAGAGCCTCGCGGGACTGCAGGTATTCACCGACCTCGTCATCGCCCTGGTGCTGGTGATGGTGTGGATGTGGCGCGACGCGCGCCGGCGGGGTCGCAATCCGTGGCCGTGGATCGCCGCGACCCTGCTGCTCGGCTCGTTCGGACCGCTGGCCTATCTGCTGGTTCATGCAAAGGCGCCCACCGCCCCCTCCGATCCGAACCGCGCCTGACGCACGCGCCGCGCACCGCGCGTCGGCGCCCGCAGCCCGAGGGCGTGGCCGACCCCGCCGCCATCGCACACGGGGACGGGCCGTTGGGAGGCTTCGAGTCCGCCGACGGCTGACGAACGTCATCCGCCCACGCTGATGCCGGCCACTGCCGGTGCGCGGCCGGCGCGGGCAATCTGGGCGCCACATCCCCAGGAGTCCCGGCCATGCCGCGTTGGTCCCGTCCCGTCTCCCTTCTGCTGGCCTGCCTGCTCGCCGCCTGCGGCGCCGATCCGGCGCCGTCCCCGGCCGCGTCCGCGACGAGCACGGCGACGGCTCCCGCCGGCGTCGAAGTCCGCGACGACGGCCTAGTCGCGACCTGGTTCGCGCCCGCCGGCGCTGTGCCGATGCCGGCGCTGCTCGTGCTTGGCGGCAGCGAGGGCGGCAAAGAGACCTCGTCACGCATGGCGGCCGGCCTGCACGCCGAGGGCTACGCCACCCTGGCCCTGGCCTACTTCGACCACGAGGGGCTGCCGAAGCAGTTGCAGGACATCCCGCTGGAGTACTTCGGGCGCGCGCTCGACTGGCTGGTGCGCCAGCCGGGCGTGGATGCGACGCGGATCGGCGTGGTCGGCGGCTCCAAGGGCGCCGAGGCCGCGCTGCTGCTGGCCAGCCGCGACCGCCGCGTGCGCGCGGTGGTCGCCTCCACGCCGACCGACCACGCCTGGCAGAGCGTGGACTGGAACGGCTGGTCCGACACGCCTTCGTGGACCGAGGGCGGCGCCGCGGTGGCCTACCTGCGCTACGCGCCGTTCGATCCGACCGCCGGCCTGCGCGCGCTGTACGACCGCAGCGTGGCCGATGCACCACAGGCGCTGCGCGACGCCGCGCGCATCCCCGTCGAGCAATCGGATGCCGCGTTCCTGCTGATCGCCGGTGCACAGGACGCGCTGTGGGGCGCGGTCGAAGCCAGCGACCGCATCGCCGCGACGCTCGCGGCCGCAAACCACCCGCGCGAGGTGCAGGTGCTGCGCTACGCGGACGCCGGCCACGTGGTCTTCATCGGCCGTGCGATCGCGCCGGACGACGCCGTGCTGGAACGCATCCTGCCGATGGGCGGCACGCGCGAGGGCGTGCTGGCGGCGATCAACGACGGCTGGCCGAAGACGCTGGACTTCCTCGCCCGCAACCTCGCCCCGGCGGACTCCGCCGCGGCGCGCTGACGTCGCGTGCGCGGGCGTCGGTGGCTGCGCGATACTGCGCGCTGCCCGCCATCGAGCCCGCGCACTTGCGCCGCTACGCCCGCTTCTCCCCCGACCGCCGCCATCGCTACCTGCTGGGCCGCGAACTGCCCAAGCAGCAGGGCGACCTGCTCACCGGCTGGTCGTCGCCGGCCGGCGACGGACCGCTGCTGTTCGTGATGCTCAATCCCAGCGTGGCCGACAGCCGGCGCGACGACCCGACCATCCGTCGCTGCATCGGCTTCGCGCGCACCTGGGGCTTCACGCGGCTCGAGGTCGCCAACCTCTACGCGCGCGTTTGCACCGACCCCGAGGCATTGTTCGACGATCCCGATCCGGTGGGGCCGCGCAACGACGCCGTGCTGCGCCGCGCGGCGCGGCGCGCCTCGCTGGTGGTCTGCGCCTGGGGCGCGAGCGGCGGCAAGCGCGGCATCGTGCGCGCCGCGGAAGTCGTCGGCCTGCTGCACGATGCCGGCGTGCGCCTGTACCACCTCGGCCTCACCGCCACCGGCGCGCCGCGGCACCCCCTGTACGTGCCGGCCGACACCGCGCCGGCGCCGTGGCTGCAGTTGCTGCCGTAGCGCGCCGGGTGCCGACCCCGGCGAGAGCGCGCAACCGTTCACGGAAGCGTCCTGCGCATCCACGATATCCTTCGGCGATGCACCTGCAACGCGTCGGCGCCCTTGCCCTGCTCCCGGTCCTCGCGCTCGCTGCCGGTCCGGCGATCGCCTGGCCGGACCGTGGCGATGGCCAGCATCCCGCCGCGGCCGCCGGCGGCACGCAGACCCTGCAGTGCGAGAGCCTTGCGAACGCGCCGTTCCAGCCGAACGCGAACTGGGACACGCAGGTGTATCCGCTGCTCGCGCAGCGCTGCGTGGGCTGCCACGCGATGGCCGTGCCCGGCGCCCGGTTCAACATCGTGTCCGGCGAACCGGGGCTGACCCTGGTCAGCCTGCTGGACGCATCCACCGACGTGGTGGAACCGCTGCGCCCACGCGCCAGCACCTTGTTCCAGCGCCTGAACTGCGCCGTTCCGGGCGATCAGGGTTGGCGCATGCCGCGTTGCTTCGGCGCCACCTGCAACTACTTGAGCGCCGCGGACCAGGCCCTGATCTACGACTGGATCGCGCAGGGTGCACGCGGCGACTTCAAGGGATCGCCGCAGAGCGACGTGATTCACGTCAGCGGATTCGACACGATCCGATTCTGATCCCCATGCGCGGCACGCCGCGACGGATCGACGACCGCGGCGCCGCGCGGCGGTCGACCCGCTCCGCTCAGACCCCCACGATGAAGGGGACGGTGGGCGTCGTGTACGCCATCAGGTTGCCGTTGCCGACGAAATCGTCGTAGCGCCCCACGTTCGGGAACAGGGTGCCGACGTTGCCTGCGTCCAGCCCCATCCAGCGTGCGAGCGAGGCCGAGACCTGTTCGCTCGACAGGGTGGGGAGGAACTGGCCGCGCGAGAAGCACTCGCCCTTTTCCTCCAGCGGGATCGCGGCGCTGTCGGTGGCGTTGAGCACGATGCGCGGGTAGCGCCCGTACATCCCGCTGCCGCTGCCGGTCTGCGGATTGCGCCCGCGCAACGGGCCGCCGCCCACGTCGTTGGCGCCGATGGCCTGACCGTTGATGGTGCCGGTGGGCGTGCCCTGGCCGCCGCCGAGCACGAACTGCACGCCGCCCCAGCCGTGGTCGGTGCCGTTGCCGTTGGAGTTGATCGTGCGCCCGAACTCGCTGGTGCTGAACAGCAGGACCTCGTTGTGGGCTCCCATCGCCACCAGCGCGCGGTAGAACGCCGACACGGCCTGCGAGATGTCCTGCAGCAGGCCCTGCTGGCCGCCCCAGAAGCCCGCCGCATTGGGCCCGTTCGCCGGCCCTTGCGCCACGCCGCCGCGCGAACTGCCGTTGAACTGGCCGTCGTGGGTGTCGTAGCCGCCGGTGCTGACGAAGAACACCTGGCGATTGGCGCCGATGCCGCCGCTGGCGGTGGCCGTGCGACCGGCGTTGATCATCCGCACCACCTGGGCGAGCTGGTTGCCGATGCCGGTGTTGGGGAACAACACGCCGCCGGGAATCGCGTTGAACGCGCCGCCGCTGCCGATGCGTTGATTGACCCGCGCACCGAGGTCGAGCGCGCGCTCGCTCAGGTCGGCGAACTCACCGCTCATCACGTGCGGATAGGTCGCCGCGAGCAGCGCTTCGAGGTTTGCGCGACGCACATTCTCCAGGTTGCCGGTGTTGCTCGAACTGTAGTTGCCGAGGGTCGGCGCCGGCGATGAAGCACTGGTCGACAGTCGATAGGGCACGATCGGCTGCGACGAGGCGCCCGACGTGCGGCCGACCAGGAACCGGCTCTGCCCGGCGATCGTGATGCACGGCGGCAGGCCGGGAACGTCGTTCTGCGCGCCGATGGTGCCCGCCAGCATCCCGCCCCAGCCGGTGCGCAGGCCGGAATTGAGGCTGTCGCCGACTTCCCACAGCACGGTCTGGTCGCTGTGCGAATACAACTGCGGCGGGCGCGAGCGGCCGCTGTTGAACGTGGCGCGGCTCACCGGATCGACCAGCGGGCCGACGTTGTTCATGAACACCAGTCGACCCTGGTCGTACAGGTCGCGCAGTTCCGGGCAGGCCGGATTGAGGCCGTGGGTGCCGCCCGCGATCGGCAGTGCCGGCGGCAGCGTGCTTCCCGGCACCTCGGTACCCGGCCGCGGGATGCCCAGGCGCTGCGCATTGCCCGAGAACTGGCCCGACAGGGGGTCGGCTTCCGTGCCGCCGCGCGCGATCAGGTACTCGCGATGACGGTCCGGCTGGATCGGGATCAGCATGTTGAACGAATCGCTGCCCCCGCCGAGGTTGAGGCAGACCAGCGCCTTGTAGCCGGTGACGCTGGACTGCGCGAGCGCGGTACCGAGCATGGAGAACTGGGGCGCCAGCGAACTGATCCCCCCGCAGGCCGCCGTGGCGGCAGCCGCCTGGAGGAAAGCGCGACGCGAGCGAAACTCATGACGGCTCATGTGGGCGATCCTCAGCGCTGCGTGTTGAATTCAGGGGAGATCAGGATCAAGTGCGACAGCAGCAAGGCCTTGCGCCGTCGATTGTCCTGCGTCGCGCCCAGCGTATTGAACGCCGTACAACGCAGCATCCCGTACAGGCGCCCCTTCATGCCGCTGCCGAGGGTCGCGGTGAGCGTCGGCGAAGCGCCCGGCGCCGGACACGCCGCCGCCGCATCGATGGTGCCGCTCATCGTGCCGCCCATCAGCCGGACGTTGAGCGCTTCGATCAGCGCGGCGTCGCTGGTCGCGCTGCCATCACCGATCGGCAAGGCATCCAGGTTGGCCGGCGGCACGTAGGCGCGGTCGGTGGGCGGCGTCGCGGCGAAGGCGCCATTGCAGTTGTTGCCGCCGTAGCCGGCGCACACGCGCCCGAACAGGTCGTTCGCGCTGTCGATGACCGACACCTCGTTGAGGATCTGGAACTCGGGCGAGAACAGCCCGGTGCTCGACGGGTTGCCGTTGATGTCCACCAACGAGATCGGGCCCGCCTGCTTGTAGTCCGGCTCGTAGAAGTTGAACACCGAGGGCGCGCCCAGCGGTCGCTGCGCGTAGCTGGTCTGCGGATTGGTCGGGCCCCAGTTGCGGCCGGTCAGCGGCGGCATGGTCGCGCCCATCGACCGCCAGAACTGGGTGAGCTTCAGGATCGGCTCGCGCGCCTTGCCGAAGTTGGCGGCGATGCCCGCGCCGCCGAACGGACGCCGCGCTTCGACATCCAGCAGCACGGCCCGGATCACGGCGCGCATGTCGCCGCGCGGGTTGTTGCTCGCCGGCGTGCACTCGCCCGCCTGCGCGCTCGTGCCCTCGAAGGCGCAGGCGACGCGCCGCACGTACGCCGGCGACGGGTTGCTGGTGACGAACCGCTGGATCAACTGGCGGGCGACCAGCGACGAGGTGTTCGGATGGGCGAACAGCATGTCCACCGCGCCATCGATGTTGCTCTCGCAGTAGTTGACGCAGGCCTGGCGATTCGCGTCGTCGAGGCCGTACGGCACGGTCGCCGTCGGCGAGCCGGTGGTGTTGCAGTTGGTCGGCTGGGTGGTGCCGGACGCCTGTGAGATCGGCGTGACGGTGCGCAGCGTCTGGCCCGCGATCACCAGGGTCTTGTCGGGCGTCGGCTGCGGCGAGACGCCGGTCCACGGCGTGTTGTTCGCCTGCCTTCCGGCGTCGTGGTAGCGCGGGTAGCACACCATCGGTGCGAAGAAGTCCGGGTGTCGCAGCCCGCGGTTCAGCGGCGTGGTGTTCGGCAGCAGGTTGTTGGCGTTGTCGTCGCGCGGCGGGTCGTTGAAGAACTGGCTGAACAGGTTCGGCGACGGACCCGAGTTGAAGCGACGCTGCAGCGCATCACCGGGCCCGCAGTTGCGCACGATCGTGAAGCCCGCGCCCGGGAACGGCTCGGCGGTCGCGGTGCAGGCGTACGACATGCCGGTGAACACGCGCGAAAGGGCCGCGATCATGTCGTTGTTGTAGGTCGGCACCGGATTGCCGCCGACCAGGATCGGCGCATAGTCGAGCTCGCGCTCGAACAGGCCGATCGAGAACAACTGCATGATCTCGCGGGCGTAGTTCTCGTCCGGCGTCACCGATCCCTCGAACTTGCGGTTGCGCAGCGAAGTGAGGTAGCGGCCCATCGCGGGGCTGCGCGTCACGTCCTCCAGCAGGTCGCGGTAGTTGCCGAAGGCGTGCCGCGCGAGCATGTCGTTCCACTCGGCGACCATCAGCGGCTCACCCGAGAGCGCGTCGCTGTCGTCGGAGACGACCAGGATCTGCGACAGCGCGAAGGCCAGTCGCTGTCGCAGCTGGTCCGGCGCCAGCACGGCCGCACGATGCCATTGGCGCATGCGATCGTCGCGATTGATGCTGGTGTTCGCCGGCAGCGTCACCGCCAGCAGTTCCAGCGCGCGGCGGTGCGAGGTCGGGGCGATTCCGAACTGCTGGTCGATCCAGCCCGAGTAGCCGAGGTTGCGCACCGCCGCGATGTCGGCGGCGTTCGCACCGAAGGTCGCCTGGTTGAGGAAGCGCGCCGCCTCGGCCTCGCTGACCGGCACCACCTCGAACCCGTTGGCGAAGATGTTGTCGGTGCCCTGGGCGACGGCGCGCCCGCCGCAGGCAAGCGCGGCCAGGGACACGCCGAGCAGCGCGATCACACGGAAGTAAGACATGCAGGAACTCCCCACGAGGCCGGCAAAGGGTAGCGCGGACCCCCCTTGGGGCGGATATTGGACGATCCGCCGCCGGTCGGATTGAGCACTGCGGCACGCTTGTGCGATGGCGCGGTGCCGGCGGGCCGCCCGTGTCAAAAAAACGTGAGAATCGCATGAATGTCGGTTCGCGATCTCGGCGCCACCGCGCTCCGGGATCCGCGGCGTGCCCTGGGCTCGGCCCCATGGACGCCGCGCCTATTCGAAACCGTTGCCGAACACGGCGTCGGTCGGTGGCACGACCAGCACGTCGCCGAGGTCCTGCGCGCCACCGGCGCCGACCACGACCTGGCGGAACACGGACGGCAGGCCGTCGATCGCGATCTCGATCGTGTACGCGCCGGGCAGCAGGCTGTCGAGCACGATGGTGCCGCCGACATCGGCGATGCCTGGCGGTTCGATCTCGCTGCCCACCACCCGCGCCAGCGCGCCCTGCGCCGGCGCGCTGCCGCGTGTGCGACCGTCGAGCACGCGCACCCGGACGCTGCCGAGCGCGTTCGGCGGGTAGCGGCGGATGTCGTCCACATAGGCACGCGACTCATGCCCCTCGGCGTCGCGCAGCCACACCGCGATGCGGCTCCTGCGCGGACTGGTCACCGGCGGCAGGTCCAGCGTCGGCGTCGGGATGAAGGTCCGCCAAGTGCCGAGCGGCTCGCCGTCGACCTCGACCCGGTAGGAAGCGCCGGTCCAGCGCTTCTGGTACAGCGACAGGCGCAGGCGCAGCGCGCTGCGATCGGTGCGCGGGCGGCCCTGTTCGATGCTCACGCTGCCCAGCGGCCGCGCCGGGTCGTTGCGCAGCACGCCGCTGAACACCGCGCTCGGTGCGCCGCGGCGACCCGCGGCATCGCGCGGCCGCAGCCGGTACCAGTAGCGCTGGCCGACGGTCGGCGGCTGGTCGATGAAGCGGCCGCGCGCCTGCGCGGCGTCGAGGGTCGCCACGTCGACGAACGGCCCGCCGGCGGCCGTGGCGCGCTGCACGACGATGCTGGCGTAGCGTGCATCGTGGGCGTACGTGCCGTACAGGGCGCGCGGAACCAGCGTGGGCATGACCTCGTGCTCGTCGCCCGGGACCTCGATGCCGGCGTAGGCGATGCGCGGCACGGCGTCGTCGGACGGGTCCAGCGGCTGCGCGCCGCGGGCGATTTCCGAGCCGTCGTCCTCGCCGCCGCCGTCCGAATCCGCATCGCAGGGATCGGTGCCGGACTGGAACTCCAGCAGGCTGGCGCGGGCATCGCCGTCGATGTCCATCGAGCCGTCGGCCAGGGCCGGATCGAGGCAGACATGGCGCTGCTCGTAGCGATCCGGCATGAGGTCGAGATCGGTGTCGGGCAGCGTGCCCCCGCCGCGCACGACCCACTGGACCTTGCTGAAGTTGAAGCTGAACTGGTCGGTCGGCACGGCGTCGGCCGCCGTCGCCACCGTCACGTCGGCACGATAGCTGCCGCGCACGCCGGGCAGGGTGTCTTCGTCGGGGAACGCGGTCGGGGAACCGCTGGTCTGGCGCCGGAACGTGCCGCTCCAGATGCCGTCGTCGGCGCGCACGTCGCCGTACTCACCATCGTCGTTGAGTGCGACGAGCTGCACCTGACCGTCCGGCGAGCGCATGCGCGCCGCGGCCTCGCGCACCTTCTGCACCGCCGGCAGCAGCAAGGCGACCTGCACCACGCTGCTGTCGCCGACCAGGGTATCGCCGACGGTCGGCGGATGACCGAGCGGCCGGTCGAGACCGACCGTGGCGCGCAGGCCGGCGCTGGCCGACACCGCGGCGTGCACCTGCACCGGCAGCGCGCTCACGCCCGCGGCCCCGGTGACCTGCACCGACCACTCACCGGTGATGATCCGTCCATCCACCACCACGTCGTCGCCGATGCGCTGCACGCGCGCGCCATCCACGCCGTCGACCAGTTCGACGCCGTCGGGCCGCAGCACGCGAACCTGGGCGATGCCGCCGACACCGGCCTGCGTGCGGTCGATCACGGCGAAGAACCGGTGCCGCGTTCCCGTGGCCAGTCCATCGGGCACGCGCACGCGCACGGTTTCCGTGCTGTTGCCGGCGATCGTGATCGATTCGTTGCTGAGCACGGTACGGTCCTGTGCGACGTCGCCGACGCTGGCCATGGCCTCGCCGAGACCGGCCTCGTCGGCGGCCGCGGCGCTGTCGACGTACTGGTAGGTGCCCCCGGTGGCCGCCGCGATGCGCGCCAGCAGCGGCTGGTCGGCCTGCGGCCCGAACGCGATCGTGTGCACCGCGATGCCGGCGGCGATCACGTCCTGGTCGACGTCGGCCCAGCGCTGACCCTCGCTCTCGGAGCCGTCGCTGAGCAGCACCACGTGGCGGCGCTGGCGCGGTTCGGCGCGCGCGCCGAACTCGGCGAGCGCCAGCGCCAGCGCATCGCCGAGCGGTGTGGTGCGACCGGGCCCGGCGACCAGCGCGTCGAGCGCGGTGCGCACGCGCTCGCGGTGCGCGGCGTCCAGCGCCTGCAGCGGTGCGCGCAGCGTCGCGTCCTGGTCGGGCTCGGTGCCGTTGCCGGCGAAGGCGATCAGCCCCAGGCGCGCCTCGGCCGGCAGGCCGTAGACGAGGTTGCGCGCCGCGCGGCGCAGCACGGCGAGCTTCGGCGCGGCCGTCGGTTGCGCCATGCTGGCCGTGGTGTCGAGGGCCAGCAGCACCTGGGGCGCGGCCGGGCCGATGCGCAAGGCCTGCGGGATCGTCGTCGTGCGACCGCCGAATTCCAGGGTCAAGTCGTAGTCGCCGGGCGCCACGGTCGCCGTGCCATCGACCGTGGCGCGGAAGGCGAAGGCCAGGTTCGGATCGCGACGCGGACCCGGTTCGAGCCGCAGCGGGACGCCGCCGCCAATCGCGATCGATTCGGCGTCGACCGCCCGCAGCGCGCCACGCAGATTGGTGCCGACCGGCGGCACGCGCACGTCGAGGATGAACGACTCGCCCGGACCCAGCGGCCCCGGGGTGACCGGGTTGGTCGACGAAGCGAACGGCAGTTCGGCCTCGTGCGCCACCGTGTCGCAGGTCACGCGGTGCACGCCCTGCACGTCGCCGTAGCGGCCGGCGATGACCGTGATCAGCCGCTCGTAACGGTCGAGCGGCTGCACCAGTTCGCGCGTCCAGTCGCGCGTGTGCGCCTTGTAGACCCACGCCGGCCGGCCGGGGTTCGATCCCTGGGTCGGGATCAGGGCGTAGAAGCTCTTGGTGTCGGCGACGACGCCGAAGCCGCCCGGCAGGAACGACTGGCTCGGCTCGACCTCGTAGCGCAGGATCGACCCGGTCGGGCAGTCGGACACGTTCCAGGTGGCGTAGCGTGCGCCGTAGGGCGCGACCGAATACGGCACCTCGCGGCTGCCGGCGTTCAGCACCACCATCGAGTCGGTGATCGACACCGGGGGATAGTCCTGCAGGTTGGCCCGCCCGGGCACCGGGTCTTCGTCGCGGTAGGAGAAGCGCTGGCGGAACGAAGCGCTGGTGTTGGCGATCTCGAGGTCCTTGACCACGTTGGCGATGATGAAGTCGTGGAAAGCCTTGGTCACCGACTGCGTCGGCTGGGTTTCCTTGATCGTGCGGTCGGTGATCGACCACGCACTGGGGCTGCCGATGTTCTCCTGCGCGTCCATCCACCAGCGCGCGACGAAGTCGGTGCCGCGCTGCGGTTCGGTGGTCACCGTGCCGTACTGCTCCATCAGCCAGGTCCACCACAGCGCCGCGTCGTAGCTCGAGGACCAAAGCGGCATCGAGGGCTCGTCGAGGTAGTTCTCCACCTGGCCGAGGAAGGGCGCCACGCAGCTCGCCTCCGGGTCGAGGTCGAGGTCGAAGTAGATCTTGTCCTGCATCGCGCGCGCCATGCCCTCGCAGGCGGTCTTGCCCCACACGCCGCTGCAGCCCGACTCGCCGCCGTTGTCGGCGTAGCGGAACTGGATGTGGTGGAACAGTTCGTGGCCGAGGATGCCGCGGATGCAGGACGCGCTCTTGGTCTGGTAGACCGAGGTCGGCATCAGGATCCGCCCCAGGGTCGCCATGCCGTTGTCGCAGCCCTGATCCTCGGGGTCATCCTCCACCTTGCAATCGTAGAACTGCACGGTGCGGGTACCCTCGCTGAAGTACGGTGCAAGGAAGCCGGTGTTGATGTAACCCGGGTGGTAACCGGCGGGCTGCCCCGGCTGCGGCGGCAGGTTGCTGTCCAGCGCGAACGCACCCGAGAGCAGTTGCAGGCCGTGCATGTAGTGCGGCGAGGCGGGGTTGTTCACGCCCTGCACCACGTAGTTGTTGGGCTGGGTGGTGATCTCGACGGTGAAGTTCGGCGGGGGCGGGATCGCGTTCGCGAACGGGGCGAACGCGACGACCGCCAGCGCGGCGAACGTCGCCGGCAGGTCGGCGCCAATGCAGCGGGGACGCAGGGACATCGGACCCTCCGGGTCTCGGGCTCGGGGGGAAGAACGGAAATCGGCGGGCGAAACGACAGGCGGCGACCTGGTACCGCCGCGACCGGGTGGCGCCGGGCGGCGCCCGCCGCCCCTCGCTGCCTGCCCTCCGGCGGTTGCCGACCCACGCCGTATCGCGCACAGTCGCGGGCTCGATCCGAGTGGGGGCCCCATGCGCCACGCCGAGACTTTCGCCGCCGGCATCCTGCTGGCGCTGTGCAGCACCCTGCCCGCCGGCGCCGGCGCCGCCGACGAGACCTACACCGTCGTCATCGGCGGCAACCGCGTTGGCCACGTCAAGGTCACCGCCGACGGCGATGCGCTGCGCATCAACTACGACGTCAAGAACAACGGCCGCGGCCCGACCATCGCCGAAACGCTGCGCCTCGGCGCCGACGGGCTGCCGGTGGCGTGGACGATCACCGGCGCCACCACCTTCGGCAGCAAGGTCGACGAATCCTTCGAGCGCCGCGGCAACCGCGCGCGCTGGACCGACAGCGCCGGCAAGGGCAAGACGACGGTGAAGGGTCCGCACGTCTACGTCGGCCAGAGCGCCAGCCCGTGGGCGCTGGGCCTGTATGCGCGCGCGCTGCGCGCGGACGAGGACCGCCGGCTGCCGGCGCTGCCGGGCGGCGAGCTGATGCGCGCCGAGGGCGAGTCGCTCAAGGTCGGCGCCGAGACGACGAAGATCACGGTGCGGGTGAACGTGCTCTCGGGCCTGAATTTCGACCCCTCCTACCTGCTGCTCGACGAAGCCGGTGGCTTGTTCGCCGTGCTCTCGCCGCGCTCGACCGTCGTGCGTGCGGGCTACGAAGCGGAAGACCCGCGCCTGCGCGAACTCGCCGCGCGCCTCTCCCGCGAGCGCCACGAGGACCTGCAGCGCAAGACCGCGAAACGTTTCGACGCCCCGGTGCGCGTGCGCAACGTGCGCGTTTTCGATCCGGCGACGCTGGCGCTGACCGGTCCGCACAGCGTGGTGTTCCGCGGCAACCGGATCGCCGGCGTGCAGCCCGCCGATGCGCCCACCACGCCGGGCGAGGTCACCATCGACGGCGAAGGCGGCACCCTGGTGCCCGGCCTGTACGAGATGCACGCCCACACCGGGCAGGCCGGCACCCTGCTCAACGTGGTCGCGGGCGTGACCTCCAGCCGCGACATGGGCAACGACAACGCGGTGCTGGATGCGCTGATCGCCGCGATCGAAGCCGGCAAGGTCGCGGGCCCACGCATCGCGCGCTCCGGCTTCATCGAGGGCCGCAGCCCGTTCAACTCCAACAACGGCATCCTGGTCGGCACCGAGGCCGAGGCGCTGGACGCGGTGCGCTGGTACGCCGCGCGCGGCTTCCACCAGGTCAAGCTCTACAACAGCATGAACCCGAAGTGGTCGGCGGCCGCGGTGGCGGAAGCGCATCGCCTCGGCCTGCGCGCCACCGGCCACGTCCCGGCCTTCAGCAATGCGGACGCGATGATCGACGCGGGCTACGACGAGCTCACCCACATCAACCAGATCATGCTGGGCTGGGTGCTGGGGCCCGAGGAGGACACGCGCACGCTGCTGCGGCTCACCGCGTTGAAGCGCCTCGCCGGCCTCGACCTGCGGTCGCCGCGCGTGCGCACGACCTTGGACCGCATCGTCGAGCGCAAGGTCGCGGTCGAGCCCACCATCGCGATCCACGAGAACCTGCTGCTCAACCAGCCCGGGCAGATCCCGCGCGGCGTGGCCGATGTCTTCGACCACATGCCGCCCGAGTGGCAGCGCGGCGTGCGCCAGGCCTGGACCGACATGAGCGCACCCGGCGACCGCGAAGCCTATGCCGGCGCGTGGGACACCCTGCTCGCCACCGTGCGCGAGATGCGCGAGCGCGGCGTGTTCCTGATCCCCGGCACCGACCTCGGCGGCGGATTGGCGTTCCACCGCGAACTGATGCTGTTCGAGGAAATCGGCTTCACCCCGGCGCAGACCCTGCGT
Source organism: Lysobacteraceae bacterium (assembly GCA_021299185.1). Lineage (GTDB taxonomy): Bacteria > Pseudomonadota > Gammaproteobacteria > Xanthomonadales > Ahniellaceae > UBA4656. Next base: position 2,987 of record JAJTHZ010000080.1, on the reverse strand, counting down.
CGCGCCACGCTCGACATGGCCGCCTACCTCGGCCAGGACCAGGACCTCGGCTCGATCGCACGCGGCAAACTGGCCGATTTCTTCCTCGTGCCGGGCGATCCCACGCAGGACCTCGGCGAACTGCGCCGCATCCGGATGGTGGTCAAGGACGGCACGGTCTACTTCCCGGCCGAGGTCTACCCGCACTTCGGGATCAAGCCGTTCGCCACGGCGCCGGCGGTCAGCGGGGCCTGAGCGCCGGTGATCCTCGTGATCGCGGGCCGAGCGTCGGCGCGCGGCTGCGCGGCGAGGGCGAGTCGCAACGCCCCGCGCTGACCGGCCCGACGACCCGCGCGGTGCGCGGGTGTGGCGGGTTGGCGGGCGTTTCCGGGGTATTCTCGACACCGACCTGTCGCATGGTCCGCCGGGAGCCGCCCATGGCCCGCATGCTCCGCCTTGCAATCGCCCTCGCCGCACTCGCCCTCGCGGGACCGCTGGCGGCCCAGGATTGCCTGCCGAACCAGACCCGCTGCGACGGCGTCTGCATCGACCCCCAGTCATCCGCTGCCCACTGCGGCGCCTGCGGGGCGGCCTGCTATGCCGACGAAGACTGCAGCGCCGGCACCTGCGCGCTGCGCGACAACGACGGCGACGGCTGGTAGAACCCGGAGGAAAGCAGCGGCATCGGGGCCTGCAACCCGAACGACGTCAGTTCAATCCCGGCGTGCGCGAGCGCTGCAACACCCTGGACGACAACTGCAACGGCGCGAGCGACGAAGGCGCCCCGTCCGAGGGCCTGTGCCCGGCGCAGGTGAATTCGCTGTGCACCGGCCGCACCTGCAGCGGCAGCAGTTGCGCGACGGTCAACGCACCCCCCGGAACCGCCTGCGGCACGGCCGGCGCCGTGTGCAACGCCCAGGGCCAGTGCGTGCTCACGCCGGAGAGCGTCGCCTTCGCCCGCGACCTCGATGCCGACGGCTTCGTGCCGCCGATGGACTGCAACGACGACTTCGCCGCCGTGCGGCCGGGGCTCGCCGAGGTCTACGACGCGCGCGACAACGATTGCGACGCCCAGATCGACGAGGGCGTGTCGTGCGACGACGGCAATGCCTGCACCACCGACTCCTGCCGCGGCGCCCCCGGCTGCCGCAACCGCCCGCGCGCCGACGGCACGCCCTGCGGCGCGGGCAGCATCTGCCTGGCGGTGGCCTGCGTAACGATCGACGTGTTCGGCAACGGCTTCGAACCCTAGCGGCGCTGCCGATTCCGGGTGAGGGCGGGGCGTGCACCGCGATGCTTTTCGGGCTTGTTGCAACCCGGTCGCGCTGCACGCAGCGCTCCTACAGGTGACGCGCCCGATTGGGGCGCGACGGCAGGACTGCGGCCTTGCTCCACCCTTGTGGGAGCGGCGCGTGCGCCGCGATGATCAGTCGCCGCCGCACCCGCCGCAGCCGCTGCCGCCACCATCGCCGCCGCTGCTCTCGCTGCCGCCGCCGGAATCGCCGCCTGAGGATGGCGGGTGGCGCGCTTCGTGCCAGCCCGCCAGCGCGGTGCCGGCGAGCACGCTGGTGCCGGCGAGGGCGACGGCCAGCGCGATCTGCTCGGCCCGCGGCGCGCGTCGCAGCGTGGCGTGGCGCGCGTTCATGTCGCGCAGCAGCGCGCGCCCGGCCGGGGTTGCACCGGGGCGCTTTGCGTAGAAGCCGAGCGCGGCCAGCGCACACACGATGCACAGCAGGACCAGGAACAGCACCGGCTTGTCGCGCGACAGACCGACCGCGATCTTCGCCACGCCCAGCCCCAGCGCCAGCACCCAGGGCACGGCACTGATCAGCGCGATGCGCGCCGCGGTGGCGTCGTCGAACCACAGGCCGCGCCGCTCGAGCCCGGCGCGGATCGCGCGCAGCCGCGGCCTGGCGTGCGCCTCGATCCTCGCCACGCCGCCCTCGCGGTCGATCGCCTCGTGGATCGCGCGCAGCGGGCCATCGAGGCCCCGCGCATCATCGGCCACCGCCGGCGTCCCGCCAGGCTTGATCTCGATGCGACCGAGTCGATGCAGTTCCGCCACGCCGGCATCGAGCACGCGGCCTGGACCACCGGCCAGCCACGCGATCTCCCAGGTGGTCAGGTCGCTCGCGCCGCTCGACGGACCGGCGAAGATGGATCGCAGGACCGCGCGCAGCACGAGGCTCGCGACCAGCGCGGCGCCCATGCAGGCCGCGAACAGGGCGAGGAATTCCCCGCCGGTCCAGTCCAGCGGATTGGCGGGCGTCGCCGCCGAAGCGGCCGGCGCGAGCAGCGCCGCCAGCGATGCACCGAGCGCGCGCAGCGCCCGCGGCCAGCGGGGGCGCGGCAGCAGCAGGTAGCGGGTTGGATCGTACGACTGCGGTGCGGTGCGCCGGGCGAAGCGGCGCGCGGCATCGGGCCACCAGCGCACCGGCGGTGGCCCGAAGAAGGCCTCGTACGACTGCAGCGTCATCGCGTACTGCTCGCGGTAGCGCGCCGCGTCGACCGTCCCGCGGGTGGGACCGTGGTGCAGTTCCGTGCCGAGCGCCTGCACGCAGAAGCGCTGCCAGTAGTCGCGCGTGTGCAGCAGGTGCAGGTGCCAGACGGCATCGACCTCCTCGCTGGGCGTCGCCTCGTGGCCGGCGACGCAGGCGAGGAAACAGAAGCGCCGGTACTCGACGATCGCCTGTCCGGCCTCGGCGCGCGACCACGCCTGTTCGCGGGCCAGTCGCGCGAGGAAGGCTTCTGCCGACTCCCCGCCGATGGCGTGCATCGCGATCGCCTGCCAGCGCTGCCGCAGTTCCGGGGTCCACTGCATTTCCGACGGGGTCATGTCGTCACGCCGCCTGGGGACTCGGTCGGCACGCTAGGGAACCTCTGAACAAGTCCCTCGAATTGTGGTCTGATTGAACCACACCCAGTCGCGACGTCCCAGATATGGCCCAGCTCACCTTTGGCGATGCCGAGTTCGCCGGCAAGGGGAAGACGACCCGCAAGGAGCGCTT
>JAJTHZ010000005.1 GCA_021299185.1 Lysobacteraceae bacterium | reverse complement strand
CTGCGCGGGCGCCGCATCGTAATCACCGGCACCGCGCGGCGCGAGCGGATCGACTTCACGGCCAACGGCGCGCCGACCGGCAAGTACTACTACCAGACCCACGTCCGCGTCAGCGACGCCGCGCAGATCGTCGTGCGCTAGAGCGCCTGCAGTCGCGCCGCCATCGCCATCGCGACGCCAGGGCGGCCTCGATTTGACAACCAAGGAGGCCTGGCAATACCTTGCGGGGGCCTCTTGATCCGGTCAGGCGGAGGCGGGAGTAAGCGCGCACCCGCGCGAAGATGGCGGGGCGATCGAACGGACATCGACGCGGCCGGGGGGCCGCGACAGGGGACGACCGACCATGAGTGACCCGGCGATTCGTGCCTCCGTGGCGTCTGCCGCGGGGATGGTTCTTGGCTGGTTCCTGGCCGCATTCCGGCCGCGCACCCGATGGCGTTTGCAATCGCGAAAGCAAGCGGCTTGCCGCTACGCGCTGTTCGCGCTGCTGCTCGCCGCGACCTCCGCGCATTCGCAGCCGCCCCCCTCGCTGGACACCCTCGTGCTACGCAACGGCGTCGTGGCGCTCGACTACGGTGGCACGGACTCCGGGCAGTGCGGGACGAATCTCCGGCTGACGTCGATGGGCCGCATGGAGGGCGCACCCGGCGTCACCTACACCATCTGGCGTGTGCGTAACTCCGGAACGACCGCGCGCAGCATCACCCTCGAAGGCGTGGGCAGCGCCTTCGCGCTTCGCCTCGAGATTCGCGGGCGCAGCGAGTATCTCCTGCGCTCGCCTGTCGCCACCGGCGCTGCCACCCATCGCCTGTTCGAAGGCGCGACCCTGATCGATACCAAGGCGGCGGGCAGCAATCCCTGGGTCGACGCGACACCGATCCCCCCGCTCAGTGGCAGCAACCGGCCGCCGGTGTTCCTCAACACGCCGGGCAGCCTGGTCGTGGATGTCGGGCAGACGTGGCGGCACGCTGCAATCCTGTTCGATCCGGACAACGACGCGGTGGCCCTGAGCGCGCCGACGGCGCCCGTGGGCTTCACGACCGTTGGAAGCCAACTCGCCTTCCTGGCCAGTCGAGCCCAAATCGGTCGCCATGACGTCGGTCTGCGCGCCGAGGATGGTCGCGGCGGCAGCGCGACCCAGGGATTCGCCTTGCAGGTGGCCCTCGACTTCTGCCCGATCTACCCGATCGCGCTGCCCAACGCCACGATCGGGAACGCCGCCGCTGGCACGCAGTTCGACAACGTTCCCCGCGGGCAGAACAGCGGCAACTTCAGTTGGCTGAGTTGGAATGGAGCCAATGACGCACCAACGCTCGCTGCAAGCCTGGTGCCTCCGGGCGACAGCTTCCGATACATCAACCCTGACTGGTCCGGCGATCGCGTCCTGTCGCTCGGCGACTGGATGCAGGGCGCGCCGGGCAACATGAATGCCGCGGCGGTTCGCGATGCGATGGCCGCGCTGATCGGTCGCGAAATCGTGGTGCCGGCCTGGGATCAGACCCGCGGTCGCGGCGCCGGATTCGATTATCGCAACGCACGTTTCGTGCGAGTGCAGATCACTGCCTATCAGGGCAACGGACAGGGCACGATCTCGTTTCGTTACCAGGGGCCTGCGACCTGTTACTCCTCCGCCGACGAACTGGCGAACGAGAGGTTCGCGCTGTGGGCGCAGGATGGCGCTGCTGCCGATGCCTTCGTGTGGTCCGGGAGCGAGAACCGCGTCCTCGACGGCGCCGTGCACAGCAATGCCGGACTGAGACTGGACGGTTCACGCAACGACTTCGGTGGCTCCGTGCGCTGGGTCAGTGCATTCTCCGGATCCGGATCCGGAACCGAGAACCGCTTCCTGCGTGCCCCGGCGCAAACGAGTGCCCGCAGCCTGCCGTTCGCGGTCGATGTGGCCGCGTACGCCCCGGGAGGTGCGTTGGCACAGGCGCTGGGCGCGAGTTGGCACAACCAGACCGCGCGTTGTGTCGGTGGAAAGTGGATCATCAATGTGCCCGGCGCGACGCTCGCCGCCGGCGTCCATTACGTGCCCTGCGATGTCGACATCAGCGGCAGCGGTCTCGTGGCGAACGCCACGATCATCGCCACCGGACGCATCACGCTGGGCGGCAACACGTTCCGGTTTTCGCCGTTCCATCGCGGCATCCAGTTCGCGACCTCTTCCACTGCGCCGGACGCAGTCCGTCTGTCAGGGTCCGACAGTGAGATCGGCGGCGCCGTCTGGGCTGGCAACGGCGGAATCGAACTCGGCACCACGCGCTACACCCATCGTTGTCCGGTGCGCGGTCAGCGCATCCGGCTGTCGGCCAGCTACAACAGCTTCGATGTCGGCGCCTGCCAGCTTGGCAGCAACACGGCGCCAGTGATCACGACGTCAGCGCCGACCACTGCCGCACCCGGCGTGGCCTATGCCTACGACGTCGACGCCACCGACGCCGACAACGATTCGCTCACCTACGCGCTCGGCAGCGCGCCGGCCGCGATGACCATCAACGCCGGCAGCGGCCTGATCGCCTGGACGCCCGCCGCCGCCCAAGTCGGCGCGAACAGCGTCACCGTGCGGGTGACCGACGGCCGCGGCGGCGAGGCGTTGCAGACCTTCACCGTCACCGTGGCGCAGGCCAATCGTCCGCCGGTCATTTCCAGCACGGCGCCGACGGCGGCGACGACCGGTGCGGCCTATGCCTACGACGTCGACGCCACCGACGCCGACAACGATTCGCTCACCTACGCGCTCGGCAGCGCGCCGGCCGCGATGACCATCAACGCCGGCAGCGGCCT
>JAJTHZ010000120.1 GCA_021299185.1 Lysobacteraceae bacterium | reverse complement strand
CAGCAATCGCCGTTGACGCCGGAACCCGCGTGGGCTGGGGGGCGATGGCGATGGCGCTGTTCGTCCTCGCTGCCATGGCGATCCGCACGCGCATGCGCTGACGCGAAACCACCCCGCGGTGCGGGCACCATGGCGCTGGGTTCCGACGAGCGCCCCAGGCGGTTGCTACAACTGCACCAGGTGCTTGCCGGCCGCCCGCCGCAGCGCACCCAGCGGCACGCCGGCGTCGAAGGTCACGAAGCGCCCGCCGTGGGCCTGCGCCAGCGCCAGCAGGTAGACGTCGGTGAGCTGCCGCGGGCCATGGATGCGACTGGCGTCGATGCGCGCCTCGTCGAGGATGCTGGCGTCGTCCGGCCAGAACGCATGGTGGCGCGTAGCGCAGGCCTCGCGCAGCAGGCCGATCGCCGCCGCGGGGGACAGCGGCTTCGGATACGCGGGCTGGCTGACCACCCGGACGTAGCCGTTCTGCGTCAGCGGGCAGGACGCCCAGCCGGCGGCGATGTTCGACGACAGCCAGTCGCGCGCGCGGCCGTGGTGGATGTGGTCGGCATCGAGCAGCGCGATCAGGACGTTGATGTCCAGCAGCGCGCGCATCAGTCGCCGGCGTCCTCGCGCAGGCGGTCGATCAGGTCGTCGGTCACCGGACGGCCTTCGGCCGGCTGCGGACGGAAGCCGTAGAAGGCCTTCGGTTCGGCCACCGACGCGCGCGGGCGTGCCGCCGGCTCGGTGAGCCCGCGGCGGGCGAGTTCCGAGATCACCGCGCCGGCGCTGCGCTTGCTGCGCCGGGCCAGCGCCTTGGCGGCGGCCAGCACATCGTCGTCGATGTCGAGGGTGGTGCGCATGCGGTTGATGCTATCGCATCAAATGCTGGTGCACCAGTTCAGGACCGCCCCGACAGGCGCCGGTACCGTCCCGTCACGCGGGCAACCTATAATCATGGCCCTCTCCTCCCCGCCGAGGGGCGCTGCAAGCCCGGCCGTGCACTGCACGGCAAGGGATCAGGCTCGGCGGGATTTCGGGTCTCTACCGAAAACGGCGCCCGCTTCCGCTGACATTACGGAGCGCAAAGCCATGAACGCTGTCGTCAAGAACCTGCCCACGGACTACAAGATCCGCGACATCGGCCTCGCCGATTGGGGCCGCAAGGAAATCGAGATCGCCGAGCACGAGATGCCGGGCCTGATGTCGATCCGCAAGAAGTACGCCGCCACCCAGCCGCTCAAGGGCGTGCGCGTGACCGGCTCGCTGCACATGACGATCCAGACCGCGGTGCTGATCGAGACCCTGAAGGATCTCGGCGCCGACGTGCGCTGGGCCTCGTGCAACATCTTCTCCACCCAGGACCACGCCGCGGCCGCGATCGCCGCGTCCGGCACCCCGGTGTTCGCCTGGAAGGGCGAGACGCTGGAGGAATACTGGGACCTGACCCTGGACGCCGTCACCCATCCGGGCGGCAAGGGCCCGCAGCTGGTGGTCGACGACGGCGGCGACGTGACGCTGCTGATCCACAAGGGCTACGAGCTCGAGCACGGCTCGAACTGGGTCGACACGCCGAGCGGTTCGCACGAGGAGCAGGTGATCAAGAACCTGCTCAAGCGCGTGGCCAAGGAGCGCCCGGGCTACTGGACCAACGTGGTCAAGGAATGGCGCGGCGTGTCGGAGGAAACCACCACCGGCGTGCACCGCCTCTACCAGCTGGCCGAGCAGCACAAGCTGCTGGTGCCGGCGATCAACGTCAACGACTCGGTCACCAAGTCGAAGTTCGACAACCTCTACGGCTGCCGCGAGTCGCTGGCCGATGGCTTGAAGCGCGCGATGGACGTGATGCTGGCCGGCAAGGTCGCGGTGGTGTGCGGCTACGGCGACGTCGGCAAGGGCTCGGCGCATTCGCTGCGCGCCTACGGCTGCCGCGTCGTGGTCACTGAGATCGATCCGATCAACGCCCTGCAGGCGGCGATGGAAGGCTTCGAGGTCAACACCGTCGAGAGCACGCTCGGCCGCGGTGACATCTACGTCACCACCACCGGCAACAAGGACGTGCTGACGCTGGCCGACATGCAGCAGATGAAGGACCAGGCCATCGTCTGCAACATCGGGCATTTCGACAACGAGATCCAGGTCGACGCGCTGAACAACATGTCCGGCGTGAAGAAGGTCAACATCAAGCCGCAGGTCGACAAGTACATCCTGCCCGGCGGGCGCGAGATCTTCCTGCTCGCCGAAGGCCGCCTGGTCAACCTCGGCTGCGCCACCGGCCACCCGAGCTTCGTGATGTCGAACTCGTTCAGCAACCAGACCCTGGCCGCGATCGACCTGTGGGCGAACAAGGACTTCTACGAGAAGAAGGTCTACCGCCTGCCGAAGAAGCTCGACGAGGAAGTCGCGCGCCTGCACCTGGAGAAGATCGGGGTCAAGCTGACCACGCTCACGCAGGAGCAGGCCGACTACCTCGGCGTGGCGGTCGAAGGGCCGTACAAGCCGGAACACTATCGCTACTGAGCGATCGCTCCAGCCGCTGCACCGAAAACGCCGCGCACTGCGCGGCGTTTTCGTTTAGGGATTCCACGGATGCCACCGGCAGCGCGAACCCGCCGGCGGCAACCGCGCACGGCCGCACGCGTGATCTCCACCGAAGGACGGGGCCCGGGCCGTAGCGTCATCGCCGGCTGCCGCAAGCCGCTGGCGCCGCCACAAGACGCATGGCTGGCGGCGTCCTGCGACCCCCAACATTCGCCGAGTTCATGGCATGTCACCGACCGGGTCAAAGGAGCCACCCATGATCGCCGTTATGGAGCCAGTCGGCGGGTGCTGATTCGGGGCTCGAACGGGGTGTCAGGATGCGGGGTTCTTGGGGGTCTTCGCAAGCGCCGGTTTGGGGCCTGAGTCGT
>JAJTHZ010000087.1 GCA_021299185.1 Lysobacteraceae bacterium | reverse complement strand
GCCCGGCGGCGCCTCGCGTCGCGCATCCGGCCGCGGCGCGCCGCGCGATTCGCCGGGGGCGTCGTCGAGCCGCATCGTGAGCGCGATGCGCTTGCGCGCGAGGTCGACCTCCAGCACCTTCACCTTGACGATGTCGCCGGCCTTGACCACCTCGCGCGGGTCGCGCACGAACTTGTGCGACAGCGCCGAGACGTGCACCAGCCCGTCCTGGTGCACGCCGACGTCGACGAAGGCGCCGAACGCGGCGACGTTGGTCACGCGGCCCTCGAGCACCATGCCGGGTACCAGGTCCTTCAGGTCCTCGACGCCCTCGGCGTAGGACGGGGTGACGAAGCTGCCGCGCGGATCGCGGCCGGGCTTCTCGAGTTCCTTCAGGATGTCGCGCACGGTCGGCAGGCCGAAGCGCTCGTCGGTGAAGCGCTCCGGTTTCAGCGCGCGCAGGAAGGTGCCGTCGCCGATCACGCTGCGCACCTCGCGCCCGCTGTCGGCGACGATCTTCTGCACCACGGGATAGGCCTCGGGATGCACCGCCGAGGCGTCCAGCGGATCGTCGCCGTGCGGGATGCGCAGGAAGCCCGCGGCCTGCTCGAACGCCTTGTCGCCGAGGCGCGGCACCTTGAGCAGGTCGCGCCGGGTGCGGAACGGGCCGTGGGCGTCGCGGTGGCGCACGATGTTCTCCGCCACCGAAGCCGACAGGCCGGCCACGCGGGCGAGCAGCGCGGCGGATGCCGTGTTGGCGTCCACGCCGACCGCGTTCACGCAGTCCTCGACCCGCGCATCCAGTGCGCGCGCGAGCTTCACCTGGTTGACGTCGTGCTGGTACTGGCCGACGCCGATCGCCTTGGGTTCGATCTTGACCAGTTCGGCCAGCGGGTCCTGCAGGCGGCGTGCGATCGACACCGCACCGCGCAGCGAGACGTCGAGGTCCGGGAACTCCTTCGCGGCCAGTTCCGAGGCCGAATACACCGACGCACCGGCCTCGCTGACCACGACCTTCGCCAGTTTCAGGTCCGGATGCTTGCGCATCAGTTCGCCGACCAGGCGCTCGGTCTCGCGCGAGGCGGTGCCGTTGCCGATCGCGATGAGTTCCACCTTGAGCGTGCGGCAGGCCGCGGCCAATTGCGCGATCGAGCCGTCCCACTGGTTCTGCGGCGCGTGCGGGTAGATGGTGTGGGTGCCGAGCACCTTGCCGGTGGCGTCCACCACCGCGATCTTGCAGCCGGTGCGCAGGCCCGGATCGAGGCCCATCACGACTTTGGGGCCCGCGGGCGCGGCGAGCAGCAGGTCCTTGAGGTTGTCGCCGAACACCCGGATCGCCTCGTCCTCGGCCGCATCGCGCGCCTTTCCGAACAGGTCCAGCGTCAGGTGCAGGTGCAATTTCGCGCGCCAGGCGAGGCGGCAGGTCTCGGCCAGCCAGCCATCGGCGGCACGCCCGCGGTTCTCGATGCGGAAGCGGTGCGCGACGCGTGCCTCGCAGGCCTGGTGGCCGGCGAGGACGGCGGGATCGGGGGCCGTCGACGAGGCGGGTGCTCCGCTGGCTTGTTGTACAGCCCCCCGCGGTGTGGAGGCTTCCAGCAAAGGCGCCAGCTCGAGGTCGAGAATTCCCTCGTTCCGCGCGCGGAACAGCGCCAGCAGGCGGTGCGAGGGGATCTGCGCGATCGATTCCGCGTGGTCGAAGTAGTCGCGGTACTTCGCGCCCTCGGTCTCCTTGCCTTCGACCACGCGCGCGCGCACCTGGCCGCGCGTCCACAGCAGCTCGCGCAATTCGCCGACCAGGGTCGGGTCCTCGGCGAAGCGCTCCATCAGGATCGCGCGTGCGCCGTCGAGCGCGGCCTTCGCATCGGCCACGCCCTTGCCGGCGTCGACGAAGGCGGCGGCGGCAGCGTCGGGCGCTTGCGTCGGGTCGGCCAGCAGGCCGGCGGCCAGCGGCTCGAGGCCGGCCTCGCGCGCGATCTGCGCCTTGGTGCGGCGCTTGGGCTTGTACGGCAGGTACAGGTCCTCGAGGCGCGCCTTGGTGTCGGCCTCGGCGATCTGCGCTTCGAGCTCCGGCGTGGACTTGCCCTGCTCGCGGATCGAGGCCAGCACCGCGGCGCGGCGCTCCTCGAGTTCGCGCAGGTAGCTCAGGCGCTCTTCCAGCAGGCGCAGCTGGGTGTCGTCGAGGCCGCCCGTGGCCTCCTTGCGGTAGCGCGCGATGAAGGGCACGGTGGCCCCGGCGTCGAGCAGTTCGATGGTGGCGGCGACCTGTTGCGGTCGCGCGCCGATGTCGGCGGCGATGCGGTGTTCGATCGGGAGCATGCGGTGCGGGAATGATGGCGAAGGGCCGGCGGGGCGCCGGCGACGGGGCCCGGGACCGGGCCGAAGCGGGATTGTAGGTCGCGAGCGCCGCGCGGGAAGACTTGACGCGCGGTGGGCGGCTCCGCTCAGGGCCCCGCCGGATCGCGCGCCGCCGAGCGCGCCGCGGCGCGCTCGCGCAGGCGCTGGTAGCGCTCGCGGAACACGCGCGCCTCCCACGCGAGCAGCCGCCAGCCCAGGTCCACCACCACGCCGACCGCGAGGCCGACCACCACGCCGCCGACCACCAGACCGGCCAGCACGTCGCCGGCGGCCGACAACAGTTCGCCGCTCTGCACCAGCGACAGCGCGGCCGCGGGGTCGTAGGCGCCCTCGCCGCCGCCGAGCTGGTGCAGCACCCAGTGGCCGACCAGATAGGTCAGGCCGTACAGCGGCACCGCGGTCAGCGGATTGGTCAGGAACTGCAGGGCCGCGCACACCGGCAGGTTGGCGCGCACGCCCAGGCACAGCAGCAGCGACAGCGGCAACTGGATGCCCATCAAGGGCAGCAGGGACAGCACCGAGCCGAAATAGATCGCGCGCAGCAGCGGCCCGCGCTTGAACGACCACAGGAACCAGCTCCTGCGCGCGGTGGCGGCGAACCACTTCAGCAGCGGGTACTTCGCCACCGTGGCGCGGCGCGGCAGGGGCCGCAGCAGGCGCCGGATGCGGCGCGTGCGCGTGAAGTACTCGCGGCGGTGCTGTTCGAGTTCGTCGTGCATGCGGCGTCCTGGCGCGCGCCGTCAGCGGCGGCGCGCAGCGCGGCTCACGCCGCGATCCCGGCGCGCTTGAGGTGCACCAGCAGCAGCGAGATCGCCGCCGGCGTCACCCCGCTGATGCGCGCGGCCTGGCCGAGCGTGGCCGGGCGCACGCGCGCCAGTTTCTGCGCGACCTCCGCCGACAGCCCGCGCACCGCGGCGAAGTCGAAGTCGCCGGGGATCGCCAGCCCCTCCTGCGCGCGGTTGCGCGCGATCTCGTCGCGCTGGCGCGCGAGGTAGCCCTCGTACTTGGCCTCCACCTCGACCTGCAGCGCCACGCCGGGATCGTCGACGCCGGGGCCGATGCCGGGCACCGTGGCCAGAGCCGCATAGTCGAGTTGCGGGCGGCGCAGCAGGTCGAAGGCCGAGGCCTCGCGCGCGACCTCGATCCCGAGTGCATCGCGCACCTGCGCGCCGAGCGCGTTGTTGGGCGCCGCCCACAGGCCGCGCAGGCGCGCCGATTCCGTCTCGATCGCGCGCCGCCGCGCCTCGAACGCGGCCCAGCGCGCGTCGTCCACCACGCCCAGCGCGCGCCCCTGCGGGGTCAGGCGCAGGTCGGCGTTGTCCTCGCGCAGGTGCAGGCGGTACTCGGCGCGCGAGGTGAACATGCGGTAGGGCTCGGTGGTGCCGTGGGTGACGAGGTCGTCGACCAGCACGCCGATGTAGGCCTCGTCGCGGCGCGGGCACCAGGGCTCCAGGCCGCGCGCGGCGCGCGCCGCGTTGAGCCCGGCCAGCAGGCCCTGCGCGGCCGCTTCCTCGTAGCCGGTGGTGCCGTTGACCTGCCCCGCGAGCCACAGGCCGGGGATCGCCCGTGTCTCCAGCGAATGGCGCAGCCCGCGCGGGTCGAAGTAGTCGTATTCGATCGCGTAGCCGGGCCGCGTGAGGTGGGCGCGCTCGAAGCCGGGGATCGAGCGCACCAGCGCGACCTGGGCTTCGAACGGCAGCGAGGTCGAGATGCCGTTGGGATAGACCTCGTGGGTGCCGAGGCCCTCGGGCTCGACGAACACCTGGTGCGAGGCCTTGTCGGCGAAGCGCGTGACCTTGTCCTCGATCGAAGGGCAGTAGCGCGGGCCGGTGCCTTCGATCGCGCCGGTGAACATCGGGCTGTGGTCGAGCGCGCCGCGGATGATCTCGTGCGTGCGTTCGGTGGTGTGCGCGATGAAGCACGACACCTGCCGCGGATGGTCCGCGGTGCTGCCGAGGAAGGAGAACACCGGGCGCGGCGTGTCGCCGGGCTGTTCCTCCAGCACCGACCAGTCGATGCTGCGGCCGTCGATGCGCGGCGGGGTGCCGGTCTTGAGCCGGCCCTGGCCGAGCGGCAGCGCGCGCAGGCGCTCGGCCAGCGTGGTCGCCGGCGGGTCGCCCGCGCGTCCACCGCGGTGGTTGCGCAACCCGACGTGGATCACCCCGGCGAGGAAGGTGCCGGCGGTGAGCACCACTGCGCGGGCGCGGATCGGCAGGCCGGTCTGGGTCACCACGCCGACCGCGCGGCCGCCATCGAGCAGCAGGTCGTCGACCGCCTGCTGGAACACGCCCAGCCCGGGTTGCGCTTCGACCCTGGCGCGGATCGCGGCGCGGTACAGCGCGCGGTCGGCCTGGCAGCGGGTGGCGCGCACCGCCGGGCCCTTGGACGCGTTGAGCGTGCGCCACTGGATGCCGGCGCGATCGGCGGCGGCAGCCATCACGCCGCCGAGGGCGTCGATCTCGCGCACCAGGTGGCCCTTGCCGATGCCGCCGATGGCCGGGTTGCAGCTCATCACGCCGACCGTCTCGACGCTGTGGGTCAGCAGCAGGGTGTCCGCACCGGCGCGCGCGGCCGCCAGCGCGGCTTCGGTGCCGGCATGGCCGCCGCCGACCACGATCACGTCCCAGGTTCGATTCAGGTCCATGGACAGGGCGGAGCGTGCGCCGGGAGGTCGCGGATTCTAACCGCAGGGCGTGACAGCGTTGGCATGCCGGCTGCATTCCAAACCGCTGCACCAACCCGGGTCGACGCCGCGCGTCGCGCGCGGCGGGCTGCGCAGGGGCAGCCAGGGCGCCGGGTCGGGAAGCACGACAGGGACGTGCCTGAGCTCAGGGAGGAGAGGCTGGCGCCCGGCGGTCTTTGAGGAACAGGGGGAATCCTTGAGGACCGTGTGCCGGGCGCCAGTGGACCAAAGTCTGCGCCAACCGCAGCCGACCAGCCAGTGGCGAAGGTAACTCGCGGTTTCTGCGGCAAACGTGACCGCGTTCCCGGATTCCGGCCGCCTCTCCTGACCTGCCCTGCCACTGCCCCGTCAAAATGTGACGCAGTGGGTCCATCCGCGGCAGGCCAGCCCTGGCCCAGGGCGGAACCGGAAGGGGATCACGGTTGGCATGCCAAGTGCATCACAGTTTCCGAGCCAGACCTGAACCGCGGAGAGCCCCATGAGCGCCATGCCGACCAACTACAGCAACGATCCGGTCTTCCTGCGCCACGACCTGATGATCGAGATCGGGCGGATCGACATGGCCCTGGAGGAGTTCCGCGAGCGCGTCGCGGCCAACGAGCAGGCGCAGGTGCTGGAATCGCTCAGGAAGCGCCGCGCCACCCTCAACGACGCCCTCACGCGCCTCGCGGTCTGATCCACCGGCCCCCTCGGCGGGGCCCGCTTTCCCAATCGCGGCGCGACTTCGGTCGCGCCGTTTTTTTTTGCCGCGGTGACCCCTTACTCGTCGTCGCGGACGATGCGCTCCAACTGGCGGCTCGAATCGCCGCCGTCGTCGCGCGACGGGGCTTCGAAGCGCGGCGATTCATCGCGTGAAGGTGCCTCGAAGCGTTCGGGGGCCTCGAAGCGGGCGGGTGCTTCGAAGCGTGGCGACTCGTCGCGCGCCGGCGCCTCGAAACGCTCGGGAGCCTGGAAGCGCTGCGGCGCCTCGAAGCGCGCGGGGGCTTCGTAACGCGACGGTTCATCGCGCTGCGGTGCCTCGAACCGTTGCGGTGCCTCGAAGCGCGCCGCCGGCGCGCCGCGCGAGTACTCGCGACGCTCGTAGCGCGGCATCGGTTCCGCATCGCCGGCCGGTGCCGCATCGCGATTCCAGCCGCGGCGCTGCCCGCCATCGTCGCCGCCGCCCTGCGTGCCGTAGCGGCGCCCGCCGTCGTCGGGCGGCGCCATGGTGCGGGTGGACCACGTGCGGCGCGCTTCCTCGGCCGGCGCGGGATCGACCGTGCGATAACCGCCGCGGCTGCGCCAGGCGCGCGATTCCACCTCGGCCGGCTCGCCGCGTTCCACGTCGCCGCCGACACGGGTCGGCAGGTTGCGCGCGGCGTCCCCGCCCTCGGCGGGGCCGATCCAGCCGGAGTCGCGGCGGCCGATCAGGCCGTCCTCGCCGCGGCGCGGCTGCGGGCGATCGTCGGCGCGCGCGGGTGCGGCCTCGGGGTTGCCGAAGCGCGACGGGCGACCGGGCATGCCGGCGCTGCGATCCAGGCGGTCGTAGGCACTGGGTTCGCCGCCGCGCCACGGCGGCGAGGCCGACGGGCCGCCGTAGCCCGGCCGGTCGGCGCCGGTGCGGCGCGCGATGCGTTCGGCTTCCTCGCTGGCGCGGCGGTCGCCGCCGCTGCGCCGCCAGTCCTCGTAGCCGCGGCGGCCGTAGCGACGTTCGTGGTCGCGCCAGCCGCGGCGCGAGTCATGGCCGTACCAGCCGTACCAGCTGCCGTAGCGATGGTTGTCGTGCCAGCCGTAGCGATACGGGTCGTACCAGCCGCTGCGGTAGGGCGAATACCAGCCGCCGCCCCACCACGGATCGTACGAAGAGCGACTCCAGCCGATCCGCCAGCCGGCATTCGGCGCGTAGCGATAGCCGTAGTGCCAGCCGGGCGTGTACCAGGGGTCGTAGGAGCGCCAGTACGGCGGGTACAGGATCGTTGAATAGTAGGTCGACCACGCCGGCGACCAGTAGCCGTCGTCCTCGTACCGACGCTCATCCCAGCGCTCGCCGTAACTGTAGTCGCCGCCGGCGTAGGCGCCGTCGTCGTAGTAGTAGGTCGTGCTGGGATAGCTGGCGCAGCCGGCCAGCAGCAGGGCGCCCAGCGCGCCGGCGAAGGCGGCACCGCGGAAGGCAGGCATGACGGATCTCCGATCGGAACGACGTGCGGCCATCGTGGTCCTGCCGCGGTGAATTCGCACTGAACCCCCGCGGCCTGCCGCCCAGCCTATACTGCGGCGGCTCACCGGGACCGACATGGCGCTGCACCGACCCACCGGACACTGGCGCCTCGGCCTGCTGCTGGCGCTCGCCACCGCGGCGCTTTGGGCCACCTTGCCGGTGGCGCTCAAGGTCGCGCTGGAGCGGATCGACCCTTGGACCCTGACCTGGGCGCGGTTCGCCTTCGCCGCCGTGGTGGTGATGGCCTGGCTCGGCCTGCGCGGGGGGCTCGGCGGCTACCGCGGGCATCCGCGCGCGCGCTGGCTGCTGCTGGGGGCGGCCGGCGTGCTGCTGGTGGGCAACTACCTCGGCTACCTGCTGGGGCTCGACTTCACCACGCCGGACAATGCGCAATTGCTGATCCAGGCCGCGCCGCTGCTGATGGCGCTGGGCGGGATCTGGGTGTTCGGCGAGCGCTTCACCGCCGGCCAGTGGGTGGGGCTCGCCGCGGTCACGCTGGGGCTCGGCCTGTTCTTCGCCGACCAGATCGCGGCCGCGGCGGCGTCGGGTGCGCGCTACCTCTGGGGCTCGGGGCTGGTGCTGCTCGGCGCGCTGGTGTGGGCGGGCTATGCGCTGCTGCAGAAGCAGTTGCTCAACCACTTCTCGTCGACCCAGGTGCTGGCGGCGATCTACGTCCTGGCGACCGTGCTGCTGCTGCCGCTGGCGGACCCTTCGAGCCTGCTCGGCCTCGATGCGCTGCACGCCGCCGCGCTGGCCTATTGCGCGCTCAACACCCTGCTCGCCTACGGCGCGTTCGCCGAGGCGCTCGCGCACTGGGAAGCCTCGCGCGTCTCGGTGGTGCTGGCCTGCACGCCCCTGCTGACCGTCGCCACCGTCGAGGTCACGCACGCGTTCGCACCGGCGCTGGTGGCGCCGGAGCGCATCGCCTGGATCGGCTGGGTCGGTGCGGCGCTGGTGGTGGCGGGGTCGGCGTTGACCAGCTTGCTGGGGGCCAGGCGGAAGTGAGGGCTGCAATCAGGGCCCAGGGCACAGGGCCCAGGGCCCAGCGGTCACCACTGCTCTTCTGGGCCCTGGGCCCTGTGCCCTGGGCCCAGTTCCAGAGCCGCGCAAGCCCGAAACGGCAGGCCGCTTCGTGGCGTCACGCCAAGGCCCGCCCGACGATCTCGCCGAGGTCCCTCGAACAGGGCCCCGCGGCCAGCCCCTCGAGCGCCGCGCGCATCTTCGCCGCGCGCGCCGGTTCGATGCGCCGCCAGCCGTTGAATGCCGCGGCCAGGCGCGCCGCGACTTGCGGGTTCAGGGCATCGACCGTGCGCACCGCGTCCGCCAGCAGCGCGTAGCCGGCGCCGTCGGCGCGGTGGAATGCGACCCGGTTGCCGCGCCCGAAGGTGCCGAACAGCGCGCGGACCTTGTTCGGATTGCGCCACGTGAAGGCATCGTCGGCCAGCAGTTCGCGCACGCGCTCGACCGCTGCCGCGCGCGGCGCGCCGGCTTCCAGCGCCAGCCACTTGTCGAGCACCAGGGCATCGTCACGGAAGCGCGCCTTGAACGCCTGCGAGGCTGCATCGGCGCCCGGCAGGTCGTGGCGGCGGAGCAGCGACAGCGCAGCGAGACGGTCGGTCATGTTGCGCGCCCCGTCCAGCAGCGCGGCCACCCGCGGCGCGACCGCGGCGGGATCCGCGGCGGCCAGCAGGCCCAGCGCCACGCCCTTCAGTCGCCGGCGGCCGATCGCGGCGGCGTCGGTGCGCGCGCCGTCGTCGCCGGCCAGCGCGTCGCAGGTCGCCGCGAGCGTGGCGTGCAGGCGGCGTCCGAGGTCGGCGCGCAGGCCCTCGCGCGCGGCGTGCAGGGCTGGCGGGTCGAGCGCGTCCACCTGTTCGCCGAGCCAGGCCTCATCCGGCGGCAGCAGGCATTCGGCGACGAACGCCGGGTCCGGTGCGGGTTCGGCCAGCAGCGTGGCGAGCGCCGCCGCCAGCGCGTCGCGCCACGACGGCGCGTCGGATGCGCCGCGATAGGCGGACAGGATCGCGCGCGCACCCAGCCGCTGCAGCGACTCCCAGCGGTTGAACGGATCGTCGTCGTGGCGGGCGAGGAAGGCCAGTCCCGCCGCGTCCTCGGCCTGCTCCAGCACTACCGGGGCGGAGAACCCCCGCAGCAGCGAGGCGACCGGCGGCGCGGCCACGTCCTCGAACGTGAAGCGGGCCGAGGCGCCTTCCAGCAGCAGCACGCGCTCCGTGCCCTGCGGCGCGGCCTCGTCCGACAAGCGCAGCGGCAGGCGCTCGCCGCGCGGATCGAACAGCGCCAGCCGCACCGGGATCGGCAGCGGTTGTTTGTCCGGCTGGCCGGGCGTGGGGGGCGTGTGCTGCGCCAGCGCCAGCGTGTAGCGTCGCGCAACCGGGTCGTGCACGGCCGTCACGCGCAGTCGCGGCGTGCCGGCCTGCGCGTACCACGCCGCGAACGCCGACAGGTCGGCGCCGCCGCCGGCCGACAGCGCGGCGAGGAAGTCGTCGCAGGTCACGGCCTGGCCGTCGTGGCGTCGGAAGTATTCGTCCACGCCGGCGCGGAAGCCGGTCTCGCCCAGCGTGGCGTGCAGCATGCGCACCACTTCGGCGCCCTTCTCGTACACCGTCGCGGTGTAGAAGTTGTTGATCTCGACGTACTCGTCCGGCCGCACCGGATGGGCGAACGGTCCCGCGTCCTCCGGGAACTGCTGCGCGCGCAGGTTGCGCACGTCGTCGATCCGCCGCACCGCGGCCGAATGGGTGTCGGCCACGAACTGCTGTTCGCGGAACACGGTCAGGCCTTCCTTCAGCGACAGCTGGAACCAGTCGCGGCAGGTCACGCGGTTGCCGGTCCAGTTGTGCAGGTATTCGTGCGCGACCACCGCCCCGACGTGCAGGAAATCATCGTCGGTGCTGGTCTCGGGATCGGCCAGGATGTACTTGGCGTTGAAGATGTTGAGGCCCTTGTTCTCCATCGCGCCCATGTTGAAGTCGTGGGTGGCGACGATGTTGAAGCGCCCGAGGTCGCAGCAGCGGCCGTAACGCTGCTCGTCCCAGGCCATCGAGCGGCGCAGCGCATCCAGCGCGTGCATGCAGCGCGGCGCGAGCCCCGGGTCGGCGTGCACGCGCAGCAGCACCTCGCGGCCTTCCGCGGTGGTGAAGCGGCCTTCGACGTGGTCGAAGCGGCCGGCGGCCAGCGCGAACAGATAGGACGGCTTGGGATGCGGATCGTGCCAGCGCGCGAAATGGCGGCCATCCGGCAGGTCGCCTTCCGCCACCAGGTCGCCGTTGCCCAGCAGCACCGGGAAGCGCGCGCGGTCGGCGCGCAGTTCGGTGGTGTAGCGCGCCATCACGTCCGGGCGGTCGATGAAATAGGTGATGCGGCGAAAGCCCTGCGCCTCGCACTGGGTGAGCAGGGAATCACCGGCGGCGTAGAGGCCTTCCAGCGCGGTATTGGCCGACGGGTCGATCGCGACCACGGTCTCGACGGTGGCGGCGTCGCCTTCGAGCCCGACCACCAGCGCGCCGGGCGCGTGCGCCACGCGGGCCGGGTCCGGTTCCTGGCCGTCGATCCGCAATGCCAGCAGTTCCAGGCCCTCGCCGTCGAGGCGCAGCGGCCGGTCGTGGTTGCCGTGGCGGCGCACCGCAAGGCGGGCGTGGACGCGGGTGCGCGCGGCGTCGAGGTCGAAGGCGAGGTCGACGTGGTCGATGTGCCAGTCGGGCGGGGCGTAGTCGGCGCGCCGCACGACGGCGCGGGAAGCGGTGGGGGCGGTCACGACGGCGATCCGGAGCGCGGGCGCGCGAGGCTATCATGCGCGTCCCGCCCCCGATGTCGCCGCGATGCTCGATCCCGTCCTGCCGACCTTCGACGACGTGCGCGCCGCCGCCGCGCGGATCGCGCCGCTGGCGCTGCGCACGCCGGTGCTGCGCAATCCCGAACTCGATGCCCTGCTGGGCGCGGAACTGCACTTCAAGTGCGAAAACCTGCAGCGCGGCGGTGCGTTCAAGTTCCGCGGCGCCTGCAACGCGGTGTTCGCGCTCGACGAGGCGACCGCGCGGCGCGGCATCGTGGCCCAGTCCTCGGGCAACCACGGCACCGCGGTGGCGATCGCCGCCGCGCTGCGCGGCGTGCCGGCCCACGTGGTGGTGCCGCGCAACGCGCCGGCGATCAAGCTTGCGCAGATGCGCGAGCACGGCGCGAACGTGATCCTGTGCGAGCCGACCATGGCCGCGCGCGAGTCCGAGTCGCAGCGCGTGCTGGCGCAGACCGGCGGCACGATGGTGCATCCGTTCGACGATCCGCGGGTGGCGGCGGGCCAGGGCACGGCGACGCTGGAACTCATCGAGCAGGCCGGCCCGCTCGACGTGGTGGTGGCCCCGGTGTCCGGCGGCGGGCTGATTTCCGGCACCGCGATCGCCGCGCATGGCATCGACCCCGCGACCGCGGTGGTCGGCGCCGAACCCGCGCAGGCCGCCGATGCCTTCGAATCGCTGCGCCAGGACCGCCGCATCACCGACATGGTGCCGGACACGATCTGCGACGGCCTGCGCGCGCACCTGGGACGCATCGCGTTCGCGGTGCTGCGCCGCGAGCGCGTCGAGGTCCTGCTCGCGTCCGAGGCCGACATCGTCGCCGCCATGCGGCTGCAATGGGACCGCCTCAAGGTCATCATCGAGCCGTCCTGCGCGGTGCCGCTGGCCGCCCTGCTGGCCACCCGCGAGCGCTGGCGTGGCCGGCGCATCGGCATCATCCTCAGCGGCGGCAACGTCGACCTCGACCGCCTGCCGTGGCAGTCCGCCTGAACGTTTCCCGGAGTCGCCCATGATGATCGACGGCCAGCGCAGTTCCGACCTCGCCACCAGCACGGTGCTCGCCTACTACAAGGCGTTCAACGCCGGCGACTGGGAGGGCATGCTCGCCCAGCTCACCGACGACGTCGCGCACGACGCCAACCAGGGCGGGCGCAGCGTCGGCAAGGACGCGTTCCGCGCCTTCCTCGCGCGCATGGACCGCAGTTACCGCGAGGAACTGCGCGACATCGTGGTCATGGCCTGCCCCGACGGCGCGCGCGCCGCGGCCGAATACGTCGTGCACGGCACCTACCGCGCCACCGACGAGGGGCTGCCGCCGGCGAACGGCCAGCGCTACGTGCTTCCGGGCGGCGCCTTCTTCGACCTGCGCGGCGGCAAGATCGCGCGGGTGACAAACTACTACAACCTGCAGGATTGGTTGCGGCAGGTGGGGGCCTGAGGGGCGTTGGGGCTTGTGGCTTGGGCCCAGGGCCCAGGGCCCAGCCGGTGGATTGGGATTCCTCGCTGTAACGGGATGCGTGATAGGGAGTGGGTATGCAGCAGACGCGGAAGGTCGTGATTGGGCTGGGCGCGGCGATCGTGCTGTTCGCCCTTGTCGCCGTGGTCTGGCGTCCGCACCGGGCTGTGCCCGAGCCAGTGCCCCCGATGGATCGTCTTGCGATTGCAGTGGGCGATGATCCAGACGACGCATCTGCGCTACAGACCGACCAGCGTCCCAAGCTATCGACGTCCCCCACCGCGGGTCGTGATGCCTCGCCCTCGAATCCTGATCACGGCGCGCCGGCGAAGGCGCCGGCGACGGCGCGACCGTTGCCACCTGACGATCGGCCGCTGACCGAAGTCTTCAATGAACTTTCGGAACGCGCTCGCAACGGCGATCAAGACGCCGCCTGTCGGCTTGCGTGGGACCTCGAAACCTGTGCTGGCCTCGAGGAACTTGCGCAGGTCGAGTCCACGCTGGTTGATTGGGCGGCGCAAGAGCGACCCGGTACAACAGACGAGAGCCGTGCTGCACGGCGTGCAGCAACCATGGCGTCGCGCCTCGCCCGCGCGCGCAAGGTGTGTGCCGGCCTCGATGCCAGCCAGACCGCGCTCGCCCCGGCCATGATGCGGCGGGCCGCCGAGTTGGGCGAGCCGAGATCGATGGCACGGTACGCGCTGAATCCCCGCTTCGATCGACTGCGACCGCTTGATCAGGTCGATGCATTGCATGCGTACCGCAATGAGGCGCCCGTGTTTCTTCAGCGTGCCGTAGATGCTGGCGATCCGCTCGCGCTAATCGGGCTCTATCAAGCTCTCGTGCGCGGTGCGATCGTCACTCGGTCTGGCACCTTGCCGATAGACGCGGACCCGGTACGCGCGCTCGAGTTGGGACTCGTACTTCGCACCTTTGCGGATGCCGCCACGATCCGGGGTATCGATGAGGACGTGGCAGCGATTCTGCCGCGGCTGAACCCGGCACAACGCGAGCAGGCGGAACGCGCGGCTGCGCAGCGGCTAGCCGGGCCGTTCCGTGACGCCATGCCGCGAAACTTCATTGATGGCTGGCTGGAGCCGGAGCTCGCTCGCGTCTGCGCGCCTTGAACAGGACCTGGGTGCACTGACATATTGCGCGATTGTGCACACGATGCGTAGGGTGCAATGAGCGCAGCGAATTGCACCGACCCCATCGACGCGGCGCAATTCGCTGCGCTCATTGCACCCTGCGCGTTCCTGCTCAATCGTCGCGACGAACGCGGCTCCCGCGCAGCTTCGCCACATCGAAGGAAGCGATCTCCCCGCCCTCGCGCGCGCGGCGCGGCTGGCCGGGCTCGGGCGCGAAGGCCATGGCGGTGATGATCTCCCAGGTCGCGGGCAGGCGGCCGTCGATGCGGTGCGCCTCGTACGCGGCGCAGGCGGCGTCGATGCGGCGGCGGCCGCCGAGGCCGCCGGGGCGGCCGCTGGCGGCGTTGGTCGCGCCGAGCGCCTTCAACTCGCGCATCAGCGCGCGGGCGTCTACATAGGTGGTGGTGATGGTGTCGATGTCGACCACCGGGTCGCGGAAGCCGGCGGCCAGCAGGGCGTCGCCGATCACCGGCAGGTCGGGGAAGCGCGAGACGTGCGGCGCGTCGTCGACGGTGGCGAAGGCCGCGCGCAGCTCGCGCAGCGTGTCGGGGCCGAAGGTGCTGAACAGCAGCAGGGCGCCGGGACGCAGCACGCGGCGGAATTCGTCCAGCACGGCCGGCAGGTCGGGGCACCACTGCAGGCAGAGGTTGGAGAACAGCAGGTCGACCGCGCCCTCGCCCAGCGGCAGCGCGCGCGCATCGCCCGCGACGCGCGAGAACTTGCGCAGCCAGCCCTGATTCGCGCGCGCGGCAACGAGCATCGGCAGCGCGGCATCCAGCGCGATCACCTCCGCCTTTGGCCAGCGCTTCTTCAGCGCCGCGCTCGCGCGCCCGGTGCCGGCGCCGAGGTCGAGCAACACCTTCGGCTTCGCCTTGGCGAAGGCGAGGCTCTCCAGCAGGCGCGCCTCGACCTCGCGCTGCAGCGCGGCGGCCGCCTCGTAGGTGTTCGCCGCGCGGCCGAAATGGCGGCGCACGGCGCGGACGTCAATCACATTGCCTCGTATGCCTATCGTGTGACGAAAACGATCGAAGATTACAAAGCATCGCCATCATGCAGCTCCATCATCTGCGGCATAACCCCGGAATGCGTACTCAAACTAAGCCTGCTGCCACTGATCGCGTAACGAAACTGCAACTGCATATGCGTGCAAAGTGTGATCGCTGTCACAACTGCTTTCGAGCGATCTGGCAAACGCATTTTTTGCTTTCCTGACCGAATTCTTGCGGCCTTGACAAGCGAAAATGGAAATCATAGTGTCAAGGCGAGGGAATCCGATGGACCGATTTCGACTTGGAGAAGGACGAATTTTGAAGCTTCAGTACAAGCAGGCCGGCCTTTGCTTGCTCCTCATTGCTGCAGGGCAGTCTGCGGCCCTCGCGTGTGGCGACGGCAAGAATGTGGGCATCTACGCTCCCGGAACGACCGCCGGTACGTGGGTGTTGATTGACTCCGGATACTATCCCGCTGCCGACGGCGCTGCATTCGACCCGGACACGGACGTTGAGGTTTTCGCCGCAGGGTCCGGGCCTGGCGAGGGCGGAGGTGGGGGGGGCGTCGTTCAGGCGATCGGTGACTCAACATCGCAAACTGCGTTCTCAGGTGAAGTTGTCGACGACGGCGACGCCTACACCCAAAGCACGCCCTGCATGCCGCAAGTTACCACGACGGGCACAACCTATGGTGGCGCGCCGGGGTCAGGTCGCGTACATGTCATCCGCCCTACTGGAGGCGGCGGACTCCGGTTTGCTGCGCTTAAGCAAGCTACTGTGCCCGCCAATCGAGCGCTTTGTTCGTCCGCCGATCAGGCTGTAAAGGATGCGGAAGCTTGCTCGTCTTCGCCGAGTTCGGCCTATCGTAAGCCCGGGCACGACTTTCATCGTGCACTTTGCTGATGCCACGCAGTTGTACACGGTCACCGATCCGTACGAAACCTACTGCCCTGTTCCATCTGGTCCGTGCGTACCAAACTAGGGCAGGCCCGCACGCATCGCTGAAGGCGACGCGTGCGCAGCTGACCCGGCGATTCTTGGGCGAAGCAGCGCGCGCAGGATCGCCCGATGACACAAGCGACATCGACAGTCGGCGCATCGAAACATCGTGCGCCGGCTGTTGTGCCATCCTTATCGTTGAGGCTGGAATGAAAAATGAACTTAGACTTTTGGCGATCGTTCTGTTGATTGTCGGCGGAGGAACTCTGTATCTGCAGAAAAGGAATGTTGAGCAGCTTTCGGCGCACGCTGGCGATGGCGCGTCGGATAGAATGGAACGCATCGATCATTCAAACACCAGCCAGTCGCACCTCGACGATGCTGCCGCAATGCACCCGGTTCCGCATCCTCAGGCTGGCAAGGAACCTGCGGAGATCCAAGACGTTTATCGAGCAACCAGCGCAAGAAATTTGCTGGCTTTAGCTGTAGCACTGCCAACCGATTCGTTCGATATTCGCCAGCAACTCATGCGCGCTTCCCAGTATTGCGGCTACCTGAGTAGCGAATCCTTCGTCAACGGCCTGGCTGCCCTTCGTAGCGGCGAAAGCGCCAACAGAGTTGAAGCAAAGCGTCGCGATCACAAACAGTTTGTGACGATGCTCCGGGGCTTCTGCGGCGATGTGGACGCCGGGCAGTTGGCGGCAGTTGCGGAGCACGCCGCTCGGACCTCCGATTCGGATCCGAACAAGGAGGCGCTCGCGTTCCTTGGTTCCCTAGCGGACGCGGATCCTGAAGTCTTGGCGGACTCTGAGAATCAGAAAACGCTCATGGATATTGCATCGAAAACGGAAAGTCCAGAAGTTCTCCAAAGAGCGCTCGACTTGGCCGCGATTGGCGGAACAGAGCCGTTGTTCATGGACTTTGATCGATCATTGCCTGATGGCATCGGCCTGGATCGTCGAGTTGAGCTTCGACGGTTGGCTGCCCAGTATGCGGTTTGCGAGTGGACTGGCGGCTGTGGACCCGGCACTCTGCGAACGATCTCCTCATGCACGTACTTCGGTCGGTGCATGCCAGGCTATAGCTGGGAAGAGACACTTGGCGGGATCTACACGCCCCGCGAGGTTGAGGGCGTGAGAAACCTAGGCAGGGCCCTTCTAAGGAAGGCCAAGCCGTGATCGAGCAGCCATTGCCCGCTTTCGATTCGGCCTTTCGCAGCGCGCCTCGCGGCCCAAGGTCGGGGATACATCTGCTCACCTAGTCGAGGGCCACGATTCCAAAGCGTGAAGCACGCGCTCGGGGTGACCGACGAAGGGCGCGTGCCCGCCGCCGTCGATGCGCACGAACGAGCCCCGCGGCGCGGCTGCTGCCGCGGCCTCCATCGCCGAGGCCGGCACCAGGCGGTCGCGCGCGCCGGCGATCCACAAGCTGGGGCAGTCGAGTTCCGGCAGGTGCAGGCGCAGGTCGGTGTCGGCGAGGATCTTGAGCCCATCGTCCAGCACGTGCAGCGCCGGCTCGCCGCGGTCGAAGACATGCGCGCGCAGCGTGCGCAGCTCGCTGCGGGCGCGGTCCGAGCCCACGCATTCCAGCGCGAGGAAGCGGTCCAGCGTGCCGCGCCAGTCGGTGGCGAGCTCGCGCGCGAAGTCGTCGAACACCGCATGATCCACACCGTGCGGCCAGTCCGGGCCGACCACGAAGCGCGGGTTGGCGGCGATCAGCGCGATCCCGCGCACGTGCAGCGGGCGCTCCAGCGCGGCTTCCAGCGCGACCAGGCCACCCAGCGACCAGCCGCACCAGAGCGCGCCCGGCACGGCTTCGGCGAGGCGCACCGCGCTGGCGCGCAGGTCCAGCGGGCCGTCGCGCTCGGTACTGCGGCCATGGCCCGGCAGGTCGACGAGGTGCACGGTGAAGCGCGCGGCCAGCGCCGGCAGCAGCGGCGCGAAGATGCCGCCATGCATGGCCCAGCCGTGGACCAGGACCAGCGGCGGGCCCGCGCCGTGGGTTTCGATGTGCATGCTCAGCCCCGCAGCGCGCGGATCGCGGCGAGTGCGTCGTCGACGCGCGCTTCGGGCACCAGCAGATGATCGTGGTGCAGGCCGGCGAGTACGTTGCAGGCGATGCCGGCATCCGCCAGCGCGCGCGCGACCGCGGCGGTGAGCCCCACCGCGGCGAGGTCGGAGTGCACGCTCAGCGTGATCCAGGCGGCGACGAAGTCGTAGGACAGGCTCGCGGCGTCGGCGTCCTCGACGCGCAGCACCGCCGTCCAGCCTTCGTCTTCGCGCAGGGTGGCGAGCGCCGGCAGCGTGGCGAGGCGTTCAGGAGGGGCGGCGACGAACACGAACCGCCCCGGCACGCGGCGGGCGTCGAGGTTCGCGAGCAAGGTCGACAGGTCGCGGATCGGTGGCATCGGGGGATTGTCCCAAGGCCCGGGCGAGCGCGTCGAGCAGGGCCTCGACCTCGGCTTCGCCATGCAGGGCGGTGAGCGTGATGCGCAGGCGGGCCGCGCCCTCCGGCACTGTCGGTGGCCGCACGGCGGGCACGTGGAAGCCGGCGGCCTCGAGCGCCGCTGCCACCGCGACCGCGCGCGCGCTGGCGCCGACCACGACCGGCTGGATCGGCGTGCGTGAGTCGGCCAGGGCGATGCCGCGCGCGACGGCGCCGCGGCGGAAGTGGCGCACCAGCACGGCGAGCTTGTCGCGCCGCCATGCTTCGAAGCGCGCGATGCGCAGCGCCGCGCGCGCGGCCTCCGCCAGCGCCGGCGGCAGGGCGGTGGTGAACACGTGGGTGCGCGCGAACTGGCGCAGGCCGTCGACCAGCGCTTCGCTGCCGGCGACGAAGGCGCCCAGCGTGCCGAGCGCCTTGCCGAGCGTGGCCATGTAGACCGGCACGCCGTCGACGCCGAGCCCGGCCTCGCGCACGCTGCCGGCGCCCTCATGCCCCAGCACGCCGATCCCGTGCGCGTCGTCGACCATCAGGGTCGCACCGGCCGCGGTACAGGCGTCCGCGAGTTCGCGCAGCGGCGCGACCGTGCCGTCCATGCTGAACACGCCGTCGGTGGCGAGCAGGGCGCCGGCGTCTGGATCGAGCGCCAACTGGCGCGCGGCGGCTGCGACGTCGCGATGCGGGTAACGGCGCAGGGTGGCACCGGCCAGCGTCGCGCCATCCAGCAGGCAGGCGTGGTTCAACTTGTCCTGCACGCAGGCATCGCCGGCCTCGAGCAGGGTCGCCAGCACGCCGAGGTTGGCCATCCAGCCCGACGAGAACAGCAGCGCGCGCGGGCGCTGCGTCCATTCGGCGAGTTCGGCTTCCAGCGCCGCGTGCGGCGCGCGATGCCCGCCGAGTCCATGCGCGGCGGTCGCGCCCACGCCCCAGCGCAGGGCGGCACCCGCCAGCGCGTCGGCCAGCGCCGGATGGCCGGCCAGCCCGAGGTAGTCGTTGCTGGCGAAGTTGATCAGCTCGCGGCCGTCGAGCACGATCCGCGCCGCCTCGGCCTGGGTCACCGTGCGCAGGCGGCGCAGCAGATCGCCCCGCGCGCGCTGTGCGTGGCGTTCGGCGAGGCGCTGCAGCAGCGAAGGGCGGGCCATGGGAACGCGGCGTCACGTCGGCGCCGCGTGGCGGCGCCCTCGACGCCAGTCTACGCCGCGATGTCGGCGTGCACCGTGCGCGGCGCCTCGGCGTCCATCGGCCGGATGCCGAGTTCGGCGAACAGCGCGAGGTCGCGCTCGGTGTCCGGGTTGCCGGTGGTGAGCAGCTTCTCGCCGTAGAAGATCGAATTCGCGCCGGCGAGGAAGCACAGCGCCTGCAGTTCCTCGCTCATGCCCTCGCGGCCGGCCGACAGGCGCACCATCGACTTCGGCATCATGATCCGCGCCACCGCCAGCGTGCGCACGAACTCGAACGGCGGCAGCGCGGGCACGTCGGCCAGCGGCGTGCCGGGCACCTTGACCAGCAGGTTGATCGGCACCGAGTCCGGGTGCGCGGGCTGGGTGGCGAGCGCGACCAGCAGGCCCGCGCGGTCCTCGCGCGACTCGCCCATGCCGACGATCCCGCCGCAGCAGGTCTTCATGCCCGCCGCGCGCACCGCGGCGAGCGTGTCGAGCCGGTCCTGGTAGCACCGCGTGGTGATGATCTCGCCGTAGTGCTCCGGCGAGGTGTCGAGGTTGTGGTTGTAGTAGTCGAGGCCGGCGTCGGCGAGGCGCTGCGCCTGCGCACGTGTGAGCATGCCCAGGGTGGCGCAGGTTTCCAGGCCCAGTTCGCGCACGCCGCGCACCATGGCCTCGACCTGGGCGAGTTCGCGGTCCTTCGGATTGCGCCAAGCCGCGCCCATGCAGAAGCGCGTCGCGCCCGCGGCCTTGGCCTGGCGCGCTGTGTCGAGCACGGCCTCGACCGGCATCAGGCGCTCGGCCTTGAGCCCGGTGTCGTAGCGGGCGCTTTGCGGGCAGTAGGCGCAGTCCTCGGGACAGGCGCCGGTCTTGATCGACAGCAGGGTGGAGACCTGCACCGCGTTGGCCGGCTGGTGCTCGCGGTGCACCGACTGCGCGCGATGCACGAGGTCGAGGAAGGGCAGCTCGAACAGCGCGAGCGCCTCGGCGCGGGTCCAGTCGTGGCGGATCGAGGTCATGCGGGCACTCCGGGGGTGTGCGAAACCTCGCACGCGCGGCTGCAGGATTCGCCGGCAGCGCGCGCGGCGCCGCCGGGCCAGGATGGACCAGTGTCCCGAGGCCCCCGGAGGCTGTCAACTTGGACCTGCGACCGTGGGTTGACGGCTGGGCCCGGTGGTCCCGCCTGCTGCTCGCGCCGACCTGCGTGCTGTGCGGCGCGCCCGGCGCCGATGGGCGCGACCTGTGCGCCGGCTGCGCCGCCGAACTGCCGCACAACCGCGTGGCCTGTCCCCGCTGCGCGCTGCCGCTGGCCGCCCCGGCGCCGGCCTGCGCGCCCTGCCTGCGGCGCGCGCCACCGCAGGCGGCGACCCTCGCGGCCCTGCGCTACGAGGGCCCGGTCCGGCTGCTGCTGCCGCGCTACAAGTTCGGCGCCGACCTCGCGATCGGCCGCGTGCTCGCCGACCTGCTGCTGGAGGCCGCCGCGTGCGCGCCGCGGCCACAGGTGGTGGCTCCGGTGCCGCTGCATCCCGCGCGCCTGCGCGAGCGCGGCTTCGATCAGGCGTGGGAACTCGCGCGCCGGACCGCTGCCGCGCTCGACCTGCCGGCCCGGCCGGATCTCTTGCATCGCGCGCGCGCCACCCTCGCGCAGACCGGACTCGACGCCGCCGCGCGCCGCCGCAACCTGCGCGATGCCTTCGTCGTCGCGGGCGATGTCGCCCGCCGCCACGTCGCGCTGGTCGACGACGTCATGACCACCGGAGCCACGATCGAAGCCGCGGCCCGCGCGCTGCGCCGTGCGGGGGCCGCGCGGGTGGACGTCTGGGTGGTCGCCCGCGCACCGAAATGACCGCGCCGCTCCCACCCAGCAAGGGCCCATCCGCATCGCGCCGGCGGCAACAACACACGCTGTAGGCGGGCCCTTTGTAGGAGCGCTGCGTACAGCGCGACCAGCCTGCCGCAAGAGCGAAAAGCTCGCGGCGCACGCGCCGCTCCCACCCAGCAAGGGCCCATCCGCATCGCGCCGGCGGCAACAACACACGCTGGAAGCGGGCCCTTTGTGGGAGCGCTGCGTGCAGCGCGATCGGCTTGCGGCGCGATCCAACCGCGCGCAGCGCGCTCAGGCCAGGGCGTAGTGCGCCGCGATGCCCAGGAACAGCGCCAGCCCCGCGAGGTGGCTGGCGCGGAACGCGGCGAAACAGCCGGCGCGGTCGCGGCGACGCGCGCGCCACAGCTGCCAGGCGCTGATCGCCACCGCCGCGCCGAGGCCGACGTGGTAGGCGGCGCCGAGTTCGGCGCGCGCACCGAGCAGTCCCATCGCCAGCAGGAAGCAGCCCTGCACCACGCCGATCGCCACCAGGTCGAGGTCGCCGAACAGGATCGCGGTGGACTTCGCGCCCGCGCGCAGGTCGTCCTCGCGATCCACCATCGCGTAGTAGGTGTCGTAGGCCGTCGCCCACAGGATGTTGGCGGCGAACGCCAGCCACGCCAGCGGCGGTGGCCAGGCGTCGGTGACGGCGGAAAAGGCCATCGGGATCGACATGCCGAAGGCCGCGCCGAGCCACAGTTGCGGCACGTAGGTGTGGCGCTTGAGTAAGGGATAGACCACCGCCAGCACCGCGGCCACGCCGGCCAGGGCGATGGTCTTGGCATTGGTGAGCAGCACCAGGCCGAGCGCGATCGCGATCAGCACGCCGAACACGCCCAGTGCCTCGCGCGGCGAAACGCGGCCGGCGGCCACCGGGCGCTCGCGCGTGCGCTGCACCTGCGGGTCGAGCCAGCGGTCGGCGTAGTCATTGATCGCGCAGCCGGCCGAGCGCATCACGATCACGCCGAGGGTGAAGATCACCAGCGCGCCCCACGGCGGGAAGCCTTCCGCCGCCAGCCACAGGCCCCACCAGGTGGGCCACAGCAGCAGCAGCCAGCCGATCGGCCGATCCTGGCGGGTCAGCAGGGCGTACTCGCGCAGGCGGTCGCGCACCGCCGGGGACAGGAATGCCGGCCACGGCAACGTGGCACCGCGCCCGGCCGGTTCCGCGCTGCGACCCGTCCGCGCCGCCGGCCCGGGCCGAGCCGCGGCGGCGGCAGGGACCGCGCCGGCCGCAACCGCCGGATTCGTGGCCACGGGCTTCGCGGCGCCGCTGCCCGCAGGCTTGGGCTTGCCGCGCGCTGCGGCCTTGGGCCCTGGCTTGGCGGCCGGGCGCACTGCATCCGTCGGCTTGCCCGGGCCGGCGGGCGGTTTCGGCGAGCGGCGAGGCGGCTGCGGGGGCTTCGGGTCCATCCGGCCATTGTGCCGGTGAGGGGCCCATGCCCGCCACGTGCGCCGGCGCCGAAAACGACGAGGCCCGCGCGCGGCGGGCCTCGTCAGCACATCCACGACGCGGCGGATCAGGTACCGACGATGCCGCCGTCGTTCTTCTCCACGATCACCGTGCACGAACGCGGCCGCGTGCCCGGACCGTCCGGGAAGGCGTTGGCCAGCCCGGCGCCGTTCTCGTTCGGGTGCTGCACGTTGAGGAACATCGTGCGCAGGTTCGGCGTGCTGGTCACGCCGGTGATCTCCTGGCCCGGCGGGCCCGAGAGGAAGCGCCGGATCACGCCGCTGCGCACGTCCATCGCCAGCATCGAGTTCTCGCCGAACGGGCCCGAGGACTGCTGGCTGCCGCTCATGTCGGTCTGGATCCACAGCGTGCCGGCGGCGTCGAACCACAGGCCGTCGGGGCTGGCGTGGATGCTGTCCGCGCCGAGGCGCGCGCTCTGGCCGAGCACGAAGTTGACGCTGTCGGTCTCGCTGCCGGCGAGCAGCAGGATGTCCCAGCGGAAGGTGCGCGCCGCCGCGTTGTCGCCGTCCTCGCGCCAGCGGATGATGTGGCCGAACGGGTTCGGCCCGCGCGGGTTGGCGGCATCGACCTGCGCGGCGGTGCGTGCGCTGTTGTTGGTCAGCGTGAAGTACACGCGGCCGTCGCGCGGGTCCACCGCGCCCCATTCCGGGCGGTCCATGCGCGTGGCGCCCACCACGTCGGCGGCGAGGCGCGTGTTGATCATCACGTCGCCCTGGTCGGTGAAGGTCACGTTGGCGGCGCTGGCGGCGGCGCGGAACGCCGGATCGTTGAAGTCCAGCGCCAGCCACTGGCCGGTGCCGTCGGCGTTGAACTTGGCCACGAACAGCGTGCCCTCGGCCAGCGCCTCCCGGTTGAAGTAGCCCGGCGTGTGGACCGCCCGGCTGACGAACTTGTAGATGTATTCGTTCTGCGAGTCGTCGCCGGAGTACACCACGTAGGGCTGCAGGATGCGCGGCGGGGCGAACACTGCGGCTTCATGCGCGAAGCGGCCCATCGCGGTGCGCTTCTTCGGGGTCGAGAACGGCTCGTGCGGATCGATCTCGACGATCCAGCCCTGGCCGTTGACCTCGTTGCGGAAGTCGCCGGCGGCCGAGGCCGCCTTGATCGAGCAGTCGAAGCGCTCCTGTGCCGTGTCCCAGCGGTAGCGCGAGTTGGTGGACGGCACGCCGTAGCGCGTGTGCTCGCGCGGACGGGTGGCGTCGCGGTTGACGAAGTAGCCGGCCCAGTTCTCCTCGCAGGTGAGGTAGGTGGCCCAGGGCGTTTCGCCGGTGCCGCAGTTGTTGAGCGTGCCGCGGGTGCGCGTGCCGTCCGGGCTCCACGCGGTGACCAGCTTCGGGTGGCCGCGCGCGGGGCCGGTGATCTCCATCTCGGTGCCGCCGGTGATGCGGCGGTTGTAGCGGCCGCGCACGATGCTCCATTCGCCGTTCGCCAGGCGCTCGACCTCGAAGATCGACACGCCGTGGGCGGCGATCTCCTTGCGAACGTCGTCGGCCGGGCGGTTGCCGGTCAGCACGGCGCCGTCGCGCAGCAGGTAGGCCTGCTCGATGTACTCGTGGTTCATCGCGATCAGGCCGCGGCGGTTGGGGTCGAAGCCCGCCAGCGGGTAGAAGTGGATGCCGTCGTGGTGCTGGCCGATCTGCTGTTCCTGCTCGGCGCCGGTGTTGGTGCCGTCGGCCCTGTACGGGGGATAGGAGCCGGTGATCGGCTCGCCCCACTTGAAGGTCGAGCGCGCGGTGTAGCCGGCCGGCACGGTGATGCCCGGCGTGCGCGCGGTGGAGACGGCGGCGAAGGTCGGGCGGGTCGGCAGCGGCAGGCCGATGTTCTTGGCCAGGTTGTCGTTGAACGACTTCTCCAGCTCGTCGACCACCGCGTCCTTGGCCAGCAGTTCGCCCGACTTGGCGGCCACCGCCACGCCGACCGCGGCGGACAGGGCGCCCTTGAGGAAGCCGCGGCGCTCGATGAAGGTCTTCAGCACGTCGGCGAAGACCGGGTTGTTGGTGGTGTTGCAGGCTTCGGTGTCGAAATCGCCGTTGGTGCCGTACGGCACCGGCGTGTTCTGCGGCTCGGTCATGGCGACCCTCTCCTCCTGTTTGGACTGGAAGAGGGATGTTGCGCACTCAAGATGTACCGATGCTTCCGGTTTGATGACGCTTCCGCGTCAGCCGCGCGATGGCGGCGTGCAGGGCAGGTTACGCCGGCTCGAGCTTGGCGGCGAAGGTGTAGCGCGGCTGGTAGCAGATCCGGTTCGGCGGCCGGCCGGCGTGGCGGATCGCGCCGTCGAACAGCACCAGCCGGCCCGGCCGCGGCGAGGCGACGAACTGCGCGTCGCCGTCGTCGCTGAAGAACAGCGTCTCGCCGCCCCACTCCGGGTCCCACTGCTCGCACAGGAACCACAGCGCCGTGAGTTCGCGCTGGTCGGGCAGGCAGTCGGTGTGGCTGAACAGCATGTCGCCGAACGCCGCGTGGTTGGTGTACGCGCGGTACGGCCGGTAGCGCTCACCGGGCCGCAACGCCGCAACCGCGCGCTCGGTCGACGCCCACAGCGGCAGCTTGAGGAAGCCGGCCAGCGCCATCTCGCTGACCCAGTGCTTGTAGCCGGCGGTGTCGGGCCGCGCGACCTCGGTGCGGGTGAACGGCGCGCGGTGCAGCAGTTCCACGTAGCGCACCACGTCGGCGGCGGGCAGCAGGTCGTCGAACACCGCCAGCGCGCGGCCGCCGACCTTGCCGCTGCGGGTGGGCGTGGCCGGGAGGGCGGCGTTCATTCGCGCATCCTGAACCAGCAGTTGAAGGCGATCGTGATGCGGGTGCCGTCGCCATGGAAGGGCAGCACCTCGTGGTTGACCCAGGACGGGAACAGCACCAGCTGGCCGGCGCGGAAGCGGTAGGTCTTGCCGCCCATGCCGTAGGGCGCGCGCACGTGGTTGTTGGCCGCGTCGACGAACATGTTGGCCAGCTGCAGCGGGTTGAGGAAATGCAGCGCGCCCGACTCCGGGTGGCCGCCGTCGCCGTCGCCGGGATCGACGCAGTAGACGCCTGACCACGAGGCCATCGGGTGGTTGTGCACCCCGAAATAGCCGCCCTTGCGGGTCACGTGGAACCAGGTGTGCGACATGATCTCCAGCCGCGCCATCTGTTCGGCGCTGTAGCCGTTCAACTGCGCGATGGCGCGCGACAGCGCGCTCCAGCAGAACTCGCGCAGCGCCTGCACGCAGGGCTCGGGCGAGGCGAAGAAAGTGAAGTCGCTCTCGAACAGCCCGGGGTTGATGCGCATCGAGGTCGCGGGGTTGCGGTAGGCCTCGCCGGCCGCCTCGCGGGCGAGGATCACCGCCTTGAGGTCGGCGTTGAGCGACTCGCACTGCGGCAGCTGCGTCTCGACGAACGGACAGGCGAAGGCCGGAACGATCTGGAACATGGCACCCCCGGGGAACGCCGGCGATCATATCGCGCGCGCGCGCCGCCGGCGCCTCGCATACGATCGCCGCGATGGACGCGCCGACCGCCTTCGCCTTCGTGATCGGGATGCTGCTGCTCGGCCGCGCGCTGGGTGCCGCGCGCCTGCTGCCGGAGTCGGCCCCGGACGCGCTCAACGCGGTGGTGCTCAACGTCTGCCTGCCGGCCTCGGTGCTGCTGCACGCGCCCGCGCTGTCGCCGTCGTGGGATCTGCTGCGGATCGCGGCCGTGCCGTGGCTGCTGCTCGTCGCCTCGGTGGG
This sequence comes from Lysobacteraceae bacterium, assembly GCA_021299185.1. Taxonomy (GTDB): domain Bacteria; phylum Pseudomonadota; class Gammaproteobacteria; order Xanthomonadales; family Ahniellaceae; genus UBA4656. Next base: position 813 of record JAJTHZ010000087.1, on the reverse strand, counting down.
CCTGGTGCTGGCGCTGGCGCGCGCACTGCGCTGGGACGGGCCGACCACCGCGGTGCTGCTGCTGGCCGTGCCGCTGGGCAACACGGCCTTCCTCGGCTACCCGCTGGTGTCGGCCCTGCTCGGCGAGGCGGCGATGGCGCCGGCGGTGGTGCACGACCAGTTCGGCACCTTCCTCGTGCTGTCGACCTTCGGCCTCGCGGTGGTGGCGCACTACGGCCACGGCGCGCGACCCACGCCGGCGCAGGTCGCGCTGCGCGTGCTGCGCTTCCCGCCCTTCATCGCCCTGCTGCTGGCGCTGACGGTCGCCCCGGATGCGTGGCCGGCGCCGGTCGAGGCGGCGCTGCGCCGGCTCGCCGATGCCCTGTTGCCGCTGGTGACGCTGGCGATCGGCATGCAGGTGCGGCTGCGCCTGCCGCGCGAGCATGTCGCGCCGCTGGCGATCGGCCTGGTGGCGAAGCTGCTGCTGCTGCCGGCGCTGGCGCTGGCGCTGGCGGCGCCGCTCGGGCTGGCCGGCGCGGCGCGCGAGGCGGTGGTGCTGCAGGCGGCGATGCCGACCATGATCACCGCGATGGCGCTGGCCGCCGGCGCGCGGCTGGCGCCGGCGCTGGGCGCGGCCCTGGTCGGCTACGGCATCGTGCTGTCGATCGCGCTGCTGCCGCTGTGGGTGTGGCTGCTGCGCTGAGCAGACTCAGCGCCTGGCGGCCGCCGGCCGGCCGCGGCGCGGGCGCGCGCGGCTCAGCGGCGTGAGGTCGATGCGCTGCACGACCGGGCCCGGCCCGCACAGCGCGCCGCCCACGCTGCTGCCGGCCTTCG
>JAJTHZ010000144.1 GCA_021299185.1 Lysobacteraceae bacterium | reverse complement strand
TGCTGGTGGCCGCGCTCGCCGGCGCCGCGGTGTCCCGCGCCACCCGCCGCGTCATGCGCGCCCAGCAGCGCGTCGCCAGCGCCCGCGGGGCGGAGCACGACCGCCTCGCATCGGTGGTGCGCGGCACGCGCTCGATCGTGGTGACCGCGGACCCGAACGGGCTGCTCACCTGGGCGAACGCCGCCTTCGAGGAAGCCACCGGCTGGGAGACCCGCAGCGTCCTCGGCCGCACCCCCGGGTGGTTCCTGCAGTGCGCGGAGACCGACCCCGCGACGGTGGCGTCGCTGCGCGACGCACTGCGCGCGTGCCGACCGGTGCGCGTCGAGATCCTCAACCGGCGGCGCAACGGTGAGCGGTTCTGGTTCGACCTTTCGATCGAGCCGCAGTTCGATGCCGCCGGCCGCCACCTCGGCTTCATCTCCTTCGCCAACGACATCACCGAGACCGTGCAGTTGCGCCAGCGGCAGCGCAGCCTGTTCGACGTGATGGCGGCCGGTGTCGTGGTGCAGGACGAATCCGGCGCGATCATCGACCACAATGCCGCCGCCTGCCGGTTGCTCGGGCTGGCCGCCGACGAGCTGCGCGGGCGCCGCGCGGGCGACCCGCGCTGGCAGGCGATCCGCGAGGACGGCTCGCCGCTGCCCGCCGAGGCGCACTTCGCGATGCACACGCTGCGCACCGGCGAGCCGGTCAACGGCGGCGTGATGGGCGTGCTGCTGCCGGATGGCAGCCGCCGCTGGCTGGAGGTCAGCACGCGCGCGATCTCCGGCGCGCGCCCCGGCAAGCGCGCGGTGGTCGCCAGTTTCCTCGACATCACCAGCCGCCGCGCGGCCGCCGAGACGGTCGTCGTCGAGCGCGCGCGCATGGCGGCGGCGCTGGACGGCACCAACGCCGGTGTGTGGCACTGGCGCATCGCCGACGGCCTGATCGCGGTCGACGAGCGTTGGGCGGAAATCAGCGGCGAGCCGATGCCCGCCGGCGGCATCGTGCGGGTCGGCGACTGGATGCGACGCCTGCACCCGGAGGACGCGCCGGCCGCGCGCGAGACGGCGACCATGCATTTCCTCGGGCTGACCGAGCGCTACGACGCCGAACTGCGCCTGCGCCATCGCGACGGCCGCTGGCGCTGGGTGCATTGCCGCGGCCGACTCACCGCGCGCGCCGCGGACGGCGCCCCGGTGTCGATGTACGGCACCCTGCTCGACATCACCGCGCGCAAGGAGGCAGCGGCGGCCGCGGCCTCCGAGCAGCACAAGCTGCGCACCCTGTTCGAGCTCGCGCCGGTGGGCGTCGCGCTGGCGCGCGACGAGGATGGCGCGATCATCGACTGCAACCTCGCCCTGTGCACCGTGCTCGGACGCTCGGCGGCCGAACTGTCCGGGCGCAACCTGCGCGAGCTCACGCCGGCCGACGGCCTGCGCGAATGGGACGCGCGCAACGAGGCGTTCCGGGAGCAGGGCAGCGTCGGACCCTACGAGAAGGAATACCTGCGCCCCGACGGCAGCCGCGTCCCGGTGCTGGTCAGCGCGCGCCGGGTGCCGCTGGCCGACGGCGGGGCGGCGGTGTGGATCATCGTGCAGGACATCAGCGAGCGCAGGGCGATGGAGCGCGGCCTGCAGATCGAGGCGCGCACCGACAAGCTGACCGGGCTCGCGAATCGCGCGGCGCTGCTCGAACGCCTCGACGCGGCCGTGCAGCAGGCGCGGCTGGAGCCGCGGGCCGGCTTCGGCCTGCTGTTCCTCGACTTCGACCGCTTCAAACTGGTCAACGACACGCTCGGCCACGAGGCGGGCGACGAACTCCTGCGGCAGATCGCGCAGCGGCTGCGCGGCGCCCTGCGGCTGAGCGAGCACGGGCCGGCCGGCGGTACCTTCGTGGCGCGGATCGGCGGCGACGAGTTCGTGGTGCTGGTCTCCGGTACCTCGGACGTGCGCGGCATCGAGCGCGTCGCGCGGCGCCTGCTGGCCGCGCTGGCCGCGCCGTACCCGATCCGCGGCTCGGACGTGCAGTCCTCGGCCAGCATCGGCGTGGTCTCCAGCGCGCAGTGCGAGCTCGACGCCAGCGCGATGCTGCGCGACGCCGACACCGCGATGTACGAGGCCAAGCGGCGCGGTCGCGGGATGGCGGTGGTGTTCGACGAGGGCATGCGCTCGCGCCTGCAGCGCCAGGTCGAGGTCGAGCGCAACCTGCGCCGCGCGATCCCGCACGGCGAGTTGAGCGTGCTGTTCCAGCCGATCGTCGACCTGGAATCGGGCCTGGTCGCCAGCGTCGAAGCCCTGCTGCGCTGGACCAGCGCCGAACTGGGCGAGGTCTCGCCCGCCGAGTTCATCCCGATCGCCGAGGATTCCGGGCAGATCATCGAGATCGGCGACTGGGTGCTGGCGGCGGCCTGCCGGCAGTTCGCGGCCTGGCTGCAGGCGCACCCCGACTCCCCGGCCCTGGTGAGCGTGAACCTGTCGCGCGTGCAGTTGGGCAAGCCCGACGTCCTGCTGGCGACGGTGGAGCAGATCCTCGACCAGAGCGGGCTGCCGGCCGGCCGCCTGCAACTGGAAGTGACCGAACGCGACGTGATGCGCGATCCCGCGGCGGTGCTGCTGCTGATGCGCCACCTGCGCGCGCTCGGCGTGCGCCTCGCGATGGACGACTTCGGCACCGGCACGTCCTCGCTGGCCTGCCTGCGCGACTACCCGTTCGACGTGATCAAGATCGACCGCGCCTTCGTCGGCGACCTCGACAGCAACGGCCAGGTGCTGGCCCTGGTGCACGCCACCATGATGCTGATCGAGAACCTCGGCATGACCAGCGTGGCCGAGGGCGTCGAGACGACGGCGCAGGCCGCGATCCTGCAGTCGGTCGGCTGCCGGCTCGCGCAGGGCTGGCTGTTCGGCCCGCCGGTCGCGCTGGCCGGGGTGCCGCTGCGGGTCAGCGGCGATGCCTGAACCGGTCGGCGCGCGGCGGGCCGGTAAGGGGTGGAACGCTTCGTGCACAGCATGAAGGATGACCGGGCGGGCAGGGTGGCGCCGCGCCGGTGCATTGGCGGAGGCGCGGCATGGGTCGTGAAGAGGCGGTGGATGGCGGCGGCGAATTCGCGTTCTCGAACGCCGACTTCGCGCGCGTGCGCCAGTTGATCCACGCCAGGGCCGGCATCGCGCTGGCCGACAGCAAGCGGCAGATGGTCTACGGCCGGCTCGGGCGGCGCCTGCGCGCGCTCGGGCTGGGTTCGTTCCGCGACTACCTCGACCGCCTCGAGGCCGCGCCGCGCGACGCCGAGGAATGGCAGTCGTTCACCAACGCCCTGACCACCAACCTGACCGCGTTTTTCCGCGAGGCCCATCACTTCGAGATCCTGGCCCGCTTCCTCGCCGACCGCGCCGGCCGCGGGCCGCAGCGCATCTGGTGCGCCGCCGCGTCGACCGGCGAGGAGCCGTATTCGATCGCGATCACCGCCTGCGAGGCGCTGGGCACCGATGCCCCGGCGGTCGAGATCGTGTGCAGCGACGTCGACACCCAGGTGCTGGAGACCGCGTCCCGCGGCGTCTATCCGCTGGACCGGGTGCAGGGCCTCGACGCACCGCGCCTGCGCCGCTTCTTCCAGCGCGGCACCGGCCCCAACGAGGGCTGGGCGCGGGTCAAGCCGCCGTTGCGCGGGCTGGTCTCGTTCCGCCCGATCAACCTGCTGCACGTCGACTACGGCCTGCGCGGGCCCTTCGACGCGATCTTCTGCCGCAACGTGATGATCTACTTCGACAAGCCGACGCAGCGCGCGATCCTGGAGCGGTTCCGGCCGCTGCTCGCGCCCGACGGTCTGTTGTTCGCCGGCCATTCGGAAAGCTTCTTCCACTGCGCCGACCTGTTCGCCTCCTGCGGGCGCACGGTGTACCGCCGCACCGACGGCAGCGGGAGTGCGGCTTGAACGGCACCGCGCGGCGCTGGATCTCCGGCGAAGGGCAGGCGATGGTCCACTACGTGGACCCGCAACTGCAGCGCCGCGCGGTCAAACTGATGCCGGCCGACTACTTCATCGGCGACGACGAGGTGGCGATCGTGACCGTGCTGGGATCGTGCGTCGCCGCCTGCATGCGCGACCCGGCGATCGGGATCGGCGGCATGAACCACTTCATGCTGCCCGATGGCGACGCCGACGGCAGCAGCGGGGCGCGCTACGGGTCTTACGCGATGGAGCTGCTGATCAACGGCCTGCTCAAGCGCGGCGCGCGCCGCGAGCGCCTCGAGGCCAAGGTGTTCGGCGGCGGCAACGTGCTGCAGGGCTTCACCGCCAATCCGGTCGGCACGCGCAACGCCGAATTCGTGATCGCCTATCTCGCGGCCGAGAAGATCCCGGTGTTGGCGCAGGATTTGCAGGGCATCCACCCGCGCAAGGTCTGCTACTTCCCGGCCACCGGCAGCGCGATGGTCAAGCGCCTGCCCCATGCGCACGACGAGGCGGTGGCCAAGGAAGAGAGCCTCTACAAGCGCACGCTCGCGCGCGCCACGCCGCCCGGCGCGGTGGAACTTTTCGACTGATCCGGGACTTGCAACCGATGACGATCAAGGTGCTCATCGTGGACGACTCGGCCCTGGTGCGCCAGGTGCTGACCGAGCTGCTCGACGCCGATCCGGGGATCGAGGTGGTGGGCACCGCCGCCGACCCGTTCATCGCGCGCGAGCGCATCAAGGCGCTCAAGCCCGACGTGCTCACCCTGGACGTCGAGATGCCGCGCATGGACGGGCTCACGTTCATCGAGAACCTGATGCGCTTGCACCCGATGCCGGTGGTGATGGTGTCCTCGCTCACCGAGGCCGGCGCCGACGTGACCCTGCAGGCGCTGGAACTCGGCGCGGTGGACTTCGTCACCAAGCCGAAGATCGGCGTCGCCGACGGCCTGCGCGCCTACGGCGAGGAACTGCGCGCCAAGGTCAGGGCCGCCGCACAGGCGCGCCTGCCGGCACAGCGCCGCGCGGCCGCGCCGGCAGTGGTGGCGCCGCCGGTCGCGGGCGCGATCGGCTATCGCACCACCGACCGCCTGCTCGCGATCGGCGCCAGCGCCGGCGGCACCGAGGCGATCCGCGTGGTGCTGCAGCAGATGCCGCCCGACGCACCCGGCATCGTGATCACCCAGCACATCCCCGGCGAGTTCTCGCGCGCGTTCGCGCAGCGCATGGACCGGCTGTGCGCGATGCGCGTCTGCGAGGCCGAGGACGGCCAGCAGATCGTTCCCGGCCATGCCTACGTCGCGCCCGGCGGGCGCCACCTCGAGGTGGCGCGCAGCGGCGCGCGCTGGCTGTGCCGGATCACCGACGAAGCGCCGGTCAGCCGCCATCGGCCGAGCGTCGACGTGCTGTTCCGTTCGGTGCTGCACAGCGCCGGCCGCAACGCGGTCGCCGCCATCCTCACCGGGATGGGCGACGACGGCGCGCGCGGCATGCTCGAACTGCACCAGGCCGGCGTGCCGACGCTGGCGCAGGACCAGGCGACCAGCCTGGTGTGGGGCATGCCGGGCGCGGCGGTGAAGCTCGGCGCGGTCGACGAGGTGCTGCCGCTCGAGCGCATCGCGTCGCGCCTGCTCGAACTGGCCGGCACTCAAGGCGGCGGACACGCAGCCGATAGGGAAGTGGCGCGAGCCTGAAGCGGCGCGCGACGCGGCGACCACGAAAGAATCCACGGAATCCCACCATGCACAAGCGCATCCTCTATCGAATGGCCCCGGCGATGGTGCTGACCGTCCTGCACCTCGCGGCGGAGATCGTCGGCGTGCCGCGCCCGGCCTCGCTCGCCGTGCTGACCACGATGGTCCTCGCCTGGGCGGCCTTTGCCTGGTGGCTGCTGGCCGCCGGCACCGGCCCCCGCCCGGCCGACGCCAAGCTGGTCGCCGACCAGCAGTCGCTGTTGAGCGAACTGCGCGAGTTCGTCGGCCGCGAGGTCGACGGCACGCGGCAGGAGATCGAGCGCACGCGCACCCTGGTGCGCGGCGCGGTGCGCGAGCTGCAGTCGTCGTTCGACGCGATGAACAAGAAGTCGCGCGAGCAGGGCCAGGCGGTGGCGCGCATCATCGACGGCGATTCCAGCCAGATCGACGTGCGCCGCTTCGCCGACCTCGCCAGCCGCCAGATGGAACACATGGTCGACGCGCTCGACCAGGTGTCGGGCCAGTCGTCGATCACGGTGAACTACATCGACGAGATGACCCAGCACCTGGAGGGGATCTTCGGGCTGCTGGAGGACGTGAAGTCGATCGCCGACCAGACCAACCTGCTGGCGCTCAACGCCGCGATCGAGGCCGCGCGCGCCGGCGAGGCCGGGCGCGGCTTCGCGGTGGTGGCCGACGAGGTGCGCTCGCTGTCGGAGCGGTCGACCACTTTCAACGAACAGATCCGCAAGCTGGCCAACAATTCCAAGGACGCGGTGGCCAAGGTGCGCGACACGGTCAGCAACATGGCCAGCCGCGACGTCAGCCGCTCGCGCGACGCCAAGAACGAGGTCAGCCGCCTGCTCGGCCAGTTGCAGTCGATGAACGACTCGATGGCGGTGGCGATGCGCGAGGTGTCCGGCTGCAACGAGGCGATCGACCGTTCGGTCGGCGACGCGGTGCGCTCGCTGCAGTTCGAGGACATCTCGACCCAGGCGTTGGGATCGGCCGAGATGCACCTGCAGCGACTGATCGCGATCAACCGCGAGGCGGTGGCGCTGCAGCAGATGCTGTCGCGCAGCAACGGCGCCGACGAGGCGATGGTGCGTGCGATCGAGCAGTTCGGTACCAAGCTGCGCTCGATGCGCGACGAATGGCAGAAGCCGCCGCACAAGCCGGTGTCGCAGGTGGCGATGGATTCCGGCAGCGTCGAGTTGTTCTAGGCGCAACGATTCTCCACGGGGCGAACGGGCGGGGCGGTCGCGGGATGGCGGCCGCCCCGCCGCGTTGGCGGCGGGCCGTGGCGGGACGTGGCAGTTGCGGCGCACGCGCCGCCCCGCTGCAACGCGCCCTGTGGGAGCCGCTTCAGCGGCGACTGCGGCACATCCGATCGCCGCAGTCGCCGCTGAAGCGGCTCCCACATCGGGTATTGGTTGGACTCGGCGATCGGACGGAATGTGGGAGCCGGCTTTGCCGGCGACTGCAGCGATGCAACCTGGGGCGGCTTCGTCGGACCATGTTCCCACGATGAAGCGGGCTGCAAACGGCTGGGGCGTCGCCGCTGCCCCTTCCGGCCGCTGCGCGCGTGGCGATAGCATCGTGGCATGCCGCGCAAGACGCTCACCACGCGCCGCCACGCGAAGCCCGCGCGCGCCGATCCGATCGCGCTGCGCCTGCTCGCGCGGCAGGAGGACGAGCGGCGGCGCATCGCACGCCTGCTGCACGACGATCTCGGGCAGACCCTGACCGCGGCCGTGCTGGAACTGGAGTACGCGCGCGGCGGCGGCGACGACGCGGTGCAGGTGATCGACGGCGTGGTGGCCGAGTTGCGGCGGCTGCTGGGCGCGGCGCGCGACCTCAGTCTCGCCCTGCGGCCGGCGCTGATCGACGAGGAAGGCCTCGCCGCCGCGCTCGGCGCGCTGGCCTCGCGGCTGGTGTCGCTGCGCGGGGCCGAGGTGCGCTGGTCCTGCGACACCGGTGGGGTGCAGGTGCCGCCGCTGATCGGGGTGTGCGCGTTCCGCACCGCGCAGGATGTGCTGCTGCCGCGCGCGGCATCGGGCGCGCTGCTGTCGCTGCAGGTCACGGTAGCCGGCGCGATGCTGCAGGTCGTGCTGCGTGCGCCGCGCATCGCGCCGGATGCCGAACGTGAAGCGGCGATCGACGACCGGATTGCCGCGACCGGCGGCCGGATCGCGCGCCACCATCGGTCGGGGATGGACACGGTGCGGGCCGAGTGGCCGCTGCCGGGCGCGGCGACGGTTCGCCGTCGCCGGCCGGCCGCCGGGGGGTAGGGAACGCCCCGACACGCCCCGGCACCGCGCGCTGGGAGCCGTCGCCTGCGCCACACAGCCCTTCGCAGGCACATACCGCGAGGGCGAACCATGGCGCGCACCCCTTCGATTCCGTCGGCTGGTCGCCTGCTGCTCGGGGCACTGGCGATCCTGGCCCTGGCCGGATGCAGCAGCGCGCGCATGGACGCGATGTTCGGCAGCGAGCTGCCCGGCTGGGCGCTCGACGTGCGTTCCGACCAGCAGCGCTGCACCGATGCCGCGGCCGAAGCCAAGGCGCGCGCGCTGGCGATGGGCATCGCACCCGAGCGCATGCAGTGGCTCTACGGCCGCAAGCCGTTCGACGAGGCCGGGCACGTCAGCCTGGTGATCGACGGCTGGATCGTGGTCGACAACGGCGGCCTCGGCCGCAACGTCTGGGGCGAACGCATCTGCGCCGGCGACGTGTGCAGCCTCGACGAGGCGCAGCGCGGCTACGACGAACACTTCCTGCAGCCGGCCACCCTGGCCCTGCGCCAGGAGTTCGGCCAGGGCGAGTGGACCGCGCGCATCGCGGCCAGCGCACCGGTCGCGGGCCGCTGAGGCGTCATCGGACCGTCACCCACCTCTGGCACGAGACCTGCTAGGTGCCGTTCGGTCGATCCCGCTCTCCTCCCCCCCTCCCCCCGGGGATCGACCTTGACCCCCACCGGGGACTGGCTAGGCCGGTCGCCGGTTTTTTTTCGGCTACGCTTGTTCAGGGCGTGAACAGATGTGGCGACCGGCGGCGTCGATGCGCCGGGGTGGGGCCCAGCGCCGACAATGGTGGCGCCGGCGGACGTCCGGCGATCCCCGATCGGGTGCGCGCGGCGCGGGACATGCAGGTCCTGCGGCGGCGTGGAGGATTTTGCCTGTGCTGCAGTGGTTCGCCGTCCTGACCAAGCCGCGCGCCGAGCGCGTCGGCCGCGAGCACCTTGAACGCCAGGGCTTCGAATGCCGCCCTCCGCTGCTGCGGCGCGAAGCGCGCGCGCGGCGCGCGGTCGCCGCCGAGCCGCTGTTCCCGCGATATCTGTTCCTGCGCGCCGACCCGGCGCGCCAGGACCTGGCGCGCGTGCGCTCGACGCGCGGTGTCAGCGGGCTGGTGCGCTTCGGCGCCGAGCCGGCGCGCGTGCCCGAGGTGGTGCTGGACGCGCTGGCCTCGCGCAGCGACACCGAGGGCGTGGTGCGGCTCGATCCCCCCGACCTGGTGCCGGGCGCGCCGGTGCGGATCGTCGACGGCCCGCTGGCCGGGGTCGAGGCGATCTTCCGCGCGGCGGGTCCCGACGAGCGTGTGCACCTGCTGGTGCGCCTGATCGGCGGCGAGCGCGCGGCCTGCGTGCCGCTGCGCCACCTCGCGGCCCGGCTCTAGACCTTCGGCGGGCACCGCACGCGGTGCCCGCCCTCCCGCCGCATCGCGCGGCGCTCCAATCCGCGCTGTCCGGGCCCTGCGGAAACGCCCGTTGCAACCGCAGGGCGGTAGCGTGCCTGCAAGCCTTCGATTGCACGACGACATCCGCCACCGACTGCTGCGCCTGCTCGCCGACACGCCGGAGGCCACGCAGCGCGAACTCTCTCGCGCGCTCGGCCTGTCGCTGGGCAAGACCAACCACTGCCTGCGCGAGCTGGTCGACGCCGGCTGGATCAGCGTCGCGCCGCTGCGCCGCCACGACCAGAAGCTGCGCTTCGCCTATGCGCTCACCGACGCCGGCCGGCGCGCGCGCGAGCGCGCCACCCGCGAGGCCCTGGTGCGCAAGCAGGACGAGGTGGCGCGGCTGGCGCGCGAGATCGAGGAATTGCGGCGCGAGGCGGCGCGGATGGACGGCAGCGCGCAGGGGGGCGGCTGAGCATGTGCGGGGTCGCCGCCATCCACGCCTGGCATCCCTCGGCCTCGCCGGTCGAGGTGGCGGAGTTGCGCCGCATCGCGGCGCGTCTGGCACCGCGCGGGCCGGACGGGGAGGGCGAGTGGATCGCCGCCGACGGCCGCGTCGCGCTGGCCCACCGGCGCCTCGCCGTGATCGACCCCGACCCGCGGGCCGCGCAGCCGATGCACGCCGCCGACGGCGCCGCGGTGCTGGCCTACAACGGCGAGATCTACAACTTCCGCGAACTGCGCGACGGACTGGAGCGCGACGGCGCGGCGTTCCGCACCCGCTCCGACACCGAGGTCCTGCTCGCCCTGTTCGCGCGCGAAGGCGAGGCGATGCTGTCGCGCCTGCGCGGCATGTACGCCTTCGCGCTGTGGGACGCGCGCCGCGGCGCGCTGTTCCTCGCGCGCGACCCGCTCGGGATCAAGCCGCTCTACCTCGCCGACGATGGCTGGACCGTGCGCGTCGCCTCGCAGGTCAAGGCGCTGCGCGCGGGCGGGCGCGTCTCCGCGGCGATCGAGCCCGCGGGCCTCGCGGGCTTCGCGCTGTTCGGCGCGGTGCCCGAGCCTTTCACCCTGCTGCGCGAGGTGCGCGCGCTGCCGGCCGGCCACGCGCTGTGGGTCGACGAGCGCGGGCCGGGCGCGCCGCGGCGCCACTTCTCGATCGCGCGCGCCTACGCCGAGGGCGCGCCGGGCGACGATCCGGGCGCGACCGCGCTGGACGCGCTGCGCGACAGCGTGCGCGCGCACCTGGTCGCCGACGTGCCGGTCGGCGTGTTCCTGTCCGCGGGCATCGACAGCGGCGCGCTGCTGGGCGCGATGGTCGATGTCGCCGGGACGCCGCCGACCGCGGTCACGATCGCCTTCGATGCGTACGCCGGCAGCGCCGACGACGAAGCGCCGCTGGCCGCGCGGGTCGCGGCGCAGTACGGCGCGCCGCACGTGGTGCGCCGCGTCGACGAGGCGGAGTTCCGCACCGACCTGCCGCGCATCCTCGACGCCATGGACCAGCCGAGCATCGACGGCTTCAACACCTGGTTCGCGGCCAAGGCGGCGCGCGAGGCCGGGCTCAAGGTCGCGCTGTCCGGTGTCGGTGGCGATGAACTGTGCGGCGGTTATCCGTCGTTCCGCGACCTGCCGGCGGCGCTGCGCACGTTCGGTCTCGCAGGGCGGGTGCCGCTCATCGGGCGGGCCGTGCGCGCGCTGCTGGCACCGGCGCTCGCCGCCACCGGCCGCGGCAGTCCCAAGCTCGCCGGGCTGCTCGAATGGGGCGGAACCTGGCCCGGTGCGTGGATGCTGCGCCGCGGGCTGTTCATGCCGTGGGAACTGCCGCGCATCCTGCCGCGCGACGTGGCCGCCGAGGGCCTGCGCCGCCTGCGCTGGGAACGTCGGATCGCCGCCAGCCTGCAGCCCGATCCGGGCAGCGACTTCGCGCGCGTGGCGACGCTGGAATCGAGCCACTACCTGCGCGACACCCTGCTGCGCGACGCCGACTGGGCGAGCATGGCGCACGGCCTCGAACTGCGCACGCCGTGGGTCGATGCGCGGCTGCTGCAGCGCGCGGGCGCGGCGTTCGCCGCGCTCGGTGCGGGGCGAGGCAAGGCGCTGCTCGCGCAGGTGCCGCGCACCCCGCTGCCGGCCGAGGTCGGGGCGCGCGCCAAGACCGGCTTCCAGACGCCGGTCGCGGCCTGGCTGCAGGACATGGGCAAGGCGCCGTCCGTGCGCGGCGGCGGTGCCCCCGCGGGGCGCGGCTCGCGCGCGCTGGCCGCCATGCTGCTGGCGCGGGAGGCGACGTGAACGCGGTCGACGTGCTGCGCTTCGCGATGCGCCACCCGCTCAATCGCGCGCGGCCGCTGGCGGCCGCCTGGCGCGTGCTGCGTTGGCAGATGCTGACCCGCCTGCGTCCAGGGGTCCGCACCGTGCCGTTCGTGGACGGCGCGGTCTTGCGCGTCGCGCGCGGGATGACGGGCGCCACCGGCAACGTCTACTGCGGGCTGCATGAGTACGCCGACATGGCGTTCATGCTGCACTGGTTGCGCGAGGACGAGTGGTTCGTCGACGTCGGCGCGAACGTGGGATCGTGGACCGTCCTCGCGGCGGCCGCCTGCCGCGCGCGCGTGCTGGCGCTGGAACCGGACGCCGCGGCGCGCGCGGCGCTGCAGGCGAACCTGCGCGCCAACGCGATCGAGGACCGCGTCGAGGTGCTGGCCTGCGCCGCGGCGGCGGTCGCCGGCGAGCGGTGGTTCTCGCTCGGGGACGACACCACCAACCGCCTGCTCGATGCGGCCGCCGGGCCGCGCGCGACCGTGGTCCACGCCGAAGCGCTCGATGCGCTGCTCGCCGGTCGCGTCCCCGCGCTGCTGAAGGTCGACGTGGAAGGCGCGGAAACCGAGGTGTTCGACGGCGCACGGCGCCTGCTCGCGGACGGCGCACCGCAGGCGATGGTGGTCGAGTTCGGGGGCCCCGGGGGCGCTGCGTTGCTGCGCCGCCTGCGCGAGGCGGGATTCCAGCCCTGCACCTACGAGCCGGCGGATCGTTGCATCTCCGTGGTCGACGCGGCCGAGCCGGGTGGCAACGTGCTGCTGCTGCGCGATCCGCAAGCGGCACGCGCGCGGGTGGCGACGGCGCCGCGACGCTTCATCCATGCGACCGGAGGCTGGCTGTGACGGACGGGCCACGCGTGCTGGCCCTGCTCACCGACGCCTGGGGCGCCGGCGGCGGCATCGCGCAGTTCAACCGCGACTGGATCGCCGCCGCCTGCGCGGCGGGTGCCGAGGTCGACGTGCTGGCCTACGGCGAGGCGCGCGCCGACGATGCGTCGGTGCCGGAACGCGCGCGGGTGATCGGCGCGACCTCGGGTCGCGCGGCGTTCGCCCTGCAGGCGTATCGCGCGGCGGCCCGGCGGCCGGACCTGGTGTTCTGCGGGCACCTGCACCTGGCGCCGGTCGCCGCCTTTGCCGCGCGGACCGCCGCCTGCCCGTGGTGGCTGCAACTGCACGGCATCGAAGCCTGGCCTGCGCCCGGACGCCTGCGCCGCATGGCCGCGGCGCGCGCCGACCTGCTGGTCGCGGTCAGCCGCCATACGCGGCGGGTCGCGCTCGGCTGGTGGGACGGCGAACCGTGGCGCGCGCGCGTGCTGCCGAACACGGTCGCCACGCGGTTCACGCCGGGATCGCGCGATGAAGCGCTCGCCGCGCGGCTGGGCCTCGACGGCGCGCCGGTGTTGCTCACCGTCGGTCGGCTGGCCGCCAGCGAGGCGTACAAGGGACATGACCGGATCCTGCGTGCGCTGCCTGCCCTGCGCACCGAGTGGCCGTCGCTGCGCTACCTCGTGGTGGGCGACGGCGACGATCGTCCGCGCCTGCAGGCGCTGGCGCACGCCTTGGACGTGGCCGCCTCGGTGCGCTTCGTCGGTGCGGTGCCGCCGGCGGAACTGCCGGCGCTCTATCGGCTCGCCGACGCGTTCGCGATGCCCAGCACCGGCGAGGGCTTCGGCATCGCGTTCCTCGAGGCGATGGCGTGCGGCGTGCCGGCGCTGGGCCTCGTCGGCGACGGCAGCGCGGACGCCCTTGGCGACGGCGAACTCGGGTCGGTGGTCGCGCCGGGCGAACTCGCCGACGGGCTCGCGCACATGCTGCGCGGCGGATCGCCGCGCGGCGACGAACTCGCCGCCCGCGTGCGCGCGCGCTTCGGCCAGCCAGTGTTCGCGCGCGGCGTGTCGCAGTTGTTGCAGCAGGCGCTGGAGGCCGCATGAGCGCGCGCGCCGGCGACCTGCGCGCGTGGTGGCGCGACTTCCGCTGCGTGCTGCGCGCCGGTGGCGGTGGGGCCTCGGTGGGCGGCGTGTCGGCGATGATGCTGCTGTGCGCGGCACTCGACCTGCTGGGGATCGGCCTGGTCGCGCCGTTCGTGGGCCTGGTGATGGGGCAGGGCGCGACCGGGCTGCCCGCCGTGCTGCAGGGCCTGGTCGCGCGCGTGCCGCTGGAGGCGCTGGGGCTCGGCATCGTGGTGGTGTTCGTCGCCAAGTCGTTCGCCGCCTACCGCATGCAGCGCCGGATCGTGCGCTTCGCCGAGGCGCAACGCGCCATCCTGATGCAGCGCCTGCTCGAGGCCTTCCTCGCGCGCGACTATGCCGCGCACCTCGCGCCCTTCGGCGGAGCGGGTCAACGTGCTGTTCTGGCACACCGCGCACTATGCCGGCGCGACCCTGGGCACGGCCTTGCGGCTGGTGACCGACATCGTGGTGCTGCTGGCGGTGGTCGCGCTGCTGCTGGCGATCGATGTCGTCGCGACCATCATCCTGGCGCTGATGCTGGCAGTGGTGGTCGCTGGCACGGCGCGCCTGGTGCGCCGGGAACTGGCCGACGCTTCGCGGGCCGCCTCGACCGGGCAGGCGCGTGCGCTGGCGGTGGTGCAGGACAGCCTCGGCGCATTCCGCGAGATCCGCGTGCTCGGTGCCGCCGCGGCCTTCCAGCAGGCGCTGGCGCGCGCCGCCGACGGACTTGCCGATGCGACCGCGCGGCAGAATGCGGTGCACCAGTTGCCGCGCGCGGCGGTCGAGACCGCGCTGGTCGCCTTCCTGGTGCTGGTGTCGCTGTGGGCCGTGCGCGGTGGCGCCGACGCCGCGGGGCTGGTGCCGGTGCTCGGCGCGATGGGGGTGGCGGCGATGCGGCTGATGCCGATCGCCACCTCGCTGCTGTCCGGTCTCAACAACCTGCGCGCCTCGCGCCACGCGCTGGGCGAGATTGCCGCGGCGCTGCGCGAGGCCGGCGACCGCCCGGCCGATCCGTGCCCCGCACCGGCGCACGCGTTCGAGCGCCTCGCGCTGCGCGGGATCGGGTTCAGCTATCCGGGGGCCGATGCACCAGCCTTGCGCGGCATCGACCTCGACCTGCGGCGCGGCGAGGTGCTGGGCATCGCCGGCCGCTCCGGCGCCGGCAAGAGCACCCTGGTCGACCTCCTGCTCGGCCTGCTGCGCCCGCACGAGGGCACGATCGAGAGCGACGGCACGCCGGTATTGCTGGCGCAGGCCGAATGGCAGGGGCGCTGTGCCTACATCCCGCAGGACGTGTTCCTGGTCGCCGGCAGCCTGCGCGACAACATCGTGTTCGGCGCCGCGGAAGACCCGGCGCGGCTCGCCGATGCCGTGCGGCTGGCCGGCCTCGCCGACGTGGTGACGCGGCATCCGGCGGGGCTCGACGCGCCGCTGGGTGAGCGCGGCGTCGGGTTGTCGGGTGGGCAGCGCCAGCGGGTGGCGATCGCACGCGCCCTGTACCGCGCGCGCGAGGTGCTGGTGATGGACGAGGCGACCTCGGCGCTCGATGCGGCGACCGAAGGCGAGGTCGTGGCCGCGATCCACGCCCTGCGCGGGCGCTGCACGATCGTGGTGGTCGCGCACCGGCCGGCGCTGCTGGCCGCCTGCGACCGCGTGCTGCAGCTCGAACACGGCCGGGTGGTGGCGGCGGAGCCCGCGCGCGCATGAGGCTGCTGGTGGTCACCCCGGAATACCTGCCGACCTCCGGCGGCGGCATCGTGACGTTCTATCGGCACCTGCTGCCGGCGCTGGTCCGCGCGGGCGTGGAGGTGACGGTGCTGGTCGGCAGCGCGGTCAGCCAGCCGGGCGGCCGCCGCATGGCCGACGGCATCACCGTGCTCGGCCTCGAGTCGGCGCGGTTCGAGGCGTGGCGCGCGCGCTGGCCGCAATGGGGCATCGCACCGCCGGTCGCGCGGCACCTCGCTGCGGCGTGGGCGCTGCACGAACAGGCGGCCACGCTGGGGCCGTTCGACGCGATCGAGGCCGCCGACTGGGGGCTGCTCGCGCTGCCCTTCGTGCTCGATCCGATGGGTCCGCTGCAGGTGCGCTGCCACGGCAGCGCGGGGCAGATCGCGCGTCACGAGGGCGATCCGTCCCTGATGCCGCTGGACGCCCTGCTGCTGGCGATCGAGCGCAGCGTGTTCGCGCGGGCGTCGGCCGTCGTGTCCTATGGTGCGCGCAACGCCGGCGAGTGGACGCGCTGGCTCGGCCGCCCCTGCGCCCACCGCGAACCGGCCCTGCCGCTGCCGCGCGACTGCGCCCGCGCATCGGCGCGGCACTGGCTGGTCCTCGCGCGCATCCAGCGCTGGAAGGGTCCCCATGTGCTGGCCGCGGCGCTGTCGCGGATGGCGACGCCGCCGCCGGTACGCTAGGTGGGCCGGGACGTGCCGGACGCCATTGCGGGATCGACCTCGACGCGCGCCGCGCTGTGCGCGGCGTGGCCGCAGTGGCCGACCTGGGTGGAACACGCCGACACGGTCGATGCCGACACCGCGCAGGACGCGGTCCGAGCGGCGCGCGGCGTGTTGGTGCCCTCGACCTGGGATGTGTTCAATTTCGCCGGCGCCGAGGCGATGGCGGCGGGCGCCGTGGTGGTCGCCAGCGACGGTGCCGGCATGGCGACCTGGATCGGTGGCCGCGACGAGGGATTCCGCGTGCCGGCGGACGATCCGCGCGCGCTGGCCGAGGCGCTGGCCGAGGCCGACGCGCTGCCGGCCGACGCGCGGGCGCGCATGGGCGAAGCCGCGCGCGCGCGGGTCGGATCGCTGGCCGATCCGGACGCCGTCGCCGCGCGCGAAGCGGCGGCGCTGCGCGCGCTCGGCGCGCCGTTGGCGGGCGACGATCCGCTGGACGATCTGTTGCGGGGTCGCGGGGGCCACCCGTCGATCGATGCGCTGCCCGCGCAGCATCCGCTGCGCGAGATCCTGCGCCACGCGGCGCGCCGCGTCCGCGGACGCTGGGGGCGCGGATGAGCGGCCGGCCGACGATCGCCGTGGTGATCCCCGCCTTCCAGGCCGAGCGTCACCTGCCCGGCCTGTTCGATGCGCTGGCGGCGCAGGTCGAGCCGTTCGACGAGGTCGTGCTGGTCGACGATGCGAGCACCGACGGCACCGTCGCACTTGCGAAAGCGCGCGGCGCGGTCGTGCTGCGGCACGGGCGCAATGCCGGCTGCTCGGCGGCGAAACACACCGGGCTCGCGGCCGTACGCTCGGACTGGGTCCACTTCCAGGACGCCGACGACCTGCCGCTGCCGCGGTTCGCGCAGGCGGCGCGCGAGGCGATCCGCGCCGCGCCTGCGCTGGACGCCTGGCTGCCGCGCTGGCGGCACGTGGATGCGGTGTCCGGCGCGCTGCTCGCCGAGTCGAGGCTCTCGCGCGACGCGCTGGCCGCCGATCCGGTGGCGACCTGTCTGGCGGAGACCGTCAACAACGTGGGGGTCTACCGCGTGTCGACCGTGCGCGAGGCCGGTGGCTTCGCGCTCGATCCGCGGCTGCTGCACAACGAGGATCGCGCCTTCCACCTGCGCCTGGCCACCCGCGGCGCCCGCTTCCACGCCGGCGACGAGGTGCTGATCGAAACCCGGCGCCACCCCGGCAGCATGTCGCAGGCCAGCGCGGTGCGCTGCCTCGAGTCGCACGCGGCCGTGACGCTGGACTACCTCGAACGCCACCCGGATCGCCACGCCGCGGTGTGCGCCCACGCCCTGTGGCAGGCCGCGACCGGGCTGGCGACACATCGGCGCTTCGATCTGGCCGATCCGCTGCTGCAGCGGGCCGCGTCGCTCGGCCATGCGGTCGATCCCGCCGCCAGCGCGCGCTTCGCGGCGCTGTGCCGGCTCGGGCCGCGCTTCGCGCTGCGCGCGCGCGAGTATGCGATCCGCGCCTTCAAACCCTGGCTGCGGCGGGCATGAATGCGGCGGCGCCCCTGGTGTCGGTGGTGATCCCGTGCTTCAACGCGCGACGCTGGATCGAGGCCACGATCGCATCGGTGGAGGCCCAGACCTGGCGCCCGCTGGAGATCGTGGTGGTCGACGACGGCTCGACCGACGGCAGCGGCGAGTGGTTGCAAGCGCAGGCCGACCGTGGGCGCTTGCGATTGGTTCGACAACCGAACGCCGGGCAACCAGCCGCGTTCAACGCCGCTCTTCGGATCGCGTCGGGCGACTTCGTCCAGTTTCTTGATGCGGACGACATCCTCGATCCGACCAAGATCGAACTGCAGTTGAGTCGACTGAAGGAACGCCCGGATTGCGTCGCCACGTGCGAGTGGGGGCGCTTCTACGGCGACGATCCTTCAACGGCCTCCTTCGTGCCCGAACTTTGCTGGACGGATCTGACGCCCCCTGCCTGGTTGGCCGCGGCCTTCCATTCTGGCGGCGGCATGCTTTTTCCGGGCTTGTGGCTGATTCCGATGGCGCTGGCCCGGTCAGCGGGCGATTGGAATGAGAGCATTGCGGGGCGCAATCCAGATGGCGAGTACTTCGTCCGCGTGCTCAACCGCAGCGTCGGTGTACTGTTCTGCGAGGGCGCGCGCGTGCGATACCGTTCCGGCATCGCTGGATCGATGTCGCGCTCGAGTGGCCGCGAAAATCTCCGGCGCCAGCTTCGTTCCCTCGAACTCATCGAGCATGCGGTCTCTGGATGGTCGTTGATCGCCGGTGTTTCGGATGGCATGGGGCTCGCCTATCAGCGTTACGCGATGAGCGTTTACCCGTACGCGCGTGACCTCGCCGAGGCAGCGCTCGAGCGCAGTCGAATCCTGACGCGACGTCGCCTTGCGCCGGAAGGAGGTTGGAGGTTCCGTGTCATGGCCTCATTGCTGGGCTGGCGTCTGGCTCGCCGCATGCAGGTCTGGAGCGGTCGACCGTGATGGCGGCACGCGATCTTCTGTCGGGGCTGCGGGTATGCCTGGTCACACCGGGTCATCCATCGACCAACCCGCGGCTGGTGAAGGAAGCCGACGCGCTGGTCGAGTGCGGCGCGGTGGTGCGCGTCGTGCACGGGCGCTTCCTGCCCTGGGCCGAACGCACCGACGCCGTGTTCGCCGATCGGAACTGGCGCCGCGATGGCGTGCCGTTCGGCCCGCAGGCGGGGCGGGCGATCTGGTTGCGGCAGGGCATCGCGCTGCGGGCGGCGCGGCTCGGCGCCGCGATGGGATTGCCGGTGCGCGCCGAGTCGACGTTCCACCCAGTGGTGCCGGCGCTCGCCGCGGCGGCCGCGCGCGAGCCCGCCGACGTCTACATCGGCCACAACCTCGCCGGCGGGATCGCCGCCGCGCGCGCGGCGCGCCGCCACGGCGCGGCGCTCGGCTTCGACGCCGAGGACGACCACGTCGGCGAACTGCCGGACCAGCCCGATCATGGTGGCGAGCGTGCGCGCCGGCAAGCGATCCTGGAACGTCTGTTGCACCAGTGCGTGCACCGCACGGCGGCCTCGCCGCGGATCGCGGCGACCCTGGTGGCCGAGCATGGGGTCGCGGTGACGCCGGTGCTCAACGTGTTTCCGCGCGCCGACGTCGCCGGGCTGGAGCCGGTGGTTGCCGCGGCGCCGTCGCTCTACTGGCTGTCGCAGACCATTGGGCCGCAACGGGGCCTGGAGTCGATCGTCGACGTGCTGCCCCTGCTGCCGCCCGCGACCACGCTGGTCCTGCGCGGGGAACCCCGGCAGCCCTACATCGATGGCCTGCGCGAGCGGCTTCGCGCGGCCGGCGGCGATCCTTTGCGCTTCGTGGTCGAGCCGGTGCTGGCGCCGGACCGCGTGACCGCCAGCTTCCACGGCCATGCGCTCGCCCTCTCGTTGGAGATCGGCGACTGCCGCAACCACCACGACTGCCTCGGCAACAAGATCTTCCACGCCCTGCTCGCCGGCACTCCAGTGTTGCTGAGCGACACACCCGCGCAGCGCGAACTCGCGCCGGCGCTCGGGCCGGCGGCCCTGTGCGTCGACCTCGCCGACCGTACGGGGCTGGCGACGCGGCTGCGCGGATGGCTCGCCGATGCGGCTGGCCGGGATGCCGCCGCACGCCACGCCTGGGACCTCGCGCGGCGGCGCTATTGCTGGGACGTCGAGAAGGGCGTGTTCCTGCGCGCGCTGCGCGACGCACTCGCCGGCGCCGGCGTGGTGCCGCGATGAGCGGGCTGCGTGCGCGACTGGCCGCCGCGCTGCGCGACCGGCTCGGCGTGCCCGGCATCGGCGGCAGCCTGCGCCGCCTGAAGCGGCGGGGTCTGCAGGCGGCTTGCGTGTTCGACGTCGGCGCGCACGACGGCGACTTCACCGCGCTGGCTCTGGCCACCTGGCCGGACGCGTGCGTGCACTGCTTCGAGCCGCTGCCGGACAAGCGCCAGCCGCTGCTCGCGCGCTTCGCGCACCGCGCGGTGGCCGTGCACGGCGACCTGCTCGGTGCGACGAGCGGCGAGGCAGTGACGCTGTCCTGCGTCGGCACCGCATCCAGCGTCCTGCGCGAACATGCCGGACCGGTCGGCGAGCCCTTGGCGCTGT
Organism: Lysobacteraceae bacterium; assembly: GCA_021299185.1. Lineage (GTDB taxonomy): Bacteria > Pseudomonadota > Gammaproteobacteria > Xanthomonadales > Ahniellaceae > UBA4656. The sequence continues at coordinate 5,858 of JAJTHZ010000144.1, read as the reverse complement.
CGACCCGCGCGCTGGACGACCTGGTCGCAGCCGGTGCGCTGCCGTCGTCCTGCGACCTGCTCAAGATCGACGTGCAGGGCTACGAACTGGCGGTACTGCGCGGCGCGCAGCGCCTGCTGGAACGGACCCGCGTGCTGCTGCTCGAAGTCAACCTGCTCGACATCCACGTCGGCCTGCCGCTGCTGCACGAGGTGACGGCCTGGCTGGCCGAGCGCGGTTTCGTCGCCGACGACCTCGCCGGCATCACCCGCCGCCCGCTCGACGATGCCTTGTGGCAGGTCGACCTGGTGTTCGCCCGCCCGGACGCCGCGTGGCGCGCCGACAAACGCTGGGGCGGTTGATTGCGCATCCTGCTCACCGCCGATCCGCCGCTGCCGGTCCCGCCGCGCCTGTACGGCGGCATCGAGCGCATCGTCGACGGGCTGGCGGGCGCGCTGCGCGCGCGCGGCTGCACGGTCGGCCTGCTCGCGCACCCGGAAAGCACCTGCGCCGTGGATGCGATGTTCCACTGGCCCAGGCCCACCGTGCGTGGTGCGCTCGACCACGTGCGGAACATGGCCGCGCTGGACCGCGCGGTCCGTGCGTTCCGGCCCGAACTGCTGCACAGCTTCTCGCGCCTCGCCTACCTCGGCGCGCGCCTGCCGACGTCGCTGCCGAAACTGATGTCGTTCCAGCGCGAGCCGACCCCGCGGACCGTGCGCCTCGCGCCCCGGCTCGGCGGCGATTCGCTGCGCTTCAGCGGCTGCAGCGCGTACATCGCGGAGCGCGGCCGGCGCGCGGGTGGCGATTGGTCCACGATCCCGAACTTCTTCGATGTCGCGCGCTGGTCGGCCGTCGACGTGCTGCCGGCGGACGCGCCGCTCGCCTTCCTGTCGCGCCTCGAACCGGTCAAGGGCGCGCACCTCGCGATCGAGATCGCGCGCCGGGCGGGGCGCCGCCTGCTGGTCGCGGGCAACCGGGTCGAGCAGGGCGACGCACGGGGCTATTTCGCGCGCGAGATAGAGCCGCACCTCGACGGTGACCGCGTGCGCTGGCTGGGCGAGGTCGACGATGCCGCCAAGCAAACGCTGCTGGGCGGGTCCGCGGGCCTGCTGTTGCCGCTGCAGTGGGACGAGCCGTTCGGGATCGTGATGGCCGAAGCGCTGGCCTGCGGCACGCCGGTGGTCGCGTTCCGCCGCGGTGCCGCGCCGGAGATCGTGCGCGACGGCATCGACGGGTTCGTGGTCGACGACGTCGATGCCGCGGTGGCGGCAGTGGCGCGACTGCCGGGCATCGACCGGCATGCGTGCCGCGCGCGGGCCGCGGCGTGCTTCGACGTGGCCGTGGTCGCTGCGCAATACCACGCGCTGTACGACGAGATGGTGCGCGCGTGATGCGTGAACTCCTCGTCCTGTGCCCGCGCATGCCGCCGTACAACGGCGCCGACGCCCAGCGCGTGCGCACCCTGCTGCCTTTCCTCGCCGCGCACGGCTGGCGCGCCACGGTGCTGGCGCTCGACACGGAAAGCGATGCGGGCGACCTCGACGAAACCTTGCTGCAGACCGTGTCCGACGAGGCCCGAATCGTCCGCGTGCGTGCCTGGCCGCGGCGCTGGACGCGGTTCGCGGGCGTGCGCCAGGTGGCGCTGCGCGCGGCCAGCCCGATGCGCGCGGCACTGGACCGGCTGCTGGCGACGCAGCGGTTCGACGCCGGGCTGGTGTCGACCACCGACTTCGCCCTGTGGCCGCTGAGCTTGCGCTGGCCGTTCCCGGTGGTGCTCGACTGGCAGGACCCGTGGCTGTCGACGTACTACGACGAGCATCCCGAGGTGCCGCGGCCCGGCGGCGCGCTGCGCTACGGCCTGATGCAGGCGCATGCGCGTCGGATGGAGCCACGGGTCGCGCGGCATGCCGCCGCGCACCTGGTGGTCAGCGACGCCTACCGGACGCTGCTTTGCACCCGCTACCCCGACCTCGACCCGTCACGCTTCCTCACCCTGCCGTTCGCGGCCTCGCCGAACGACCTGCGACGCGCGCGTGCAGACCCCGCGGTCCCGGATCGCCTGCGCGGCCGCCGCCGCTGGTGGGTCGCCGCCGGGCGTGGCGGCGACGACCTGCATTTCGCCTGTCGCGCGCTGTTCGAGGCGCTGGCCGTGGCGCGCGCACGGTCGCCGGCGCGCTTCGAGGACTTCGGCATGCTGTTCGTGGGCACGGCCTACGATGCGCGTCGGCGCGAGCGGCCGATCGCCGAGTTGGCCGCACGCTGCGGCGTGGCCGACCTGGTGGTCGAGGAGCCCGCGCGGATCGGCGTCCTCGAGACCTATCGCCTGATGGACGCGGCGGAGGCGGTGTTCGTGCCCGGCAGCGACGATCCGTCGTACGTCGCGTCAAAACTCGCGCCTTGCCTGCTGACCGGCCAACCGCTGCTGGCCGCCTTGCATGCCGACAGCCCGGCGCACGGGATGGCGCAGGTCCATGCGGCCACGCGCTTCATCGCGTTCGATCCGCGGCGTGCCGATGCGACCGAGGCGCTGCGCGAGGCGATGCGCGAACGCTGGCTCGACGCGCCCCTTCCCGCGCGCGACCCGGCACCGCACCTCGGGCTGCTCGACGCCGGAGAGTCGTCTGCCGCGTTGTGCGATCGGCTGCAGCGGGTGGTGGCACGCACATGAAGCTGGTCTACCTCGCAAGCCATCCGATCCAGTACCACGCGCCGCTGTTCCGCGCGCTCGCCGAGCGCTGCGAGTTCGAGGCCTGGTTCGCACACCGCCAGGACGCCGATGGACAGGCCGCTGCTGGCTATGGGCAACGGTTCCACTGGGACGTGGACCTGCTCGATGGCTATCGCCACGCGTTCCTCGACAACGTCGCCGCGCGCCCTTCGGTGTGGACCTTCCGCGGCTGCGACACGCCCGGCGTCGGCGCGCGCCTGGCGGCCTCGCGCCCCGACGCGCTGGTCGTCGGAGGCTGGAACCTGAAGGCTTACTGGCAGGCGCGCGCGGCGGCACGCCGGCTTCGCATCCCCGTGTATGCCCGCACGGACTCGCAGGCGATGCCGGGCGACGGCCTGCTGCGGCGGGCTGCGCGGCAGGTCGTGCATCGGATCGCGCTGCGCGGCTTCGACGGCTTCCTTGCCGCGGGTGACCGCTCGGTGGAATACCCTCGAGCGCTCGGGATCGCGGCCCGAAAGATCTCGGTCGTGCCGCACACGATCGACGTGCCGCGTTTCGTGGCTGCACGCGCGCTGCGTGACGAGCTGCGAGGGCAGCTGGACGTTGGTCCTCGCGTGGTGTTCGCTTTCGTCGGCCGCCTGGTGCCGATGAAGCGCGTGGACCTGCTGGTCGACGCGCTGGCGTCGCTGCCGGCGGATTCGGCGCTGCTGTGGGTGGTGGGCGATGGCCCGCTGCGCGATGACCTCGTGCGGCGTGCCGCCGGATTGCCGGTACGGTTCCTCGGCTTCCGCAACCAGTCCGAAATCCCGCGCCTGCTGGCCGCCGCCGACGTGCTGGTGCTCCCGTCCGAGCGTGACACCTGGGGCTTGGTGGTGAACGAGATGATCGCCGCCGGCGGCCGGGCGCTGGTCAGCGCGTCGGCCGGCTGCGGCCCCGACCTGTCGCGCTTCGGGCCGGTCGTGCGGGTGTTCGATCCGGGCGCGCTCGCCGCCGCCCTGGCCGACGTCCACGCGGTCACCCGCGACGGCGCCGATCGCTCGACCGTCGATGCCGCCCGCGAGCGGGCGCTCGCGTGGTTCGAACCGGCCGCGTCCGCCGAGGCGCTGCTGCGTGCAGTGGCGGATGGAGCGACGCGGTGACGGCCGCGCGGCCCCGCGTGCTGGTGGTGCTCGGCGGCATCCCGCTGTATGGCGCCGAACTGGCGACGATCGACGTCGGGTGCATGTTGCGCGAATCCGGCGCGGAGGTGCTGTTCGCCACCAATGCCCATTGGGGCCACGTGGCGGTTTATCCGCGGCTCGATGCCTTGCAATTGCCGCACGAAGGACTGGTGTTCTTCGGCAGCCTGGAGCGACGGCCGGGCCTGCGCCGCCTGCTGGTGCTGCTGCGCCTCATGGTGACCGAGAACCTGCGGCTGTGGCGGCTGCTGCGTCGTTTCGAGGCGACCGACGTGCACCTCGGCAGCCACTGGGATGCGTTCAATCTGTGGCCGGCGCTGCGCTGGTCGGGCGCGCGCCTGCGACTGCACGTGCACAACGTGCCGGTGGTGCGACAGCCGCTGTTGCGTGCGTTCTGGCGTGCCCTGCTGCGACGTTGCGCCGCGGTGGTCGCGGTGTCAGAACCGGTGGCCCAGGCGCTGCGCGATCAGGGCCTTTGCGCGGCGCCGGTGGTGGTGCCGAACCGGCCGCCACGGCGGCCGGCCGCGGCCCTGCCCGAGGTCCCGCGCGCGGCCCGCACGGTGTTCGTCTTCGTCGGCCAGGTCGCGCCGTTCAAGGGCGTCGACCATCTCGTCGCGGCCGTCGAGGGCCTGCGCGCCGAAGGCCTCGACGTGGCCTGCCACGTGGTCGGCGGGATCGCGTCGGCGTGGGCCGAGGCGCTGCGCCAGCGGGCCGGCGAGGGGCCTGCCGCCGACCGCATCCAATTCCACGGCTATGTCGACGACCCGCGGCCATGGCTGCGGGGCAGCGACGTTCTGGTGGTGCCGAGCCTGGCCGACGAGGCCTTCGGAATGGTGGTGGTGGAAGCCAAGGCCGTCGCGCGGCCCGCGGTCGTGTATGCCGACGGCGCGCTGCAGCTGCTGGTCCGTGATCGCGTCGACGGGCAGGTGGTGCCGCGCGGCGACATGCAGGCCTTGCACGCTGCGCTGCGCGCCTATGCGCTCGATGCGTCGCTGGCCGGGCGGCACGGCGCGGCGGCGGAAGCCTCGCTGGACGCGCTCGGCATCGCGCAGGTTCCGGCGCGATGGCGTGCCTTGTACGGGATGGCCCCGTGACGCCCCGCCGTCTCGTGGTCCTCGCCGGCGTCGCCCTGGTTCTGGTGGCGCCGGCGGCCGTCGATCCGGTGCTGGTCGCCGGCTGCGGCGCCTGCCTCGCCCTGATCGGCGCGGTCCTGTTGGCGCCGGGCGCGCCGCCGGTGTTCGCCCTGGTGGTCGGCTACCAGTGGGCGCAGGTCGCGGTTGCCACGCTGTATGCGAACGCCACCGGCGAGGGCATCGAGGGCCTGTATCCGGTCGGGGACGTGGTGCTCGCGACCGCCTACGGACTGCTGGCGATCGCCACCGCCGCGCTCGCGCTCGGCCTGCTGGTGTGGCGCTTTCCCATCAGCGCCGATGCGATCGGCAATGCGTTGCGGCGGATGTCGGTGCTGCGGCTGGTCCAGTGCTACGCGGCGCTCGGCCTGATCGGCCTGCCGCTGGAGCGGATGGTGGGCGTCGGCGGGCAAGCCGCGCAGTTGGTGCAAGCCTTCGTCGACTTGCGCTGGGCGCTGCTGTTCCTGCTCGTGGCTGCCGCGCTCGTGCAGCGGCGGGGCGCGCTCTGGTCTGCCGCTGCGGTGACGGTGGAACTGGCAATCGGCTTCTCCGGCTTCTTCGCCGGGTTCGCGGAGCCGTTGATGCTGGCGCTGCTCGCCTTCCTGTCGGTGTTCGCCTTCCTTCGTCCGCACCAGCGCGTCGCCGCCGCCGCGCTGGCCATCGCCATGCTCGGCCTCGGCGTGATCTGGCAGGGGTTCAAAAATGAGCCTCTCTTGAAATCCGAGTGGGTAATCTGTCCCCGCCTGAACGGACCGCGGAGCATGCGAAGTGACGACCGGAAAGCTGTTCGAGGCTGCGCTGGGGGTTGAGGCGCCGTGGTATGTCGCGGGCACGGACTTCGAGGCCGAGGCCAGGGGTCTGACCATCCGTGTGGATTTCGTGGCCGGCAGCCGATTCGCG
>JAJTHZ010000100.1 GCA_021299185.1 Lysobacteraceae bacterium | reverse complement strand
TCGCGCCGGGCGGTGCGGCGCCGATCGACCGCGCCGCCGCCGAGCGCGCCCTCGCCGCGCTCGCCGGCGGCACGGACACCGTGGTCGGCAAGCATCCCGACGGCTTCGACACCTGCGAGTACGACGACGCGCTGCTGCAGCGACTGGCCGGCATGAAGGTGCAGACGGTGCAACTGGGGCAGGTGTTCGACAAGGCCCGCGCGGCCGATGCCGGGCGGGTCGCCGCGGTGCGCGCCGGCGCCGCGGCCGAACTGGCCGGGCTGGACGCGGTGGACCAGGAACAGCTCGATCGCTCCTTCCGCGTGTTCTGCGCCCTGCAGGACGTGCAGCGCGAGACCGGCGCGAACGGGCTCGCGGTGCGCTGCTGGCCGGAGATGTTCACCGAGTACGGCTGCGCCGCCTGCGGGCCGATGGCGATGATGAACGGCCAGCGCGTGCCCTCGGCCTGCGAGGCCGACGTCAACGGCTCGATCACCCAGTTGCTGCTGCAGACGCTGGCCGACGAGCCCGCGTGGATGGCCGACCTGGTCGACATCACGCCGGCCGACGACACCGCGGTGCTCTGGCACTGCGGGCTCGCGCCGCTGTCGATGCGCGACCCGGAAACGCAGGCGCAGGCCACCATCCACACCAACCGCCGGATGCCGCTGCTGCACCAGTTCCCGATCAAGCCCGGGCGCATCACGCTGGCGCGGCTGTCGCGCTCGCGCAACCAGCCCAAACTGATGATCGCCGGCGCCGAAGTCGTGCGCGCCCCGATGGCCTTCACCGGCTGCTCCGGCACCGTGCGCTTCGACCGGCCGGCCGGCGAGGTCTGCGCGCGCATCATGGCCGAAGGCCTCGAGCACCACTTCGCGCTGGCCTACGGCGACCATCGCCCGGCGCTGCGCGCGGTCGCCGAGCGCTGGAACCTGCCGCTGCTCGAACTGGCATGAGCAGCCTGCCCACCGGCATCGAGCCGCCCCACTGGGGGCGCATCCCGGCCGTCACGGTCACCGGCAGCGCGCAGGCGGACGCCGATGGCAGCGTGCGCGTGCCGACCAGCGCCGGCGATCTCACGATCACGCTGCACGAATTCGGCGCCCGCCTGCGCCTCGGGCCGCCGGCACGCGACTACGGCATCCTCGCCGCGCCTCCGGTGGCGCTGGCCACGTCCGTGTCGGTCGACGGCGAGTGCACGCGGATCGTCGCCGGCGACCTCGTGCTGACGCTCGAGCACGCCCCGCTGGCGTTCACGCTCGATCGCGCGGGGCGGCGGGTGCAGTCCTCGCCCACCGACGGCCACTTCGTGCGGCGCCATCGCCTGCCACCGTTCGCGCGGCTGGCGCACGGCTGGCTGTTGAGCCTCGAACTCGGCCACGCCACGCGGGTGTACGGGCTGGGCGAGAAGTGGGGACGCCTCGACCATCGCGGCGAACTGATCCGCTCGTTCAACCACGACGCCCTCGGCGTCAACAGCGAGCGCAGCTACAAGAACACCCCCTTCGCCTGGAGCCCGGACGGCTGGGGCGTGTTCGTGCACACGTGCGCTGCCGTCACCCATGCGGTCGGCCATGCGCCGTGGTCGCAGCGCGCCTACGCGCTGGAGGTCGACAGCCCCACGCTCGACGTGTTCCTGTTCGACGGCAGCGACGGCGCCCGGCAGCTCGCGCAGTACACCGCGCTGACCGGCCGCGCGCCGATCCCGCCGCCCTGGAGCCTCGGCGTGATCCTGTCCAAGGCGTTTTACAGGGACGCCGACGAGATCCTCGCGGTCGCCCGCGAGGTGCGCCGGCGCGGCATGCCCTGCGAGACGATCACCTTCGACGGGCGCGCGTGGCAGGACACCGACACCCGTTTCGCCTTCGAGTGGTGCCCCAAGCGCTACCCGGACCCGAAGCCGGTGCTCGATGCGCTCAAGGCGATGGGTTTCCGCATCTGCGTCTGGGAGTACCCGCTGGTCTCGGTCAAGAACCCGCTGTTCGCCGAACTCGCCGCGCGCGGCTGGCTGATCCGCGACCGCCGCAACGGCGAGGCCTATCGCTACCAGTGGGACCTCGAGCCGTTCGGGCCGGTGCTGACGCCGCTGCCGGAATCGGGCCTGCTCGACTTCACGCATCCGGAGGCCTACGCGTACTGGCGCGACCGCCACCGCGCCCTGTTCGAGGCCGGCGTGGACATGATCAAGGCCGACTTCGGCGAACAGGTCGACGAGCACATGGTGGCCAGCGACGGCTTGCACGGCAGCGAACTGCACAACGCCTATGCCCTGCTCTACAACCGCTGCGTGTACGAAGCCGCGCAGCGCTACGCGAAGGATGGTGCCTTCCTGTTCAGCCGCGCGGCCTGGGCCGGCTCGCAACGCTATCCCTCGCAGTGGGGCGGCGACCCGCAGGCCGACTGGGGCGGGCTCGCGGCCAGCATTCGTGGCGCGTTGTCCTGGGGCATGAGCGGCGGCCCCTACTTCGCCACCGACGTCGGCGGCTTCTACGCCGACCGGCGCGATCCGGAACTCTACGTGCGCTGGGCGCAGGCCGCCGTCTTCTCGGCGCACATGCGGCTGCACGGGATCGGACCCCGCGAGCCCTGGACCTACGGCGAAGCAGCCGAAGCCGCGGTGAACGCGGCGCTGGCGCTGCGCGTCCGCCTGCTGCCCTACCTCGAACGCTGCCTTGCCGAAGCCCACGCGACGGGCCTGCCGGTCCAGCGCGCGATGGTGCTGGCCTGCCCGGAGGAGCCGGCGGCCTGGGCCTTCGAGACCCAGTTCTTCCTCGGCCCGGACCTGCTGGTCGCGCCGTGCCTCGCGCCCGGCGGCGAGGTCGACGTCTACCTGCCACAGGGCGAGTGGCGACGCGACCCGGACGGCCCGCCGCTGGTCGGCGGGCGCTGCCACCGGTTGTCACTCGGTCTTGCGGAAATCGCCGTGTTCCATCGCGCCGGGGTGACGCTGCCGTAGCGGGATGTCGGCGCGACGGGGCCGCCGCCACGGCGCCCCCGGCGCACCGCGATGCGCTGCGTTTTTGCTGCAGGGCGCCTTGCCTGGGCCCGGAACATATGCTGTATTCTGTCATCTACAAGAGTTACATGACTCCTGGGGAGAAGACCGCGATGAATCCGAGCAAGAAGACCGTCCGCCTGCAACGCCAGCGTCTCGCCGCCGCCGTGATCGCCGCGCTGTTCGCCGCCCAGGCGGTGGCGCAGGAGGAGGTCACCGACGACCAGACGCCCACCGCGCTCGACGAGATCGTGGTCACCGCGCAGAAGCGCGAGCAGTCCCTGCAGGAAGTCCCGGTCGCGCTGACCTACGTCGACGGCACCCAGATCGAGACCCTCGGCGGCTACAACGTCGAGCAGCTCAAGCTGCTGGTCCCCTCGCTCAACATCCGCAAGACCAACACCGCGCTCAACCAGGCGCTGTTCCTGCGCGGCGTGGGCACGATCAACTTCGCCATCGCGGCGCAGCCGAGCGTCGCCACCGTGCTGGACGGCGTGGTACTGTCCTCGGCCGGCGAGGCCTTCGGCGACCTGTACGACATCGAGCGCGTCGAAGTACTGCGCGGCCCGCAGGGCACGCTGTTCGGCAAGAACGCCTCGGCCGGCGTGGTCAACATCGTCTCGCGCATGCCCACCGAGGACTTCGGCGCCTACGTCGACGTCGGCTGGTTCGAGGACAACGAACGGCGCCTGCGCGCCGCCGTCAATGCGCCGCTGTCGCCCAACCTGCTCACCCGCACCACCGTCACCTGGGGCGACTTCGACGGCTACATCGACAACCTCAGCAGCAGCCCCGCCGGCGGCACGCTCAACGGCTACGACCGCAAGGGCATCCGCACGGTGTGGGTGGCCGACCCCACCGACAACGTCGAACTCACCTTCATCGCCGACTACCGCGACTCGGACGACAACTGCTGCGTCGAGGTCATCGGCCAGGCACCGACCGGCGCCAATGGTCCCGCGCTCAATTCCCTGCTGCGCACCAATTTCCGCGGCGACGCGACGCGCGAGGTGCGGCAGAACCTCGAGATGCGCTCCACCGAGGAAGCCTGGGGCTTCTCCCTGCAGGGCGACGTCGACCTCGGCAACTCGACCCTGACCTCGATCACCGCCTATCGCACCTGGGACACCACCGAGTTCCGCGAAGGCGACTGGCTGGACACCCCGGCGGCCTACGTCGGCAACGCCTTCGCCCAGTTGCACGACTTCGGCCCGCAGGAGACCGACACCTTCTCGCAGGAACTGCGCCTCGCGGGATCGACCGACCTCGTCGACTACGTGCTCGGCGCGTACTACTCGAAGACCGATGCCGAGCGCTTCTTCCGTCGCGACACCATCGTCTGCCGTTCGACGACTTCGGCGCCCGACTCCACCGGACTCGCGCCGTGCCGCCCGGGCAGCTCGGTGGTCGAGACCCCGTCGGCCAACGCCCTGTTCGGGGCCGACTTCAAGAACTTCGCGGTGTTCGCCGACGGCAGCTTCCCGGTGTTCGACAACTGGAACCTGATCGGCGGCCTGCGCTGGACCCGCGACGAGATCAGCTACAACCACCTGTACAACTTCTCGCCGATCCCGGGCCCTGGCATCCGCACCCAGGCCGGCGGCGGCACGGCCGTGCTCAGCGGCAACAACGAGTCGTCGGAAGTCTCCGGTCGCGCGGGCCTGCAGTGGGACGTCAGCGACGACTTCATGACCTACCTCACGTACTCGCGCGGCTACAAGGGGCCGGCGTTCAACGTGTTCTTCAACATGGGCCCGAACAACACGCCGGTGATCGAGGCCGAGACCGCCGACTCGTACGAACTGGGCTTCAAGGCCACGCTCGGGGACGGTCGCTACATCGTCAGCGGCGCCGCGTTCTCGACCACTTACGACAACTTCCAGGCCAACAACTTCCTGTTCCTGAACGGCGCGCTGATCACCACGCTCACCAACGCCGGCGAAGTGAAGACCGAGGGCGTCGAACTGGAAGTGCTCGCGCAGGCGAGCGACGCGCTGACCTTCAGCGCCGGCATCGCCTACGCCGACGCCCACGTGGTCGAGTTCCCGGTGCCGGTCGGCGCGCCCCCGGGCACCAACCCCACGGTGCGCAGTGGCACGCAGCTCCCGCTCGCGCCGAAACTGAAGGCCTCGCTGGGCGGCCAGTACCGCTTCGAGTTCGATTCCTTCGACTTCACTCCCGGCCTCGTATACGCCTACCAGGACGAGCAGTGGTCGGACCTCAACGAGCCCGCGGCGCTGCGCATCGACGGCTACGGCACGCTCGACCTGACGTTCACCTTCGCCGACAAGGACGACCGTTACCGGCTGACCCTGGTCGGTCGCAACATCACCGACGAGCAGTTCGTGGCGCTGCGCACCGCCGGTGGTCCGGGTGGCGTGCCGCGGCTGCAGATCCCGCGCGACGCCGATCGCTACTTCGGGCTGCAGTTCCGCATGAACTTCGGCGGATTCTGAGCGGGGGCGGGCCCGGCCTGGAACGCGCGCCCGCCGCCCACCGATGCACGATCGAGCACCGCCCGGGCTGCTGCGCTTCGTCGATCGCGCGATCGCGGTGATCGCGCGCGTCAACCGCCCGCTGGCGCGCGGCGGGCGGTCGGCGGCCGGGGCACTGGTCGCCGGCATGCTGCTGCTGGCGATCGCGCAGATCGTGACGCGCGCGGTCTTCGACCTCACGCTCGACTGGGCCGAGGAACTGGCGCGCTTCATGCTCGTCTGGGCGGTCCTGCTGGTCGCGCCGTTCGCCTACCGCAGCGGCGCCAAGGTCGCCATCAGCGGGCTCGTGCAGTCGCTGCCGCCGCGGCTGCTGCTGTTCACCAGCATCGTGCTGAACCTGCTCGCCGGGTGGATCTGCCTGATGCTGCTCGTCGAGAGCATCCCGTTCTGGCAGCGCGGCCTCGCCTTGTCGGCCTCCGCGCTGCCGATCCAGATGGCCTGGATCTACGCCATCGTGCCGTTGGCCCTGCTGGCCCTGGTGCTGGTGGCGGTCGAACTGGTGCTGCGCCTGTGCGCCTCCGCGTTCCGCCCCGACCTGGACCTGCGGCTGGTCGGGTCGGTCGCCTCCGTCGACGACGACTGAGCCGCGTGTCGACCGCCTTCATCTGGCTGTTCGTGATGCTGCTGGCACTCGGCATGCCAGTCGTCTTCGCCCTGCTCGCCGGTCCCGGCCTGAGCCTGGTGCTCGACGGCCAGGAGCAGTTCTTCCCTGCCCTGCTGACGCGGCTCTACAACGGCGTCGACAACTTCCCCCTGCTCGCCGTGCCGTTCTTCATCCTCGCCGGGGAACTGATGAACTCCGGCGGCATCACCGCACGCATCGTGCGCTTCAGCCAGTCGCTGGTCGGCCACATGCGCGGCGGCCTGGCCCAGGTCAACATCATGTCCTCGATGCTGTTCGCCGGGATCTCGGGCTCGGCGGTCGCGGATGCATCTGCGATCGGCAAGATGCTGATCCCGTCGATGGAGGCCAACGGCTACAAGCGCAGTTTCGCCGCGGCGGTGACCGCGGCCGCCGCCGTCATCGGCCCGATCATCCCGCCGTCGGGGATCATGATCCTCTACGGCTTCGTGATGAACCTCTCGATCGGCGCGCTGTTCGCCGCGGGCGTGGTGCCGGGGTTGCTGATGGGCGGCGGCCTGATGATCGCGACGCGCCTGCTCGCCACCCGCCACGACCTGCCGGTCGCGGCGCCACGCGCGAACTGGGGCGAACGCTGGCGGTCGTTCCGCGCGGCGATCGTCGCGCTGATGATGCCCCTGATCCTGCTCGGCGGCATGCTGGGCGGCATCTTCACCGCCACCGAGGCCGCCGCCGTCGCCGCAGCCTACGCCCTCGCCGTCACCCTGTTCGTGCTCAAGAGCCTGAAGGCCGGCGAGCTGCCGGGCATCTTCGTGGCCACCGCGGTGCAGTCGGGGGTGATCCTGCTGCTGGTCGGCGCGGCGGTCACCTTCGGCTGGCTGGTGACGATGTCCGGGATGGCCGAAAGCCTCGCAGCGGGCCTGCTCGGCGTGACCGACAATCCCCTGCTCCTGCTGCTGCTGCTGAACCTGCTGCTGTTCTTCCTCGGCATGTTCCTCGACGCGGGGCCTGCGATCCTGATCCTCGGACCGGTGTTCGGCCCGGTGTTCACCCAACTCGGTGTCGATCCGGTCCATTTCGCGATGATCATGTGCATCAACCTGACCGTGGGGCTGATCACGCCGCCGATGGGGCTGGTGCTGTTCGTCACCGCGTCGATCTCCGGCGAGCGCGTCGAACGCATCGTGCGTGCGCTGCTGCCCTTCCTGGTGGTGCACATCCTGGTGATCGCCGCGGTCACCTGCTTCCCTGCGCTGACGCTGACGCTGCCGCGCTGGCTGGGCCTGCTGCAATGAGCCGGCGCTGATGGAAAACACTCTTTTCCCGCGGATCGCGCTGGCCGTGGTGCTGCTGGTCTGCGCCGCGGGCGTGCTCGTCTCGCGCACCGAGCGCGCGGAGTTGACCATCCGCGTCGCGTTCCTCGCCTCCAAGGACGACGAGGACTACATCGGTGCGATGGCCTTCAAGCAGGCGGTCGAGGCCGCGCTGCCAGGGCGGGTGGAGGTGCAGGTCTTCCCCTCCGGCCAGTTCTGCGGCAACGAGCGCGAGTGCATCGAGGGCATGCAGAGCGGCGTGCTGGAGATGCACCAGACCACGGTCGGCGGGCTGGCCGCCCTGTACGGCGCCGCGCAGGTGCTGGACCTGCCCTATGCGTTCCGCGACGACGCAGTCGCCGAATGCGTGATGGACGGCCCGCTGGTCAAGGCGCTGGGCGATGCAATCCTCGCCGACGGACTGGGGCTGCGACTGATGGCGATGGGCAACACCGGCGGCTGGCGCAGCTTCGGCACCACGCAGCGCCACATCGCCTCGGCCGACGACCTGGCGGGCTTGCGCATCCGCACGCTACCGTCGGCGCTCGAACAGCAGATGGTGCGCGACCTCGGCGCCGCGCCGATGGCCCTGCCCTGGTCGGAGGTCTACGGCGCGCTCAGCGCGGGCCTGCTGGATGGGGTCAAGAACAGCGCGCAGGACATCGTCGGCATGAAGCTCGACGACCATGTGCGGCACCTTTTCATCGACCGCCACAGCTACATGGCGGCCCTGTGGTGGTACTCCGAGAAGCAGTGGCAGGCCCTGCCCCCCGACGTGCAGCAAGCCGTCGCCCAAGGATTCCGTGCCCTCGAGAGCGCCACGCGCAAGGTGGCGTTGGAACGCGAGCGTCCCGCGATCGCGCGGTTCCGCGAGCGCGGCGGCGAACTGCGCGTCGCCAGCGCCGCCGAGCGCGAGGAGCTCCAGCGCCGCACCGCGGGCCTGCGCGCCTGGTACGCCGAGCGCTACGGCAGCCAATGGCTCGAGCAGCTCGACGCCGAAAGCGCGCGCTGCGAAGCCGCGCACCCGATCGCCAGTCCCTGACCCTCCGGGAGCCCCCGCATGCACATCCTGTTCGTGGACGCCGGCAACTACTGCCGTTCGCCCGCCGCCGAAACGGTCGCCCGCACGCAGGCCGCGCGCGCCGGCCTGTCGGATCGCGTCGTCTTCGCCTCCGCCGGGCTCAAGGACAAGCACGCCGGGGACACGGCGGATCCACGCACCATCGAAGCCTGCCGCGCGCGCGGCTACGGCCTCGACGGCTTCCGCTGCCGCGAGATCACCCCGCTGGACTTCGCCCGGGCGGACCTGATCCTTGCCATGGACCGCGAGAACCTCGCGGCGCTCGAAGCCCGCCGGCCGCCCGGCGACACGACGCCGATCCGGCTGTTCCTCGACGAGGCGGAGGTGCCCGATCCGTACTTCGGCGATGTCGACGGCTTCGACGCCATGATGGATCAGATCGAAGCGGGCGCCACCACCCTGCTCGAGCGTCTTCGCGGGAAGCCCTAGCGCTTCGCCAGATGCGGTGGCACCGACGGTGCGCGCCGCACCACGCCCGGCCGCGAACGCGTCGGTCAGGCCAGCGCGTCGATCCGCGCACCGATCGCGTCGAGCCGCAGGTCGGCGCAAGCGCCCGGCGAGCGGCGCGCGGCGATGCTGGCTTCCGGCGTGCGATCGCCCAGCGACTTCGCCGCTTCCGCCGCGGCGCGATAGGCATCGCGGAACGGCACGCCGGCGATGGCCTGTTCCACCGCGAGGTCGGTCGCATGCATCGCCGGTTCGATCGCCGCGCGCATCGCGGCCTCGTTCCAGCGCAGGTCGGCCAGCAGGGCCGGCACCAGGGCCAGCGCGTCGAGGCCCTGGCGCAGTGCACGGACCACCGGGCCCTTGGTGAACTGCAGGTCGCGCTGGTAGCCCGAGGGCAAGGACAGCAGCGCCGACAGTTCGGCCATCGCGCCCAGCGCCACCGCCTGGCTGGCGCGCAGCAGTTCCACCACGTCCGGGTTACGCTTGTTCGGCATGATCGACGAGCCGGTGGTGTACTGCGGCGGCAGCGCCACGAAGCCGAACTCGGATGTCGTGAACAGCGACAGGTCCCAGGCCAGCCGGCGCACGTCGCCCAGCGCCTGCGCCAGCGCCGCCAGCGCCTGCCACTCGTACTTCCCACGCGAGAGCTGCGCGGCGGCCGGATTGACCTGCAGGCGCGCGAAGCCGAGCGCTGTGGTGGTGCCGTCGCGATCCAGCGGCAGGTTCACGCCGTAGCCCGCGGCCGTGCCGAGCGGATTGGCGTCGACCAGTGCCAGCGCATCGCGCGCGATCGTCGCGCTGTCGGCGAACGACTCCGCCCAACCCGCCCACCACAGGCCGGCGGACGACACCACCGCGCGCTGGATGTGGGTGTAGCCCGGCATCGGCAGGTCGCGCTCGGCATCCGCACGGCGCAGCGCGACGCGGGCGGCATCGAGGCACGACGCCTTCAGTTCGGCGAGGCGTTCCTTCAGGTACAGCCGGCTCGCGACCAGCACCTGGTCGTTGCGGCTGCGCCCGGTGTGGATGCGCCGGCCGGTGTCGCCGAGGCGTTCCGTCAGCCGCGCCTCGATCGCCGAGTGGCCGTCCTCGAAGCGCGCGTCGAGCACGAAGGCGCCGGCAGCGACGTCCGCGGCCAGCAGGTCCAGTTCGCGCGCGATCGCCACGCCCTCCTCGGCCGACAGGATCCCGATCGCCACCAGGCCCGCCGCGTGCGCGCGCGAGGCGCGGATGTCGTGCGGCAGCAGCTCGCGGTCCAGCAGCACGTCCTCGCCGGCGAGGAAGCGCATGATGCGCGGATCGACCACGCTGTCGGCCTTCTGCCAGAGCGACTGGGTCATGGCGCGGCTCCGCTCAGGTCGCCGGCGCGAAGGCCGCATCGAGCGGGATGCCGGAGAGTTCCGGCAGCCCGAGCGCGAGGTTGAGGTTCTGCAGCGCCTGGGTCGCCGCGCCCTTGAGCAGGTTGTCGAGGGTGGCCACCACCACCAGCCGCCGGTTGTCGGCGCTGAGCGCGAAGCCGCCGATCTCGACCCCGTGGTGGCCGGCGATGCGGCTGACCCAGGGCGGCGCATCGCCGATCCGGATCAGCGGCTCGCCGTCGTAGCGCGCGTGGTAGCGCTCGCGCACCTCGCCGTCCCACATCTTCATCTTCAGGTGCAGGTTGACCGTCATCGTGATGCCGCGGAAGTGCGGTGCCACGTGCGGCATGAACTCCACCGGATGCCCGAGGTGGCGCGTGACTTCGCGCTCGTGCAGGTGGCCAACCAGCGAATACGGCATCAGGTTGTCGCGCAGGTTGTCGACGTCGTTCTTGTCGGACGGCGTGGTGCCCGCGCCGCTGTAGCCGGACACGCCGAAGCACTGCGCCGGACGCGCCAGCAGCTCCACCATCGGCGCGATCGCAAGCTGCATCGCGGTGGCGTAGCAGCCCGGGTTGCTGATGCGGCGCTGGCCGCGGTACTGGGCGCGGTTCAGTTCCGGCAGGCCGTAGAACCAGCCGTCGTCGAAGCGGTAGTCCGCCGAGACGTCCACGATGACCGTGTCGGGCGCGAGCGCGGTGATCGTCCGCGCGTAGGCCTCGGCCATGCCGTTGGGCAGGGCCAGCACGACCGCGGCGGCGCCGCGACGCGCCACGCCCTCGACGTCCAGCGCCTCGTAGCGCGCGGCCCCCTGGTACTCCGGCACCACCTCGGACACGGCGCGGCCATCGAGCTCGCGCGAGCCGACGAAGGCGAGGTCCAGGTCCGGATGCCCGGCCAGCAAGCGGATGAACTCCGCGCCCACGTAGCCGCGGGCGCCGACGATGCCGATGCGATGCTTGGCCATGGGATCAGCCCTTGAGGGTGGCGGGACGGGCCCGGCAGTGCAGCACTGCGCGCTGGATCTCGTCGAAGGTCTCCAGGCCGTACCAGAACACGTTCCACTTCTCGCCCTTGATGCAGCCGTCGGCCTCGTCGAAGTAGAAGTCGTTGACCGGATTGCCCGGGCGCGCGCGCCAGAACATGCGCGGCACCTCGGCGCGCATCTGCGCCCAGGCGGCTGCTCCGAGCCCCTCGCCTTGCGCGTCGTTGGCGACCGCGAACTTGTCGAGGTGCGGCACGCCGTCCTCCAGGGTGATGATCAGCGCGGCGCGGTAGTGCTGGCTGACGTAGGCGCGGTACAGCTTGGTGCGCTTGAAGTAGTCCGGCATCAGCTTGCGGCCGAAGCCGGACTCGATCAGCGCGCGCAGCTTCTTAAGGTCGAGCTGCTTCCACTGGGTGGCGCGGATCACCTTCTCGCCCAGCCGCAGCAGGGTGCCCGAGCCGCGGTGGGTGAACAGCTCCTTCGCCAGTTCCTCCGGCTTGGTGATCGACACCGACGACGACAGCGGCAGCTTCTTCAGCAGATCGTGGATCTGCTGCACTTTCAGGCGCATGCCGCCGTTGACCCAGTCGGCCGCCATCAGCGCCTCGAAGTCGGTGCTGAGGTTGATCGACGAGATCATCTCGCCGTCCGCATCCAGCAGTCCGCCGGTGCCGGTGAGGAAGATGATCTTGTAGGGCTTGAGCACCGACACCAGCTCGTTGGCGGCGACGTCGGCGTTGACGTTGAGGATCTGCCCGCCGGGCGTTTCGCCGAGGCTCGCGATGACCGGGATCGACCCCACCGCGATGCTGGCCTCGATCGCGGCCAGGTTGACCTTCTTCACCTCGCCGACCAGCTGGTACTTGCGCTTGTCGAGGTAGTCCGCCTCGAACACGCCGCCGATGATCGAACTGGCGCGCGCGTCCATCGCCTGCAGCGCCTCGACCAGTTTCAGGTTCTCGGCGTGGAACACGCGGCGCACCACGCGCAGCGCTTCGGGCGAGGTGACCCGCAGTCCGTCGATGATCGGCGTCTTGATGCCCTCCTTGGCCAGTTCCTCGTTCAACTGCGGCCCGGCGCCGTGGACCACGATCGGCGTCAGCCCCACCTGCTGCAGGAAGGCGAGCGAGGAAACGAGGTTGTCGAGGTCCTCGGCGAGGATCGCGCCGCCGACCTTGACCACCGCGAAGCGCTTCGCGTCCAACTGTGCGAAGCGCTTGAGGTACTGCTGGATCTCCTTCGCGCCGCCCATGTTGGACAGCAGGCGGACGATGGTGCTGCGGACGTCGATGTGCGACTGCATGGGATCAGCAACCGGAGGCGAGGATGCGCTGGTAGTGGCGGGCGACGGACTCGAGCTGGTCGAGCGCCACCCATTCGTCGGCGGTGTGGGCCTGGGCGATGTCGCCCGGCCCGAACACCAGGGCCGGCAGCCCCGCTTCGGAGAACAGCGAGGCTTCGGTCCAGAAATTCACCGCGGGACCGACCGCGAGACCGAGGCGCGCAGCGAGCGCGTGGCCCTGGGCGAGTTGTGCGGCCGCCGCGTCGCCCTGCCCGGCCGGCAGCGGCGGACCGCGGAACAGCTCCTCGAAGGCGGCGAGTTCCGATGGCGGGGCCATGCCGCGGAAGGTGGCGAGCATGGCATCGACCGACTGCGAGGGCAGCGGCCGGAAGCCGAAGCGGATCTCGCACGCGTCGGCGATCACGTTGCCCTTGATGCCGCCGTCGATGCGGCCGAGGTTGAACGGCAGTCCTTCGAGTTCCTCGAAGCGCTCGCCCTGCCGCGAGCGGGCGAAGGTCAAGGCCGCGTTGGCCCAGCCGACCGCGCGGTGCACGGCACTGTCGGCCAGCGCGCGCCGCTCGGACGCGTGCCCGGCGATGCCGGCGAACTGCGCGCGCGCGGACACGATGCCGCGGTGCATGAGCCGCGCCAGTCCCTGCGTCGGTTCGGCCACCACGGCCTCGGTGAAGCCGTGCCGGGTGCCGAGGAAGCCGCGGATGCAGCGCGGGTCGTTGGCCTCCTCGTCGGAGGAGAACAGCAGCGCAAGGTCGCCGGGCGTGTGCCGCGCCACCACCGCCATCGCCGCCGCCGCGCCCTTGATGTCGCAGGCGCCGAGGCCGTAGGCGCGGCCGTCCCTGACCACCAGCGTGTGCGGATCAGTGGACCAGCCCGCCGCCGCCGGCACGGTGTCGAGGTGGAAGTTGTACACGCGGTTCGGCGCGCCGCGCACGCTCAGCAGGGTGATCGCGCCCGCGCCGTAGTCGGTCACCGTATGGGTGAACCCCGGCAGCGCCTCGCGGAGCGTGGCGAAGATCCCGTCCGCGGCGATCTGCCGCGGCGGGTTGCGCGTGTCGTGCGCCACGAGGCGCGCGAGGAGTTGGAGGATGTCGTCGAGCATGCGTGCGCTGGGCGGGATCGATCAGGCGGTAGGCGAAGGCGTCGTCGGTCGGGTTCCGGGGTTCATCGTTCGTAGGGTGCAATGAGCGCAGCGAATTGCACCGCTCTGACCGAAGCCCACCGAATCGGTGCAATTCGCTGCGCTCATTGCACCCTACGGGCCTGGCTCAGCGGTTGACCTGGGCGTAGAGGCCACTGGACATGCCGTAGAGCTTGATGAAACCCTCCGCCTCCTCCACGCCCCAGTCCGCCGCCTGCGCATAGGTCGCCTTCGCGCTGCGCAGGATGTGTTTCGATTCAATCGCCACCGCGTCGACCTGGCCGCCGCGGGTCTTCAGCGTCACCGTGCCGTTGACCGTGGCCTGGCTGGAGCGGATGTAGGCCTCGAGGTCGTGCTTGAGCGGCTCGTAGAAGAACCCTTCGTAGACCAGTTCGACCCACTTCTGCGCCACGGTCGGCTTGAAGCGGTTCTGGTGCCGGGTGGCGACGCATTCCTCCAGCGCGCGGTGGGCGACATGCAGCGCGGTCAGGCCCGGCGCCTCGAACACGATGCGGCCCTTGAGGCCGATCGTGGTGTCGCCGGTGTAGAGCCCGCGGCCGACGCCGTAGGCGGCCAGCGTGCGGTTGAGTCGCTTGAGGATCTCCGGACCCGGCAGGCGCTCGCCATCGAGCGACACCGCCACGCCCTGCTCGAAGCCGAGTTTCACCGCGAGCGGCTGCGCCGGCCACTGCGACGGCGGCGCGCACCAGCCGCGCGCGCCCTCGCCCGGCGCCTCCCAGCGGTCGATCTCGCCGCCGGACAGGGTCACGCCGAGCACGTTCTCGTTGATCGTGTACGACTTCTGCTTGGCGCGCACGGCGAAGCCGCGCTCCTCCAGCCAGCGCTGCTCGTAGGCGCGGACTTCGGTGTGCTCCTTCTGGATCTCGCGGATCGGCGCCACGATCACGTAGTCGCCCAGCGCCTTCGCGGTGACGTCGAAGCGCACCTGGTCGTTGCCCATGCCGGTGCAGCCGTGCGCGAAGTGCTTCGTGCCGAGCTCGTCGCACCAGGCCAGCGAGTGCTTGACGATGAGATACCGGTCCGAGGTCAGCAGCGGGTACTGGTTCTGGTACCACTGGCCGCCCTGCACCAGCGGCACCACGAACTCGTCCCAGATCGACTGCGAGGCGTCCACCGTGCGGTGCTCGACCGCGCCCAGTTCCTTCGCCCGCGCGGCGATCCACGCCACTTCCTCGGCATCCACGCCGCCGGTGTCGCAGAACAGCGTGTAGACGGCATAGCCGCGCTCGCGCAGCCACGGCACGCAGAACGAGGTGTCGAGGCCGCCGGAGAAGGCGAGGACGATTTTCTTGTCGGTCATGGGGTGTTCCGGGTCGATGCGGGATTCGAGTACGGGCGCCGCTCAGCGGCCGCTCCAGGCGAGCATCCGGGTCATGATGGCCTTCTGCACGTGCAGGCGGTTCTCGGCCTCGTCGATGGCGAAGCAGTACGGCGCGTCCATCACGCCGTCGGTGGCCTTGACGTTGCGGCGCAGCGGCAGGCAGTGGCTGAACAGTCCGTTGTCGGTGAGCGCCATCTTGGCCTCGTCGACGATGAAGTGCTTGTGGCGCTCGCGGATCGGCAGTTCCGGGCCCCAGTTGCCGAAGTACGGCAGCGCGCCCCAGCTCTTGGCGTAGACCACGTGCGCGCCGCGGTAGCTCGATTCGATGTCGTGGCTGACCCGCAGAGAGCCACCACTCTCGGCGACGTTGGCTTTCGCCGCCTCCATGTACTGCGGGTCGAGCACGTACTCCGGGGTCGGGCACAGCAGGGTGACGTCCATGCCGAGCCGGGTCGCGATCAGCAGCGCGGAGTTGGCCACCGCGGTGTTGAGCGGCTTCGGGTGGTAGGTCCAGGTGAGCACGTACTTGCGTCCGCGCAGGTCGTCGCCGAAGCGCTCGCGCAGGGCCAGCGCGTGGGCCAGCTCCTGGCACGGGTGGGTGATCGTCTCCATGTTGATCACCGGCACCGTGGCGTGCTTCGCGAAGGCCTTGATCACGCGGTCCTCGCGGTCCACCGACCAGTCGACGAACTTGGGGAAGGCGCGCACGCCGATCAGGTCGACGTAGCGCGACAGCACGCGCGCCACTTCGGCGACGTGCTCCTCGGGCTCGCCGTCCATGATCTTCGCCGGCTCGAACTCGATACCCCACGCATCCTTGCCGGGGGCGAGCACGATGGCCTTGCCGCCCAGTTGCCAGGCGCCGAGTTCGAACGAGGTGCGGGTGCGCATGCTGCTGTTGAAGAACAGCAGCGCGATCGCGCGGCCGCGCAGGTCCTCGCCGAGCTTCGCGCGCTTGAAGCGCGCGGCCTCGACCAGCATCTCGTCGAGCTCGGCGCGGCTGAAGTCCTGGGTGGTGATGAAGTGGCGCAGCGTCATGGTCGAGGGTCCTGGAAACGAAAAAGCCCAGCGCGGAGGCTGGGCTTCGAAGGCGTCGGCCGGATGACGGACTTGTGGACCCAGCGCTGGCGCGTCAGGGTCGGCGCGCGCGCGAGGTCATGCCCGCGGCCATGCGGGCGGAGGTGAGCACGTCGGCGTCGGTCCAGCGGGCGTCCATCCGTGGATTGAAACACGCGCCCTGCGGCGGCGCAACACGGGGCGGGCCAGCCGCCCCGCGCCGGGACCTCAGTCGGCCGGCGCCACCGAGACCCGCACCCGCAGCTTGTCGCCCGGGTCGTAGTCGAGGCGCGACATGTAGACCTCGCCGCGGTAGCGGTACTCGACGTCGTAGCCGACCAGACGGCGCTCCTCGCGGTAGTCCTCGATGATGCGGCAGCGGCGCTCGACCCCTTCGTAGCGGTCGCCGCGGGTGGCCTGGTTGTGGCCGATGCTGCCGCCGATCACGGCGCCCGCCACGGTGGCGGCCTTGCGGCCGTCGCCCTTGCCGACCTGGTTGCCCAGCGCGCCGCCGATGATGGCGCCCAGCACGGCGCCGCCAGTGCCGTCGCCGCCGCGGCGCTCGACGCGCTCGTCGTAGCACTCCTCGCGCGGCTCCGAGGTGCGGAAGGTGTCGTAGACCGGGCTGGAGCGCAGCACGTCGGCGTAGGCGAAGGACACGTTTTCGGCACCCGGGGCGCCCGGCGCCGGGTAGCGGTCGTCGTAGCGGTCGTCGTACCGCGGCTGGGCCGATGCCAGCCCGGTGGCGAGCAGGCCGGCGACGAACAGCAGGGACATGGCGCGCATGGCGGGGCTCCTCGGACGTCCTGCCCTGGTCGGGGCGGCCGCCTCTCGATGGTCGATGGCGCAATTATGGGGTCTGGGCGCCTGAACTGGGCCTGAGACCGGGCGCCCCGGTCAGCGGGCGTTACAATCTCGGGTCCATCTGACCGTACGATGCCGCCAATGGACCTGGTTCTTCACAACACGCTGACGCGCCAGCGCGAGGTCTTCGCCCCCGCCGACCCCGCCCGGGTGACGATGTACGTCTGCGGTCCGACGGTCTACAACTACGCGCATATCGGCAACGGCCGCCCGCCGGTGGTCTTCGACCTGCTGGCGCGGCTGCTGCGCCGGCGCCACCCGAAGGTGGTCTACGCGCGCAACATCACCGACGTCGACGACAAGATCAACGCCGCGGCGGCCGAACTCGGCGTGCCGATCTCGGTGATCACCGACCGCTACACCGCGGCCTACCACGCGGACATGGCGGCACTGGGCGTCGCCCCGCCGGACATCGAGCCGCGCGCGACGGCCACCATCGGCCCGATCGTGTCGATGATCGAACGCCTGGTCGATGGCGGACATGCCTATGCCGCCGAGGGCCACGTGCTGTTCGCGATCGAATCGTTCGCCGACTACGGGCGCCTTTCCGGCCGCTCGATCGAGGAGATGATCGCCGGCGCCCGCGTCGAGGTCGCCCCGTACAAGCGCCATCCGGGCGACTTCGTGCTGTGGAAGCCGTCCACGCCGGACCTGCCGGGCTGGGATTCGCCCTGGGGCCGCGGACGCCCGGGCTGGCACATCGAGTGCTCGGCGATGAGCGAGACCCACCTCGGCGAGACCATCGACATCCACGCCGGCGGCGCAGACCTCAAGTTCCCGCACCACGAGAACGAGGTCGCGCAGAGCACCTGCGCGCACGGCGGCAAGGTGTTCGCGCGGTTCTGGCTGCACAACGGCTTCGTCACGGTCGACGGGGCGAAGATGTCGAAATCGCTGGGCAACACGCTGACCGTGCACGACCTGCGCCAGCGCTACCCGACCGAGGCGCTGCGCTGGTTCCTGCTCAAGGGCCATTACCGCCAGCCGCTGGACTGGTCGGACGCCACCATCGACCAGATCGTGCGCACGCTGGATGGTCTGTACGGCACGCTGCGCGACCTGGCGGACGTGCCAGTCGACGGCGCGGCCGCGGTCCCGGAGTCGATCGAAGCCGCGCTCTGCGATGACCTCAACACGCCGAAGGCGCTGGCCGCGCTCGGCGAGTTGGCCGGCGAGGCGCGGCGCGCCGAGGGTCCGGCCGCACGGTCGGCGCGCAAGTCGGCGCTGCTCGCCGGCGGCCGCCTGCTGGGCCTGCTGCAGCAGGATCCGGCCGCCTGGTTCGCGCAGTCGCAGCCCGCGGTCGCGGTGGACGAGGCGCGCGTGCAGGCCTTGGTCGACGAACGCCAGGCGGCGAAGAAGGCGCGTGATTTCGCGCGCGCGGATGCAATCCGCGCCGAACTGACCGCGCTCGGCATCGCGGTCGAGGACACGCCGCAGGGCCCGCGCTGGAAGGCAGCCGGCCGATGAGCGCGACGCCGACCGCCGACGCCGCGCAGGAAGAGATCGCCGAGGAGTTCGCCCTGTTCGGCGACTGGACCGAGCGCTACCAGTACCTGATCGACTGCGGCCGCAAACTGCCGCCACTGCCGGATGCGCTGCGCACGGAGGCGTACAAGGTCAGCGGCTGCCAGTCGCAGGTCTGGATCGTCCCGCACGGCGATGCCACGCGCCTCGACTTCGAGGCCGCCAGCGACTCCAGCATCGTGCAGGGCCTGATCGCCCTGCTGCTGCGCGTCTACTCCGGCCGCAGCGCGGCCGAGATCCTCGCTACCGAACCGCGCTTCATCGACGCGATCGGCCTGCGTGGGCACCTGTCGCAGAGCCGCAGCAACGGGTTGGCGGCGATGCTGGCGCGGATCCGCGCAGTGGCGACAGACGTGGCCGCGCGCTGACCCGCGGCGCTTTCCTGTTGGCGCGAGCACCGCTCGCGACCGCAACGCTGCCGAGGCGCTGCGCCTTCCTGTGGGAGCGAGCACCGCTCGCGACCGCAACCCTGCCCAGGCGCTGCGCCTTCCTGTGGGAGCGAGCACCGCTCGCGACCGCAACGCTTCAGTCTTGCCGAGGGCGTCTTTACTCCGCCCCTCGATTTCCTTGGACACGCTCTTGAGGGATCCTAACCCCCAAGAGGAGAGTCCGAGATGAAGCACAAGAAGGTCGAGTCGGTGAAGGAGCGAGGCCGCTGGTCGGCGAAGTCCAAGCGTGAGGCCGTGCT
>JAJTHZ010000064.1 GCA_021299185.1 Lysobacteraceae bacterium | reverse complement strand
TTCCACGCCTGCAGGCGCGCGATCGCGGCCACCACGGTCGGGTCGGTCGCCAGCGCGCGCAGTTCCGGCCATGCGCCGGTCGCCGCGCCGTTGCTGGCCGCGGTGAGCAGGAACGGCAGCAGGATCTCGGCGTCGCGCGGCGAGTTGTTGGCCTGCCAGGCGCGCATGTCGGCCAGGCTGACCTGCCCGCCGCCGGCGAGCCGGGCCTGGATCAGGCGGTCGATGCGGCCCTGGCGCAACGAGGAGTAACCCGGGTTGAGGTAGTACAGGCCGCCGCGCGGGCGCACCTGGTTGAGCGGGTTGTTGTCCAGCGTGGTGCCGATCGGATCGTTGTTGGCATTGGCGATGTAGCCGCTGGCCGGGTTGATCACGAACGGCATCTCGTTCGGCGCGAGGATCTCGTACGGCACGGCCTGGTTGACCTGCGGGTTCGCCACCGGCAGCCACTCGTTGCGCCGTGTGCCCGATCCGTCGCGGATCAGGAACGGCGGCGCGCCGTCGACGTTGTTGAGGTTCTGCAGGTCGTCGCGGATCGGCATCTCCGCCGAGGTGAAGTAGGCGATGTTGCCGTCGACGTCGGCGTAGCCGAAGTTCTGCGAGCCGAAGTCGAAGTTGTCGAGCGCGGCGCGGAACTGCTGGAGGTTCTGCGCGCGCGCGATGCGGCGGAACGATTCCAGCTCGAAGGTCGCGCCCCAGCCGGTGTACTGCACCGACAGGCCGGTGTTGCCCGTGAGCGACACCACCGGACCGTTGTTGCGCCGGGGCACGATGACGGTGACCGCGCCGTTGGTGTAGCCGATCGAATTGTCGCGCGCCGCGTTGTCCGGCACGCCGTCGAGGCGGTTGACGAAGAACGACTGGAACACCGTCTGCACGGGCTCGATGCGGCCTTGGTACACGGTGTGGGTGGGCAGGCCGAAGGTGTTGACCACGAAGGTCTCGCTGAAGGTGTCGGTCACGTCCATCGGGTTGACCGTCGAGCCCCAGCAGAAGCGCGGCGTGCAGCCCTGGGCGATCACCGGCGTGCCCGGCAGCGAAGCGCCGCGGATGTTGACCGTGTTGCCGGCGATGATGTGCGCTTCCTGGAAGATCGACGGCGTGCCGAGCCCGAGGTGCGGGTCGTTGGCGATCAGCGGCCGGCCCGAGGCGGTGCGCGAGCCGGACACCAGCCACCAGTTGCTGCCGACGCTGCCTTCGTTGCGTTCGCGCACCGGCTCGATCAGCGGATTGCCGACCAACCGCTCGTTCCACTGCTGCGCCAGCGCCACGATTTCGGGGTCGATCTGCGGCAGGGATTCCGCGAGCGAGGCCTTGGCACCGTCATCGAGGATGGCGCCGCCGGCCGGACGGAAATCGGGGATCGAGACGCGGTCGTCGGCGCCCTGCGAACGGTGCGTGTCCTCGGAGAACAGCGCGCTGCCGTTGAAGCCGCCGGCCGCGCCCGCCGCCTGGTAGGCGCCGGCGCGGATGGTGAAGTCGGTATCGAGGTCGAACGACAGCTGGAAGGCCAGCGCCTTGCCGATCACCAGCGAGTCCACCGGCGACCATGCCGGCACGCGGGTCAACTCGAGCGCGCCGTACTCCGGCGGCAGCGGATTGTTCGCCAGGTAGAAGTTCACGCCGTCGGCGTAGGCCTTGAGCCAGCCGCGACTGTCGGCGGACAGCGCCGACCACGTCGTCTCGGCGGCGCGGCGCAGGCCGAGCGTGCGCGTCTGCACGTCGTTGGCGAGCGCGGCGGGGCCGACCAGTTCGGCCGCCTGGCCGCTGGCGCCGCGGCGGTTGAAGTCCATCTGCCAGAAGCGGTCGCGCGCATGCGCGTAGCCGGTCAGGAACGCCGCGTCGTTCTCGGTCGCGGCCTGGATCACCGGCACGCCTTCGCGGTCGTAGGTGATCGAGCCGGGCGCGCTCAGGCCGGGCGCGGTGATGTTGGATTGCGCCTGGGCGAGCGACGCGCCGGCGAGCAGTGTGGAAGCGATCGCGAGCGACAGCAGGCGGCGCGCGCGACGGATGTTCGTGTGATGCATGGACTCCTCCCTCCGTGCCGGTCCGGGACACGGTCGGACAATTATGCGCCGAAGCCCGCGGCGCGACGCGGCGGAACCGTACGGAGCGCGAGGCCGTTTTGCTGCAACGCGGGATGCGCGTCGACGCCTGGCGTGCCGTCCTTCCGGATCGCGCTTGATGGGTGTAGCGTTGCGCGGCGCGATGCACGATTTGCACTGCAGCACGCGCCGGCGTCCTTTGCAGGGGAGCGCCGCCACCCACCCGGAGGAGAATCCCCATGCGACAGGCATTGCGACTTGCAGGCTGGATCGTGGTCACCCTGCTTTCCGCGGCGACGCCCGCGCTCGCGCAGCGGACGGCGGGCGAGAACATCGACGACGCCACCCTCGCCACCCGCACCAAGGGCGCGCTGGTGGATGCCGACAAGGTGACCGCCGCGCACATCAACGTCGAGGTCTACAAGGGCGTGGTGCAACTCGGCGGCTTCGTGGAGTCGAAGGCCGAGCACGACGCCGCGCTGGCCGCAGCGCGACGCATCGGCGCGGCGAGCGAGGTGGTCGACGCCATGGTGGTCCTGCCCGGCCACCGCACGATCGGCCAGACGGTCGACGACGCGGCGTTGCAGGCCAAGCTGAAGGTGAAGCTGGCGGACATCCAGGGCCTCGGCACCGCGCACAAGATCAACACCGAGGTGCGCCAGGGCCATGTCCTGCTCAGCGGCTTCGTGAACCACACCGAGCAGCGGACCAAGGCCGGCCAGCTCGCGGCCGGCGTCGAGGGCGCGAAGAAGGTGCACAACATGCTGGCGGTGAAGCCCTGAACCGGCGGCGCGCGCCGCACCCGCGGCGCGCGCCAGCCTCGGTCGATCGCGCGACGCCGGCGCGACGCTGCCCGCTCAGCGCCGCGCGCCAGCGAACCACAGCGCCAGCGCCAGCCAGCCGGCCATCAGCGCGAAGCCGCCGTACGGCGCCAGCGTTGTCGGCCAGCCGAACAGTACGCGGCCGAGCAGGCTGCCGCTGAACAGCAGCGTGCCGCCCGCGACCAGCAATGCGGCGGCGGCGAGCAGCAGCCCATGCCCGCCCTGGCGCGCGATCGCGCCGATCGCCACCAGCAGCAGCGCATGCACGAACAGGAATCCGACGCCGAGCACGAGGCGTCGCAGGTCGTCCGGCCCCAGGCCCGGCGCAAGCGCATGGCTGCCGATCGCCGCCAGCGCGGTGGCCGCCAGGCCGAACAGGGCGCCCACGATGCCGGCGAAGCGCGCGGTGGGCGTGGCGGCAGGCGAGTTCATCCGCGGTCGAACCGCGACGAGGCGATCATTCGCGCCACGCGACGCCCTTCTCGTACGCCGCGAGTCGCGCGTGGAATCCCTCGATGCGGTCGGCGTTGTCGGCATCCTCCTCCACCACGCGCTCGAGGCCCGTGCGCTGCGCGGCCAGCGCGCCGGCGAAATCGCCGTTCGCGGCCAGGCACGCAGCACGCGTGCTGTAGTCCACCGCCCGCATTTCGCCATCGGCGACGCGCCGCGACAGCTCCAGCCCCGCGGGCGGGTCGCGAAACGCGTCGATCCGCGACACGCACAGGCGCCACGCGACGTCGTTGACCACGGATGGCCGGCCTTTCTGCGCCGCGCGATCGAGCAGGATGCGCGCGCGCTTCGGGTCCTGCCCTGGGTCCGGGCCGGACAGGAACAGCATGCCCAGCACGAAATCGTCCGGCAGCCCGTCCGGGTTCGCCATCAGGGGACGGAAGCGCACGGTCGCCTCGTCGAGGTCGGTTTCCACGCCGCGACCGTGTGCCAGCATGCGCGCGTACTCGGCGATGGCATCGCGGTTCTTGCGGCCGGCCATCCGCTCGATCGTGCGCGCCGCGTCACGCGAGGCCTTCGGATCCGGATTGCG
Source organism: Lysobacteraceae bacterium (assembly GCA_021299185.1). GTDB lineage: Bacteria > Pseudomonadota > Gammaproteobacteria > Xanthomonadales > Ahniellaceae > UBA4656. The sequence continues at coordinate 18,519 of JAJTHZ010000064.1, read as the reverse complement.
CAGGATCTGCACGCGCGCCACGCCGAGCCGCCCCTCGTCGAGCCCGCGGGCAGCGAGCTCGCTGTAGATCGCATCGGCCCGCGCCATGTCCTGCGCTCCGCCGAGGCCGTACAGCAGCAGCTCCGCGAAGCGCGCCAGCGCGCGCGCGTCGCCACGGGTCGCCGGCAGTGCCAGCCAGCCGCGTGCCTTTTCGTAGTCGACGCCGTCGTAGCCGCCGGGCAGATGGCTCGCGGCGAGCATTCGCGCCGCCTCGTCACTGCCGCGCCAGGCCGAGACCTCCAGCAGGCGTCGCGCCGCCGCGCGGTCCACCGGGCCACCCTTGCCCTCCGCGTGCAGGAGGGCCAGCAGGCCGGGCGCGATGTCGTCGCCGCGCGCATCGGCGCGCGCAAGCAGCCGTCGTGCCGCCTCGTGGTCGTCGCGACGCATCGCGTCGAGCGCCTGCTGGACGACAGCCGAGGTGAATCCGTCGGCGGCCGCCTGCTCCATCAGGCGGGTCGCCTCGGCGTCATCGACCGGATCGACCTCGCCCTGCCGGATCAGGACCGAAAGCAGGTAGCGGGCGCGTGCCGACCCGGCCTCCGCGGCGCGCCGCAGCGCGCGCGTGCCGGCCCGCCCGAGGTCGTCGTCGCGCAGTTCGCGGCCGGCCACCAGCATCGCCAGTTGCTCGTTCGCGACCGAGACACCGAGCCGCTTCTCGGCCTGCGCCAGCAGGCGCCGGGAGGATTTGGCGTCACGGCGCACGCCCTCGCCGGTCAGGTAGGCGGCCGCCAGCACCACCAGCGCGTGGCCACTGCCGCCCTCGGCGAGTTCGAGCACGGCGTCCATCTCCCGACCGTCGCAGTCCCACAGCTTGGGCGCGGAGAAACAGCCGCGCGCCAGCAGGATGGTCGCCGGCTTCGACCCGGCGGCGATCGCACCGCGCAGCATCGCCGTCGCCTGCGCCCGCCCTTCCGCCGTGCGGCGATCGCTGGCCAGTGCAAGGCCGATCCGCGCGCCGAGATTGCCCTGTTCGGCGGCAGACGCGAGGTACTCATGTGCGCTGCCGCTGCCGCCCACCGGATAACGCGCGACGTCCAGGTCGCGCGCCAGCGCGAGCCAGGTGTCGAGGAAATCGAACGACAGTTCGCGCTCGGTGCCCGCCTCGCGGTCGAGCAGCCAGGCCTCGACCAACAGGTGCCGCGGCCTCGTCGACGGCACGAGGTGCGCGCCCACGAGTTCGAGTCCGGTGGCCTCGGCGAAACCGATCACGTCGATCTCGCTGGTGATCGCGATCGGCAGTTCGTCGCTGCGCCCCGCGCCATCGCGCGTGGCACCGGCCAGCAGCGCGCCGAGCACGGCCTCGTGGGTCGACGCCGCCGCCGTGTCCCCGGCCGCCTCGGCACAGCGCAGCGCCGCGTGCCGCAGGGCGACGCTGACCGGATTCGCGCGCAGGCTGGACTCAAGGTCGGTGGCGTGCGTGGCGCAGGCCTCGGCAGTCGTGCCGTGCGGATAGCCCAAGCCGTCGAGCACCTTGAGCGCCCCCACTGCGGCCTCCAGCGTGGCTTCGGCGCGGAACGCACGCCACAAGCGCGCGTGGTCCTCGGCGTCAGGCCGGGCGGCGAGCCGCGCGACCAGGTCGTCCATCGACATCGCTTGCCCGCACGCGAGCGTGGGCGACAGCGCGAGGCACGCTGCGAACGCGTGCTTGGTGAACCGCGTCATGGTGCACCTCCGCCGCCATCGAGGCCGTCGAGCAGTCGCCGAAGGCGACGCTCGCGCTCGCCGTCGCTCAAGCCGCGCCCGCTCAGCGAGGCCTGCAGGGTAAGCCCGGCGTTGATCCGCGAGAGGCCGGCAAAGTGCTCCCGCAGGTCCGCCACCGGGACGTGGTCGGCCCGGCTGTCGAGCCGGTGCCGCAGTTCCAGCCGCTCCCCGCTGCCACCGATCGTGCGCTTGTAGGCGACGCCGGCGGTTTCGACCGCCAGGTCGCCGGCGGCGAACGATGGCGTGTAGCCGCGCGGCGGTTCGATGTCGAACACGTGCTCGACCACCAGCGGATGCTGCACCGACAGCGGCGCCCGCCGCCCGTTGGTGACCGGTGGCAGTTCGGTGAACGAGGCGACCTCCACCGCGGCGAGTTCGCCGACGAGGTTGCCGGGGCCGGCCGAGCGCCAGAACTCCGGCACGCGCAACGCAAGCTCCACGTCGACCCCGTTGCCCTCGGCCGCTTCGTCCACCGCCACCTCCGCGGTGCGCTCCGCGCCCGGATAGCGCCGAGCGTAGTGCTCGACCAGCATGTCGGCGAAACGCTGTGCGCCGGCCTGCTGGCGGGCGCGGCGCACCGCATCGGCGCTGGTGCCGCGCCATTCGATGCGCACGCGCACCACCGTCTCGCTGGCGGTGCGGCCGGACCGCAGCGTCTCGACCACGCGGTTCACGGCGCTGCCGCGCTCGCGGCCTTCCACCGGCACCAGCGCGGTCGCGCCCTCTCGCACCGGCAGGGCGAGGCCGAACGGATAACCGCCGATATCGCCCAGTGCCCCGCGCTGCTGGCTGGCGGTGGGGTCGAGCCACCAGGTCTCGCCGTCGATCTGCGCGGCCACCACCACGTGGTCGAACACGGCGGCGGACGGCGGGTCGTCGGCGATCCCGCGGCCATGTCGAAACGACACCAGGGCCGGATGGGCGTCTATGCCCAGGCGGCGGAAGATCTCGACCAGCAGCCGGGTCTTGTCCTTGCAGTCGCCGTAGCGGCGCGCCAGCACCACGTCCGGGGGATTGGGGCGATGCGAGCTGTCACCCATGCTGACCGCGAAATAGCGGACGTCGTCCTGCACGAAGCGCAGCGCGGAGAGCGCGCGCGCCGCGTCGCCGTCGAGCGCGCGCCAGCGCGCGACCAGCGCGTCCAGCTCGCCCGCCGCCGCCTCGTGCGGGGCGTACAATGGCAGCGCCCAACGCACTACTGCATCCCACGCCCGCGACTCGGTCACCACCAGTTCTGGAAACACCGGATACCACTCGGGCACCCCGCCCTCGTCGACCAGCGGCTTAAGGTCGCGCAAGTCGCCCACCACTTCGACGGCATCGGCGCCGCGCACCACGCGCGGCGCCTCGAACGGCGGGTCGACGTGGAAGCGCGGCTCGGTGCCGGCGTCGAACAGCACGCGGAAGCCGCGCCGCGCGACGGGATCGGTCCATTGCAGGGCGATCCGCTCGTGGTCGAGCCCGGCCATCACCGGATTGCCGCCCTCGATCGTGTAGGCGATCTGGATGCGGTCGCCGACCCGCACGTCGTCGAACACCAGCAGCGCGCTCGCCCGGCCGTCGATCTGGCGGGCCTCGAACTGCTGTTCGCGCCGCGTCAGCGTGACGCGCGACGGATCGAGGCGGTCGCTGGCCCTGCCGTCGCGAACCAGCGAGACCTGGTGCAGCACGAGGCGCTGGAAGCTGGGCTCGAAGCTGATCTCGTGCTGGGCCGCTTCGTCGAGCATCTCTGCGCTCTGCGGCTCGTAGACGTACTCGAAGTAGCGCTCGCGCCTGCCACCCCGACGGTCGACCTGGTTGTCGACCAGCCAGTAGCGCCAGGCGGTTCCCTCGGTATCCAACGACCACGGCCAGCGCGCGGGGACTTCGCGCCGCGCCACCCAGTCGGGCACCGGGCCGATTTCGACCCGGAACCCGTCCCGTTCGATCACTTGGCGTCCAGCGCCGGCGGCTCCGGCCGGGGCGCAGACCACCAGCAGCATGACCAGCGCCGCGCGCCGGGCCCCACTCCACCAAGCGGCTTTCACGCCGACCTCCCTATCGAATGCACGCTGCGCCGCGCAGCGCCCCGCCTGCATTCAATCGGAAATCACGGCGTCGCGCCAGCCCGGCCGCGGGGTCAGCGCGCGGGCGGCTTCAGCATGTCGTCCAGCGTCTTGTTCATGTTGGCGAACTTGAACGCCGGGATGACGTAGGTCCAGTCCTTGGTGCGCGCGGTGAAGTCCTCGGCCTCCTTGCGCAGCGCGGCGAGGCGCTGTTCGCGGTCCTTGGCGGCATCGGACACGGCCAGCGGCGTTTCCGGCAGCGGCACCTGGTCGGCCTTGGGGTCGTTCTCCAGCGCGGCCTTGTTGGCGGCCTCGACCTCGGCCTTGCCGCTCTCGTAGCGCGCCACCTCGGCCGCCTGCGCGGCCTCGATTGAGGCCGTCGCGGCGGCTTCGTCGATCCGCGCGCCGAAGCGCGCGTAGTCCTTGCCGTCGACCTCCCACGCGGTGGCCTCGACCACCAGGCCGTCGAACATGGTGTAGGTCGACTTCCAGGTGCGCGCCTCGCCCGGCTCGGCGCCGGCCAGCGGCAGCACGTCGTCGAAACGCAGGCCGGACAGCACCGAGGCCAGCCCGTTGGCCACGAACTCCGAAGCCTGCTCGCGGCCGCGCGGGACGTCGAGCACGCGGTAGTTCGGGTCTTCCGGCTGGTCCTTGGCCACGCGCAGGGTCTTGCCCTGGCTCTCGATCGCCACCTCGCGCACGCGCGTGGAGGCGATGTCGGCGATGTCGCGCACCAGCCAGTTGGCGGCGACCTTGTCGACCGCGAACGAACCCTTGGCCAGCAGCGACTGCGCCTCGTCGGCGCGCCGCACGTAGGTGCCTTCGGCCCCGCGCGCGTTGAAGTTGCCGACGATCAGGTGCACCGGCGCCTTGAGGCCCTCGATCTCGACCAGCGCGCCCTTGGCCTCGGTCGCCGAGACCTCCTCCACACCCAGCTTGGGGTAGTTGTTCGGGTCCGAGGTCTTGGCCTCGACGATGGTGGCGTCGGCGAGCTTGAGCAGGAACTCGCGAATCTTGGCCACGTCCGCCGGATGGCCGTTCTTCTCGGCCACCGTCCAGCCGCCCTCGCCGCGGTTGAGGGTGGCGATCGGCAAGTTGCCGGCGCCGGTGATCTTGAGCATGCGCACCTCGTTGATGCCGTCGGCCAGGCCGGGCACCAGCGGGTCGCCGCTCCCGAGCGTCTGCGCCGGCTCGCGCGTGCTGCCCGCCCACACGGCGAGCAGCAGCGCGACCACGGCGGCGATGGCGATGCGGATGAACTTGTTGTGCATCTTCGCGACCTCCCGATCAGGCGGCCGCCGGACGGCGCCGGCGCCACCACGCGAAGCCCAGCGCGCCGAGCGTGAGCAGCAGCGGTACGAGGGCGATGTTGATCACCTTCAGCTTCCAGCCCAGCGCCTCGATGTCGGCGTCGAGCTGGCGGCGCACCTCGCGCAGTTCCTTGCGGATCTCGAGCTTGCGCTTCTGGAAGCGGTCGAGTTCGGCCTTCTGCTCCGGCGTGAGCAGTGTCGAGGCATCGTCCGCGCGCGTGCGCTGCAGTTCGTTCAACTTGCGCTCGGTCTCCTGCAGTTCCTCGTTCAACTGCCGCTCGGTGGCGCGGAAGCGCTCGTCGGCGCCGCGGCGCAGGGCCTCGACGGTGGTGAACGGGCGGGCCGAGGTGGCGCGGCCGCGGATGCTGATCAGGGCCGAGGAACCGGTCAGGTTGTCGACCGCGTTGGCCACGAAGTCGCCGTTGTTGGCGAACGCATTCATGATCTGCTGGCCGAAGAAGTTGCTGACCTGCACCCACAGGCGGTCGCTGAGCAGGTCGGTGTCGGCGACCAGCAGGATGTTGACCGGCTGCTTCGACTCGGCGAGGTGGCTGCCGCCGGCGCGCTCGCCGAACGCCGTCTTGGCGGTACCGGTGAGCCGGCCGGCGAGCACGTAGTTCTCGCCGCTGGGCGTGAAGTCGGCGAACAGGCTCGACGGGTCGGGCAGGAACTTGACCCGCTCGACGTCGACCAGCGAGGCCTGCGCGCTCGACTGCAGCAGCGGCTCCAGGGTCAGCGCCGCGTCCTCGGCCATGCGCAGCGCGCCGGCGGTGGACAGGTTCAGCGTGCCCAGTTGCGCGGTGACCACGTCCTCCTGGTTCATCGCCGCCTCGCGCAGGCCGAGGATGCCCATGTGGCGCACGGGCGCGCCGGTCTGGGTCTGCACCTGCAGCGCGTACTCGGCATCGAGCACCACCTTGGCCGGGTCGTAGGCCACGCCCCAGGCCTTGAACAGGCGCTCGAGGTTCGACGAGCGGCTGGCGAACAGCGCCGCCGACGGGTTGTTCGGATCCTCGGCGGTGGTGTCGAGTTCGGCGTTCGGGTCCACGAAGGCGATCAGGTTGCCGCCGCGCAGCACGAACTGGTCGAGCGCGTACTGCGCGTCCTCGGTCAGCGACTTCGGATGCACGACCACCACCGTCTTGATCGCCTCGTCGATGGTCGCGGTCGTGCGCGGGTCGAGGGTGCGCACCTCGAACAGTTCCTGCAGCGACTGGAACACCGCCCAACCTTGGCGCATCTGCCGCGTCTGCGGGTCGAAACCGGGCGCGATGTCGAGTTCCGCCATCAGGCCGACGACCGGCTTGGTGGTGGTGACCAGGCTGTGGATCAGCTTGGCGATGTCGTACTCGAGGAAGGCTTCCTTGTCCGGCTGGAAGAACGGGATCACCATCTGCCCGTCGGTGGCGTTGGTGCCCGCCAGGCCGAAGAAGATGGTCTCGCCGGCCGGACCGGTCGGCACCGCCTGCAGGCCGAAGCCGGAGGCGCGGTCTTCCTCCTCCGAGAACGGCAGCGGGTCGATCACGGTGAGCTTCACCTTGCCGCCGGAGCGGCGCGCGATCTGCTCCAGCATCTCGCGCACGCGGGTGGCGTAGGTGCGGATCTGCGGGATCTCCGCCGTGCCCTTGTCGGAGAAGAAGTAGTACAGGTTGATCGGCTCGTCGATCTCGCCGAGCACCTTCTCCGTGCCTTCGCTCAGGGTGTAGAGCTTGTTCTGGGTCAGGTCGATCTGCGCGCCGCGCAGCAGGTTGTTGGCCAGCGCGATGACGGCCACGAACAGCACCGCGAGCACCGCCAGGGTGCCGCCGGTGAGGGCGCGCCGGGTGTTCTGGGTGGTCATGGTTCAGTCCGCCTTCTTCAAGTCGATCACGACGGCGTTGGCGTACAGCCAGAAGCCGATCATCAGGCCGAAATAGAGCAGGTCGCGCAGGTCGATCACGCCCTTGCCGATGGCCTGGAAGTGGGTCAGGAACGACAGGCTCGCGATCGCGTCGACCAGGAACTGCGGCAGCACCACGCCGAGCACGTTGAGCACCATCGGCAGGCCGGCCAGCAGCAGCACCAGGCAGACCACGACGGTGAGGATGAAGGCCACCACCTGGTTGCGCGTCGCGGCGCTGATGCACGAACCGATCGCCACGAAGGCGCCGGCCATCAGCAGCGAACCGAGGTAGCCGGCGAGGATCGCGCCGTTGTCAGGATCGCCGAGGTAGTTGACCGTGATCCACAGCGGGAAGGTCAGCGCCAGCGCGATGCCGACGAAGGCCCAGGCGGCGAGGAACTTTCCGAGCACCGCCTGCAGCATGGTGATCGGCAGGGTCAGCAGCAGCTCGATGCTGCCGCTCTTGCGCTCCTCGGCCCACAGGCGCATCGCGACCGCGGGGATCAGGAACAGGTACAGCCACGGGTGGAACGAGAAGAACGGCACCAGGTCGGCCTGGCCACGCTCGAAGAAGCCACCGAGGTAGAACGTGAACCAGCCCGCGAGGAGCAGGAAGATCACGATGAAGACGTAGGCCACGGGGGTGGCGAAGTAGCTCGCCAGCTCGCGGCGGAAGACGATGCCGATCGGGTTCATGCGCGCGCTCCTTCCTTCGCCGCACCCTGGGTGACGCTGCGGAACACCTCGTCGAGGCGGCCGCGCTCCAGTTGCAGTTCACTGACCGCGATGCCCTGCGCCTTGAGCAGGTCGCCGACCGCGCCGAAGATCGAGCGGCCCTTGCGCGGGAACGCCGTGATGCGCTGGTCCTGCGGGTCGACCTCGACGCTGTCGACGTCCGGCAGGCGCGCCAGCGCCTCGCGCGCGGCGGCCACGTTGGCCACCGTCATCGACACCGCCTGGTGGTAGCGCGAGCGCGCCTCGAGCTTGTCGGGCGTGTCGTCGGCCAGCACCTTGCCGCGCGCGATGATGATCGCGCGGTTGCACACGGCGTGGACCTCCTCGAGGATGTGGGTCGAGACCACGATGGTCTTGTCCTTCGCCATCGCGTTGATCAGGCCGCGCACCTCGTGCTTCTGGTTCGGGTCGAGGCCGTCGGTGGGCTCGTCGAGGATCAGCACCTTGGGGTCGTGCAGGATCGCCTGCGCCAGGCCGACGCGGCGCCGGAAGCCCTTCGACAGGGTCTCGATCGACTGCCCCATCACGCCGCCGAGGTTGAGCCGGCCGACCGCGTCGTCGATGCGCTGGTGCCGGCGCTCGCCGGCCAAGCCACGCACGTCGGCGATGAAGCCGAGGAAGGCGGCCACGGTCATCTCGCCGTAGGACGGCGCGCCCTCGGGCAGGTAGCCCAGTTCGCGCTTGGCCTCCAGCGGCTGCGCCTCGACGTCGAAGCCGCACACCTTGGCCCCGCCCGAGGTGGGCGCGACGAAGCCGGCGATCATCTTCATGGTGGTCGACTTGCCCGCCCCGTTGGGGCCGAGGAAGCCCAGCACCTGCCCCGCCTCGACGCGGAAGCTGATGCCGTCGACGGCCGTGATCCGGCCGTACTGCTTGCAGAGTTCGCGAGTCTCGATCATGGATTGCGGTTCCCGATGGTCCCCGGGATGGCGCCGGCGGGTGGGCCGCGCGGCGCATCCCCCGAATCGGCCCCGCGGGTCGCCCCGCGCGGCCGGTAATCCAGCATGTGGAAGATGCTCGTGGTGCCGCGCCGCGGCACCACGCGCCGCTTGGTCAGCGGCGGGCGCGGAAAGTTCCGCGCCAGGGTCGCGCCTGGTGGCGATCGCCCCGGGCGCGGAAAGGCATCAGAAGAACGGCAGGTACACGCGGGTCAGCAGTTCGCCCGTTTCCTCGTTCTGCGGCGGCCACTCCTCCCACGAGCCGCGCAGGTCGCGGTCGAACTGGTAGCCGTGGGTCATCGCGTAGGCGCGAAGCATGTCGCGCGCCTTGCCGAGGCCCACCCGGTGGCCGCGGTACTCGGTGGTCAGCGCCCGGCCGCCGTAGCTCTTGGCCAGCATCACGCGCCCGGCCGCCACGGCGGTGTTCGGCTCGACCGCCCAGGCGAGGTTGAAGTCGTTGGTCTCCTCGCCCAGCACGTTCACGATGCGCCGCTTGTCGCCGACCACCACCAGCTTGTTGCGCTCGGCGAAGGTCGCGGCCTCGGCCCAGGCCGCGTCCAGCTTGACCTCGGCCTCGTCCCACTGGCGCGGCGCGGCGGGCGCGGTCTCGCCGATGTAGATCAGGTCCAGCGACGGCACGTCGACCACGCTGACCTCGACCTGGCTGTAGTCGACGTTGGGGATCTGCGACATCAGGGCGGCGAAGCGACCGAGGCCGCCGTTCATCGACTCGCCGACGCGACCGTTGAGGTACAGGCCCGCGAAGCGGCCGATCAGGTCCCAGCCGTACTCGACGTCGATCACCCAGCGCAGCAGCACCGAGTTGGTCTTGGTGTCCGGCTCGAGGATGAAGGTCTGGGTCTTCTGGTGGCCGCGCCAGCCGTTGGTCAGGGCCATCACGATGCGCTCGTCGGGATCGCTCTGCACGATCTCCAGCGAGCCGGTGCCGACGTCCTTGTTGAACGGCGAGTCCCAGTTGAACTTGGCGCCGACGCCGAACTCCGAGCCCTCCACGCTGTACTTGGTGAGGTTGTCGTTCGCGGCCCACGGCTGCCACGAGTTGTACAGCTTGAAGTGGTTCAGCGCGTCGTAGACCTGGGTGGTCGGGTTCGACAGCTCGATGCGGCGCTCGACGCTCGCGCTCGCGGGCAGGAACAGCGCGATCGCGACGAACAGCAGCACGGTCAGCACCGCGGCGATGACGAACTCGAGGATGCGATACATGGGGAGTTTGGACTGGCCGGACCCGGAAAGCCCGGCATGTTATCCAAGACCGGTCCGGCCCGCCATCGGGCGGGCGGACGGGGGTGCCAAGGCCCGGACCTCGTCGGCCTCCAGCGCGCGCCAGGCCCCCTTGCCGAGGGAGCCCAGGGCCAGGGGTCCGATCGCGGTCCGCACCAGGCGCAGGACCCCGATGCCGAGGGCCGACAGCATGCGCCGGATCTGCCGGTTGCGGCCCTCGTCCAGCGCGATCTCCAGCCAGCCGTGCCGCGTGCCCGCGCGCAGGACCGTGGCGCGCAGCGCCGCCAGCCGTTCGCCCCCCTCCGCCACCCCCGCCTGCAGGCGGGCCACCAGGGCGTCGTCCGGCACGCGATCCACCTGCACATGGTAGGTCTTCACCACCCCATGCCCGGGCTCGGTGAGGCGGGCGGCCCAGCCCGGGTCGTTGGTGAACAGCAGCAGGCCCTCGCTGGCGCGGTCGAGCCGCCCCACCGGGCCCAGCCACGGCAGGCCGGCGCCCTCGAAGCAGCGGTAGACGGTGTCGCGCCCCTGCTCGTCGGCGGCGGTGGTGACCAGCCCGCGCGGCTTGTTGAGGGCCAGGTAGAGCGGCGCCGGCGGCGTCACGGGGGCGCCATCGAGCGCCAGCACCGCCGCGGACGGCACCGGATGCTCGGGGTCGCGCACCACCCGGCCGTCGATCGCGACCCGCCCGGCCGCCACCCAGGCCGCGGCCACCGAGCGCGAGCACACCCCCAGCCGTGACAGCGTGCGTGCCAGTCCGTGGCGCGCACCATTCGCACCCGTACGCTGCGCGATGGCGGTTGCACGGTCACGTTGAGCCGCTACGCTTGCTGGTGGGGAGCGCCTTGGCCGTCGCGGGCCACGTTTGTTGGAGTCAACCATGTCCGAGCACCGGATCCGCCTCGAATGGTCGCGCGACGACGCGCCCTTCGAGCGCAACAACTACCGCCGCAGCCACCGCATCGTCTACTCCGGCGGGCAGGCGATCGAGGCCTCGGCCGCGGTGGGCTACGGCGGCACCGAGCGCGAGGTCGACCCGGAACAGCAGCTGCTGGGCGCCCTGTCGTCGTGCCACATGCTCACCTTCCTCGCCGTGGCCGCGAACCGCGGCTACGTGATCGATGCCTACGGCGACGACGCCAGCGCCGAACTGGGCAAGACCGCCGAGGGCCAGACCGCGGTGACCACCGCCACCCTGCGCCCGCGCATCCGCTTCGCGCCACCCAACGTACCTTCCGCCGAGGACGTCGCGAAGCTGCACGAGCGCGCGCATCGCGCCTGCTTCATTGCCAATTCCGTGAAGACGACCGTGACGATCGCGCCACAGGTGGACTGAGTCCGCTGCTGTTCACCACGAACTCACCGCCGCGCGCCACAATCGAGCCCATGCCAGACACGCTGCCTCCCGATCGACCGCTCCCGCCGTCCCGAATGCCACGCCTGCTGCGCGCGATCGTGCGCTGGTTCGACACCGAGGCGGTGGGCGACGCCGACCTGGCCGACCGTCGGATCGACTGGGCGCGCGTGATCCCCTTCATCGGCCTGCACCTGGCCTGCCTCGGACTGATCTGGGTCGGTTTCTCGTGGTTCGCGTTCTGGACCGCGGTCGTGCTCTACGCGGTGCGCATGTTCGCGATCACCGGCTTCTACCATCGCTATTTCTCGCACAAGGCGTTCAAGACCTCGCGCCCGGTGCAGTTCCTGTTCGGGCTGATCGGCGCGACCAGCGTGCAGCGCGGCCCGCTGTGGTGGGCCGCCCACCATCGCAACCACCATCGCCATTCCGACACCGCGCTGGACGTCCATTCGCCGGTGCAGCACGGGTTCTTCTGGAGCCACATGGGCTGGTTCCTCACCCGCGCCGGCTTCCGCACCGACCGCGCGGTGATCAAGGACCTGCTGCGCTTCCCGGAACTGCGCCTGCTCGACCGCTTCGACATCCTGGTGCCGGTGGCGTTGGCCACCGGCCTGTTCGCGCTCGGCGAGTGGCTGGAGTCCGCCCATCCCGGGCTGCGGACCAGCGGCCCGCAGTTGCTGGTGTGGGGCTTCTTCGTGTCCACGGTGGTGCTGTTCCACGCGACGGTGACCATCAACTCGCTGGCGCACCGGATCGGCAGCCGCCGCTACGAGACCAGCGACGATTCGCGCAACAACTGGTGGCTGGCCCTGATCACCTTCGGCGAGGGCTGGCACAACAACCACCACCACTTCCCGGGCTCGGCGCGGCAGGGCTTCCGATGGTGGGAGATCGACCTGACGTACTACGTGCTGCGCCTGCTGTCGCTGTTCGGCCTGGTCTGGGACCTGAAGCCCGTGCCGGCCTCGCTGGTCCGTGCACCGCGCGCCCCGCGGGCGGAGGGCTGAGACCGTGCGCATCGCGGTGGTGGGCGCCGGCATCGCCGGCATGGCCTCGGCTTGGCTGCTCTCGCGCGAGCACGAGGTGGTGCTGTTCGAGGCCGGCGACCGGCTCGGCGGCCACACGCACACGCACGACATCGAGATCGCCGGCCGCCGCCACGCGGTCGACACCGGCTTCATCGTCTGCAACCCGGGCAACTACCCGCTGTTCACCGGCATGCTGGCCGAACTCGGGGTCGCCACCCAGCCGACCACGATGACCTTCGCGGTGCGCAACGAGCGCAGCGGACTGGAGTACAACGCCGGCACCAACGGCGGGATGTTCCTGCAGAAGCGGCGCGCGCTGTCGATCCGGCACTGGCGGATGATCCTCGACATCCTGCGCTTCTACCGCAGTGCACCCGCCCTGCTGGCCAATCCCACCGAGGGACCCTCGCTCGGCGAGTACCTCGAGCGCCACGGCTACTCCGCCGGCTTCCGCGACGACCACATCGTGCCGATGGCGTCCGCGCTGTGGTCCTCGCCGACCGCGCAGGTGCTGCACTTCCCGGCCAAGTACCTGGTCGCCTTCATGGCCAACCACCACATGCTGCAGGTCGACGGCCGGCCGCAGTGGCGGGTGGTGAAGGGCGGATCGTCGACCTATGTCCGCGCGCTGGAGCGCGAATGGACCGCCAAGGTGCGCCTGTCGAGCCCGGTGCGCGGCGTGCGCCGCCACGCGCAGGGCGTGGACGTGGCCACCGATGCCGGCAGCGAGGGCTTCGACCAGGTCGTGCTGGCCTGCCACAGCGACCAGGCGCTGGCGCTGCTGGTCGATCCCTCGCCGCGCGAGCAGGAACTGCTCGGCGCGATGCCCTACCAGCGCAACGAGACCGTGCTGCACACCGACGCCTCGCAACTGCCGCGCGACCGCCGCGCGTGGGGCGCGTGGAACGCGATCATCCCCGCCGAGGACGGCGGCGAGTGCACCGTGTCGTACTGCATGAACCTGCTGCAGTCGCGCGACGCGCCCGAACCCTTCGTGGTGACGCTCAACCGCACGCATGCGATCGACCCCGCGCGCATCCTGCGCCGGATGGTCTACCACCACCCCGTGTACACCCGCGCCAGCGTCGCCGCGCAGCAGCGGCGCGCGGAGATCCAGGGCGTCGACCGCACCTGGTACTGCGGCGCCTACTGGGGCTGGGGCTTCCACGAGGACGGCATGCGCAGTGCAGTCGAGGTCGCCCGCGCCCTCGGCGTGCACTGGCAACCCCGGGCGGCCGCGGCATGAACGCCGTCGCCGCCCGCCCCGCCACCGACGCGCCGCTGGCCAGCGCGATCTACAGCGGGCACGTGCGGCACCGGCGCCACGCTCCGCATCCGCACGCCTTCCAGTACCGGCTGTTCCAGCTCTACCTCGACCTCGACGAGGTCGACCGCGCGCTCGCGGCGAACCGTTTCTGGTCGGTCGGCCGGCGCAACCTCGCCGAATTCCGGCGCAGCGACTACCACGGCGACCCGCAGGTTCCGCTGGCCGACGCGGTGCGCGCCACCGTGCGCGCCGCCACCGGCAGCGCGCCGGCCGGCCCGATCCGTCTGCTGACCCACGCGCGCTACTTCGGCTACAGCTTCAACCCGGTGTCGTTCTACTACTGCTTCGCGAACGACGGCACGACCCTGGACACGGTGGTGGCCGAGATCACCAACACGCCGTGGAAGGAGCGCCATGCCTACGTGCTCCCGGTGGCACAGGCCACGAAGCGCGGGATCGCCCATGAATGGGGCTTCGCCAAGGCGTTCCACGTCTCGCCCTTCCTGCCGATGCAGCGCGACTACCGCTGGCGCTTCGAGGCGCCCGGTGAATCCATCCGCGTGCACATGGACGTATTGAAGGACGGTGCGCCGGACTTCGACGCGACCCTGGTGCTGCAGCGCGAGCCGCTGGACGCCGCAGGGCTGTCGCGGGTCCTTTGGCGATTCCCGCTGATGACCGCCAGGGTGGTCGCCGCGATCCACTGGCAGGCGCTGTTGATTTGGCTTAAACGCAACCCCGTCTACGATCATCCTTCCAAGAGCCGAGGCTGAAGCCCATGCGCGAGTTCGCTCACGCCAACGACACGCTCGCCGCGGCCGACGCCGGATCCGGCGGATTCTTCCGCCGGCGGATGCGGGAAACGCTGGCCGCGCTGCGCGACTGCGAACTGACCGTGGTCGAGGACGGCGCGAGCCGCGTGTTCGGCGCGACCGTCCCCGGCGAGGAACCGCTGCGCGCCACCATCACCGTGCGCGACGCCGACATGTACCGCCAGATGGCGCTCAACGGCAGCGTCGGCGCAGCCGAGGCCTACATGGACGGCCTGTGGGAGTGCAGCGACCTCACCGCACTGGTGCGCATCTTCGTGCGCAACCGCGACCTGCTCGACCGCATGGAGGGCGGGCTGGCGCGGCTCGGCGGCGCGCTGATGCGCGCCTGGCACGCGCGGCGCCGCAACTCGCGCGGCGGCAGCCGGCGCAACATCGCCGAACACTACGACCTCGGCAACGACCTGTTCCGCCTGTTCCTCGACGAATCGATGATGTACTCGTCGGCCATCCACGTCGCCGCCGACGAGCCGCTGGAGGCCGCGCAGTTCCGCAAGCTCGAGCGCATCTGCCGCAAGCTGGACCTCAAGCCCTCCGACCACCTGGTCGAGATCGGCACCGGCTGGGGGGGCATGGCCCTGCACGCGGCGAAGCACCACGGCTGCCGCGTCACCACCACCACGATCTCGAAGGAACAGCATGCGCTGGCCGTCGAGCGCATTGCCGCGGCCGGCCTGTCCGACCGCGTCACCGTGCTGCTCGAGGACTACCGCGACCTGAAGGGCCGCTACGACAAGCTGGTCTCGATCGAAATGATCGAGGCGATCGGGCATCAGTTCCTCGACACCTACTTCGGCAAGGTGTCCGCGCTGCTCGCCCCGCACGGGCTGGGCCTGATCCAGGCGATCACGATCGAGGACCACCGCTACGAGCGCGCCCTGCGCAACGTGGACTTCATCCAGCGCTACATCTTCCCCGGCTCGTTCATCCCCTCGATCGCGGCGATGACCGGCGCGATGGCGCGCAGCACGGACCTCAAGCTGTTCCACCTCGAGGACATCGGCCCCTCGTACGCGGTGACCCTGCGCCAGTGGCGCGAGCGCTTCGACGCGAAGCTCGACCAGGTGCGCGCGCTGGGCTACCCGGATCGCTTCGTGCGCATGTGGCATTTCTACCTCGCCTATTGCGAGGGCGGCTTCATCGAGCGCTCGATCGGCGACGTGCAGTTGCTGCTGGCCAAGCCCGGCGCGCGGCCGAAGCAGTACCTGCCCGACCTCGAGCCGGCCCTCTGAGTGGGCGCCTTCCTCGCCAACCTCGTCTCCTTCCAGGTCTGCTGGTTCGCCTTCGTGTGGGGCGGGGCCAGCGGACGCTGGTGGCTGGGCTTCATCCCGCTGGCGCTGTTCATCGCGTGGCAGTTGAAGGCCTCGCGCTGGCCCAAGGCCGACCTCGGCCTGATGGGCGTGGCCTTGCTGCTCGGCATCGTGATCGAGACCGGGATGGCCGCGAGCGGGCTGTTCGCCTACGCCTCGCCCGTGCCTTCGGCTTCGCTGGCGCCGCTGTGGATGCTTGGCATGTGGATCAACTTCGGCCTGACGATCAACCACTCGATGGCGTGGTTCAAGCCGCGCCTCGTGCTGGGTGCGCTGTTCGGCCTGCTCGGTGGCCCGCTGGCGTACTGGCTCGCGGGCCGCATGTGGGGCGCGCTCACCATCGCCGACCCGCAGTGGCCGGCCCTGCTCGCGCTGGGCGTCGGCTGGGCGGTGGCGATGCCGCTGCTGTGCAGCCTCGCGGTGCGCTGGGTGCGCCGCGAGGAAGCGGCCGCCGCGTGATGCACGCGGTCGCGGTCGTCGCCGTCGCGGCGTGGGTCGGCATGACGACCGCATGGGCGATCCAGGTCCGCACGCGCGTCGCCGGCTGGGTCGACGTGGCCTGGTCCTACCTGGTCGGCGCCTCGGCGGTGTTCTACGCCGCGTTCGGCAGCGCGCCCGTGGTCCAGCGCGTCGCGGTCGCGGCGATGGGCGCCGCCTGGGGCCTGCGCCTCGGCACCCACCTCGCGATCCGCCTGCGCCACGAGCGCGAGGATGGCCGCTACGCCTACATGCGGCAGGCGATCGGCGACCACCACGGCAAGTGGTACGCCTTCTTCCTGTTCCAGGCCGGACTCACCGTGCTGTTCTCGCTGCCGATGTGGGTGGCGGCCAACAACACCGCCGGCGGCAGCCCCTGGCTGTGGGTGGGCGTCGCGATCTTCATCGCCAGCCTCGCCGGCGAGTCGCTCGCCGACCGCCAGCTCGCTGTCTTCCGCACCAACCCCGCCAACAAGGGCAAGGTCTGCGAGGCCGGGCTGTGGGCGTACTCGCGCCACCCCAACTACTTCTTCGAATGGCTGCACTGGTTCGCCTGGGTCGCGCTGTCGATCGGCTCCCCGCTGTGGTGGCTGTCCCTGCTGGGCGCCGTGCTGATGCTGTGCTCCCTGCTCTGGGTCACCGGCATCCCCTTCGTCGAGCAGCAGTCGCTGCGCTCGCGGGGTGATGCGTATCGGGATTACCAGCGGAGGGTGAGTGTGTTTGTGCCTTGGTTTCCCAAAGCAGGGCCCAGGGTACAGGGCCCAGGGCCCAGCTGAGAGCCCGCTGCCAGCACACGTCCCGCCGCCACCCGATCGCCACGACCTCCACCAAAGCCTCGCTTTTCTGGGCCCTGTACCCTGGGCCCTGGGCCCTCACAGCAAGAAACTCCTCGCCCAATCGCCACCACACCCATGTCCTTGATCGACCTCTGCGAACGCGGCCTCATCCCCGACCCGCTGACCCGGTACGGCATCCGCCGCCTGTGCGCGCAGCGCCTGCGCGACGAGCGCGCGGGGTCGATCGACGGCGCCTGGACGCTGTTCCGCGAGCGGCTCGCGCTGCTGCGCGAAAGCCCGGTGGCGATCGAGACCCAGGCCGCGAACGAGCAGCACTACGAGGTGCCGCCGCCGTTCTTCCGCCTCTGCCTCGGCAAGCGGCTGAAGTACTCGTCCTGCTACTACCCGACCGGGTCGGAGACGCTCGACCAGGCCGAGGAGCACATGCTGCGCCTCTACAACGAGCGCGCCGAACTGCGCGACGGCATGGACATCCTCGAACTCGGCTGCGGCTGGGGTTCCTTCACCCTGTGGATGGCCGAACACTTCCCCAACGCGCGCATCACCGGCGTGTCCAACTCGCGCCCGCAGCGCGAGTACATCGAGGGCCAGTGCCGCGAGCGCGGGCTGGGCAACGTGCGCATCATCACCCAGGACGTGAACCACCTCGCCCTCGACACGCGCTTCGACCGCGTGGTGTCGATCGAGATGTTCGAGCACATGCGCAACTACGACACCCTGCTGGCGCGGATCGCCTCCTGGCTCAAGCCCGGCGGCAAGCTGTTCGTGCACATCTTCTGCCACCGCGAACTGATGTATCCCTTCGAGGTCAAGGACGGCAGCGACTGGATGAGCAAGTACTTCTTCACCGGCGGCCTGATGCCGGCCTTCGACACCCTGCTGCACTTCCAGCGCGACCTGACGCTGGAGGAGCAGTGGCGGGTCAACGGCACCCACTACGAGCGCACCAGCAACCACTGGCTGGCCAACCAGGACCGCCATGCCACCGAGGTACTGAAGGTGCTCGAGGGCGCTTACGGCGCCGAACAGGCGAAGGTCTGGCACCAGCGCTGGCGCATGTTCTGGATGGCCTGCGCGGAGCTGTTCGGCTACCGCGACGGCAACGAGTGGGGCGTCGGGCACTACCGCTTCGTGCGGCCCTGAACCCCGCGTCCGCGGATCGACCAGGAGGCCGCAGGGCCTCTGCGGGGCCGATCGATCAACGGCAGGTTCTGACGCCCGGTGCGCTATGGGCGCAGCGGCAGACATCGGCATCCATCAGTCGCGAGGCGGGACACCCGCTCCCTTTGCCCGGCTTGGCCACCAGCTGCATGATGGGCGCTTGTGCCGGTGCGCTCGACACATGATGAATGTCCCGGACCGCCCAGCTTGGCGATGAACTTGGTTGGCTCGAACTCAACGTGCGTGGTGTCGTTGCGCCTACTCCGCCCCTCGATTTCCTTGGACACGCTCTTGAGGGATCCTAACCCCCAAGAGGAGAGTCCGAGATGAAGCACAAGAAGGTCGAGTCGGTGAAGGAGCGAGGCCGCTGGTCGGCGAAGTCCAAGCGTGAGGCCGTGCT
>JAJTHZ010000068.1 GCA_021299185.1 Lysobacteraceae bacterium | reverse complement strand
TCGGGTGGTCCTTGGGCACCCGGTCCTCGATCGAGACCTGAGCAAACATTCCAAGTTGCTGCACGTCCGGACTGCGCATCGGCGAATTCGCTCAAAATCGATCAGCTCCGATCATCGCACCATGCGAAACTTTGTGCGACAGACTTTCTCGACGGGCTGTTAGGTGATGAACACTCTGCGCAAGCGTGGCGGTGCTGGAAAGACGATCGGCGATGCTGGACGCCGCCCGCCGAATGGCATCCATCGACGCCACTTCCCGCCCTTCGAGGCACTTAGCCATCGAGGTATCCAACCCCATCGATGCCAAAGCTTTCTCTGGGTCGCCAGCGAAAAGTGCATGGAAGTCTGCATCGCTGCCCAAGCGGTCGACAAGGCGCGCCGCCTCGGTCTGCGAAAGACCGAACACGGATCGTTTGGTCGCCTGCTGCGCATCCGAATCGAATGCGATCTCAGTGGATCCTTGTCCCAAGCGTGCGTCGAATGACATGGTGCTCTCCTTGCGGGCCTGCTGGGTTGGAACGATCGTCTCGGCGATCGGCGCCTTAACGTACGCCGCCGGCACCATCGCACCCTCGATCGGGGCCCAATGAACGACCGAGGCAGCCGAAGACTACTCAGCCCCCGGGACACGCGCAACGGCCGTCACGCGACGAGGTACGGGGACCGCGGAAACGTACCGAAGCGTCGCGAGCCTCCCCCGCAGCAGGGAGCCGATTCGAGAATGACCGCCGCCATCGCATCCAGCCCAAGTTGCCGATCCCCTTGTTTAGCGCATGGCGCACGCGGTGGGCCGCCGCCCCGCCGTAGCCCTGCGACGATCTGCGCCCGGTTGCGGAACATGGCTGACGCGGCAGACGCACCTGCTCCGGCGTTGCGGCACGATTTCGTGACCCTGCACCGGCAGTTTGGAGCATCCGGACAAATGGCCGTCAGCGGTGACGCGCGTCATGATTCCCAAGCCCAACGTCGAGCTCCGTGACCGCGTCCCCATCCGTAGTTTCCTGCTTCCACAAGCGCCCGAATCCCGTCGACACGCCGCCTCCGCATGTAGACTTCAGCCCCTACACCCGCGGCTTCGCGACGCATTGCGCCGCCAACGGAAGATGGGCGCTGCGCTTCCCGGCAGTGCCCGGGAGTATGTGATCGATTTCGTCGGGTGGCTTCTCATGCTTCGTTTGCGACGCTGTGCCGCGGTGATGATCGACGTCCGCGAGGACGCCGAAGTGGACCTCGCCTCGCTGTTGACCGGTGGGGCGCCGATCCGGCGCACGCAGTCGTTCAAGGCGATCGCGGCGCACCTCGACGCCGAGGTGGCGGTCGACCCTCGCGAGATCGCGGCGCTCGGCACGTTGAGCGCCGAGGTCTATGCGCTCCCGGACGATGAGGCCGCGGCGGACGCCCTCGCCTCGCTGTGGCGCAAACGGCTCGCGATCGCGGACACCGACGACGACGATGCGGCACGCGCCGATGCCGCCGTGCGGTCGGCCCACTGGCGCGGGCTGTCGGCGATCGCGCACCGGCATTCGCGGTGGTCGGGCGTCTTTACGCCGGACACCGATCCGGACAGCTACGCGCGCAGCCTGAGCGGCCTGGTCGCGCGCCTCGGACAGCCCCCCGAGGCGGCGCCCCAGCGCGGCGATCGCGAGGGCCGCACGATGCTGCCGCGACCGGCAGGCTCGGGCGTGAACGACCTGCTTCGTGGCCGCGCGACCTGCCGCAATTTCGATCGGGGTCGGCCGCTGCCGCTGGAGGTCGCGGCGAGCCTGCTGCACGGTGTGTTCGGCGCGCAGCATGCGGTGACGGTGCCGGCTGGCGCCGAAGTGCTGAAGAAGCTTTCGCCCTCCGGCGGCGGCCTGCACCCGACCGAGGCCTACGTGCTGGCGCTCGACATCGCCGGGCTCGCGCCCGGGTTCTGGCACTACCGCAGCAAGGACCACGCGCTGGACCCGGTGCGCATGATGCCGGCGGCCGAACTGCGGGAGTTCGCCCTGCGGGCGCTCGCCGGCCAGGACTGGTTCGCCGATGCGCCCATGTTGGTGGTGCATGCCTGCCGCTTCGAACGCAGCTTCTGGAAGTACCGCCAGCATGCCAAGGCCTACCGCGCGGTGATCCTCGACATCGGGCACCTGTCGCAGACGGCCTACCTGCTGGCCACCGAACTCGGGCTCGGCGCCTTCGTGACCGCCGCGATCAACGAAGCGGACCTGGAGCGCGTGCTGGGGCTCGACCCGATGCGCGAGGGTCCGTTGGCGATCTCCGGCTTCGGCTATCGCAGCGCGGCGCAGACCCACCCGGAGTTCGACCCCGCCCATGCCGTGTGGGAACGCGACGGCGAAGCCTGAGTCGCGAAGCGAGGCCTCGCCGGGCGCGAGCCCGGTGGTGACGCAGTCGTCATCGACGCTCCGGCCGCAAGCGACGCAGCACCGCGACCCGCGCCTGATCAGGCGCTCTGCGCCGCCACCGGATCGCCCCAGGCCACGCGGTCGCGGCCCTGCCGCTTGGCGGTGTAGACCGCCTGGTCGGCGCGCTCGAGCATGTGCTTCCAGCTCAACTCGCCCGGCTGGCGCGAGGCGCCGCCGATGCTGACGGTGAGCGGGATGGTCAGGTTGTCGGTGCTGATCGGGCGCTCGCGCACCGCCTGGCGGATGCGCTCGGCGATCGCGCGCGCCTCGGGACCATCGGCGCCGGGAAGCACCACCAGGAATTCCTCGCCGCCGTAGCGGCCGATCGCCTGGCCGGGCTTGAGCACGTGCTCGATGCGCTGGGTGACGCGCACCAGGCACTCGTCGCCGGCGCTGTGGCCGTTGAGGTCGTTGACCTTCTTGAAGTGGTCGAGGTCGATGAACAGCACCGACAGCGGCTGCCGCGCGTGCACCGCGTCGCCGAACGCGGCTTCGACCGTGGACTCGATGTTGCCGCGGTTGAGCGCGCCGGTGAGCGCGTCGAAACTCGCCTTCTGCTGCAGGGCGGCGCGGCGGCGCCCCTCGGCGGCAGCGCGCGCCGCCAGTGCGAGGAAATCGCGCGCCACCTCGAAGTCCTCGGGCGAGAACTCCTGCCACTGCTCGCGTGCCACCAGCAGCACGCTCCAGGCGCTGTCGTCCGGGCGCAGCGGCACCACCGCGGCGGTCAGCGGCGTGCCGTCCAGCGCCTGCTGGTCGGAATCGGTCGGGCTGAGCACGATGCTGCGCCCGGTCTGCGCCACGGATCGCAGGGTCGCGCCGCGACGGCGCACGAACTCGGCGACCTTGTCGCGCACGCCGGCCGGTTCGGCGACCAGCATGCGGTGGCCGTCGGTACCTTCCGCCACCCAGGCGGCGCCGCGCATCGGCAGCACGTGGCGCAATGCGGCGAGCGCACGCTTGTAGGCGGTGAACTTGAGGTCGCTGCCGGCGTGTTGCAACAGGCCGTCCAGACCCTCCACCAGCGCACGCCGGGTCTGCGCGACGCGCAGCCGCGATTCCGCGGCGATGCGCTGGAACTCGGCGCGGTCGCGCTGCTTGCGCAGGTCGAGCGCGCGTTCGGCGAGCGCCACCGACAGCACCAGCGCCAGCATCGCCGCGGCCAGCGGCAGGCCGTGGACCACGAGCAGGTCCGCCGTGCCGAAACCGAGGTTGTAGCGCGCGCGCCAGGCGAGCACCGCCACGGTCACCGCCCAGCCGACCAGAACGAACAGCGCCGGCCGGCGCGCGCTGCGCAGCACCAGCACCGGCGCCGCGAGGGCCAGCGCGCCCAGCGCCAGCAGGCAGGCGTTGATCGCATCGCGCAGCACCGGCGCGGCCTGCGGCCACGGCAGGATCGTGCTCAGGGTCAGCAGCAGCAGGAGCCAGCGCACGGCGCCCAGCAGGCGCGAGTAGCGCGGGGCACGCGCCGCCAACCCGCAGTACGACTGCATGAAGGCGGTGCAGCAGAACGCCGCGGCGCCGCCGGCGATCACCCACGGGAACAGCCCCGACATGCCCGGCCAGGGCCATTGCGCGAGCCCTGCGAGCAGGCCGCCGTCGTAAGCCACCCACACGGCCATCGCGGCCTGCGCGCCGACCAGCAGCAGGTAGTCGCGCTCGCGCAGCACTGCGTAGAAGGCCAGGTTGACCAGCGCCATCGCGAGCAGCGCCAGCAGCGCGACCGCCACCACCGCGGTCGCCTCGCGCTCGCGGTCGGCCCAGTCGGGCCAGGCCTGCAGCGAGAGTTCGAGCCGCGTCGGGACCTCGTCCACCACGCGCACGTACAGCACCCCACCCGGCACCTCGCGCGGCAGCGCGAAGGCGAAGCAGCAGGTCGAGGCCAGCGCGCTGTCGCGCCGCGCGCCGCCCTGCAACACGTCCCATCCCCCGCCGGGCAGGGGCACGTGGACCTCGATCGAATCGATGCTCGAACGCGCGATCGCGAGCACCGGGTCGCGGCCGGCGACTTCCGGCGGCAGCCGCACGCGGAGCCAGTGCGCGCCGCCCGCGGCCGGACGCCAGCTCGGTTCCGCCAGCGGCGCGAAGCGCGCATCGTAGTTGCCGGCGCGCACGGCATCGGCCTCGGCCGGCATCGTCAGCACGGCGAGCTCGGGAGATGCCGCGCGCGCCCACCGACGCCAGTGCCAGCGCCAATGCGGCAAGCATTGCCATCGGCCAAGACCCTGCGCGCATCGTCATCCCTCGGCACCTGCCGGGGCACGGCCGTCCCGGCCGCCCGCCCCGCCGCACGACCTGCGGTCGGGCGGCACCCGTCCCATGGCCGGCGGCCACGGTCGGTGGAACGACCACCCTACCCGCGCCGGCCGGCGCAGGCAATCCGCCCTCAGGCGAGGATGCTGTCCGGCAGGTCGGGGTCGGCGGCCGACGCCGAGCGCGCCTCGCGCAGCTGCTCGTCCACCCCCTGCACGACCCCCAACGCGGCCGCCACCGCGTGCTCGGGCACCATGACCGCCACCAGCCCGGCGACCGGCAGTTCCCCGATCGCCCCGGTGAGGTACTCCCCGGCGACGTGGGCCGGGATGCCGGCGGCCTCGAGCGCGCCCTTCACGAGGTGGGCGTCGACCACGTTCTCGGCCTGGTACACGATGCGCATGGATCGACGCTAGCCGATGCGGGGCGGGCGGTAAACCGCCCCGCCACCCACACGGCGACGGCCGGCCCTGCACGTCGGTGAACGGACGATTGCAGTATTCTCCCCCTTCCTGGGAGGGAATCGATGCTCACCGCCGACCTGTTCGAGCCGCCCGACGAGCACCTCGTGGTCGAGGGCGACCTCGCCGCGCGCCTGCGCGCGGCGATGCTGCGCCTGCTGGCGGCGCGGCGCGTGCAGGCCACGATCTGCCCCAGCGAGGCGGCGCGCGAAGTCGCGCGCGAGATCGGCTGCGAATGGCGCGACCTGATGCGCCCGGTGCGCTACGTGGCCGCGGTGCTGGTCGAGGAAGGCGCGCTGGAAACCCTGCAGAACGGACGTCGCGTGGACCTCGCCGAGGCCCGCGGGCCGATCCGCCTTCGCCTGCGCCAGCCGCGCCCGCTCTGAGCCGGGCGGCCGGGCCGTCCCGGCACGCTGATAAACTCGGGGGCTCGCCATCGCCCGCCCCTGCCCCATGTCCGAGCCGACGCCCACCCCGGCCAACCACTTCATCCGCCAGATCGTCATCGACGATCGGGCCAGCGGCAAGCATGGCGGTCGCGTGGCGACCCGCTTCCCGCCCGAGCCGAACGGCTACCTGCACCTCGGCCACGGCAAGTCGATCTGCCTGAACTTCGGGCTGGCGCGCGAGTTCGGCGGCACCTGCAACCTGCGCTTCGACGACACCAATCCGGTCAAGGAGGACGTCGAGTACGTGCAGTCGATCCAGGCCGACGTGCGCTGGCTGGGCTTCGACTGGAACGCGCTGCTGCACGCCTCGGACTACTTCGAGGTGATGTACCTGTGCGCGGAGAAACTGATCCGCGACGGCAAGGCCTACGTCTGCGACCTCAGCGCTGACGAGGTGCGCGCGTACCGCGGCACGCTCACCGAGCCGGGCCGCGACAGCCCGTACCGGGGCCGCGGCGTGGACGAGAACCTCGACCTGTTCCGCCGCATGCGCGCCGGCGAGTTCGCCGACGGCGCGCGCACCCTGCGCGCCAGGATCGACATGGCCTCGGGCAACATCAACCTGCGCGACCCGGCCGTCTACCGCATCCGCAAGGTGGCGCACCAGAACACCGGCGATGCGTGGCCGATCTACCCGATGTACGACTTCGCGCACTGCATCAGCGACGCGGTCGAAGGCATCACGCACTCGATCTGCACGCTGGAGTTCGAGGACCACCGGCCGCTGTACGACTGGTACCTCGACCAGCTCGACCTGCCGAACGCCCCCGCGCTGACCGCGCCGCTGCGCGCGCGCGGGCTGGTGATGCCGGTCTCGCGCCCGCAGCAGATCGAGTTCGCGCGCGGCAACCTCGACTACACCGTGATGAGCAAGCGCAAGCTGATCGCGCTGGTCGCCGACGGCATCGTCGACGGCTGGGACGACCCGCGCATGCCGACCCTGACCGGCGCGCGCCGCCGCGGCTTCACGCCGGCCGCGATCCGCGCGTTCTGGGAGCGCGCGGGCGTGACCAAGCAGAACAGCGTGATCGGCTTCGACGTGCTGGAAGGCTGCGTGCGCGAGGACCTCGACGCCAATGCCGAACGCCGCATGGCCGTGATCGACCCGCTGAAGCTGGTGATCGAGAACCTGCCGGCCGGCCACGTCGAGCACCTGTCGTTCCCGAACCACCCGAAGGACGAAGCGCGCGGCACGCGCGAGGTCCCGTTCGGGCGCGAACTGTGGATCGAGCGCGAGGACTTCATGGAAGTCCCGCCCAGGGGCTACCACCGGCTGGTGCCGGGCGGCGAGGTGCGGCTGCGCAGCGTCGGCATCGTCAGGTGCGTGGGCCTGGACAAGGACGGCGATACCGTGGTCGCGGTGCGCTGCACGCTCGACCCCGACACCCGCGCCGGCCTGCCGGGCGCGGACCGCAAGGTGAAGGGCACCATCCACTGGGTCAGCGCCGCGCACGCGGTGGCGGCCGAAGTGCGCCTGTACGAGCGTCTGTTCACGGTCGCCGACCCCGACGACGACAGCGAGGGCAAGACCTACCGCGACCACCTCAACCCGCAGTCCAAGCGGGTGGTCCAGGCGTGGGTGGAGCCGTCGCTGGCCGCGGTTGCGCCCGAATCGCGCTTCCAGTTCGAGCGCCTGGGCTATTTCGTCACCGATCGCCACGACCATCGCGCCGGCGCGCCGGTGTTCAACCGCACGGTCACCTTGCGCGATTCATTCGCGAAGAAATCGACGTAGCGCGGGGCCAGGCCGAGAGCCTTGTGGGAGCGGCGCGTGCGCCGCGAGCTCTTCGAGCTTGCGACAGGACGGTCGCGCTGCACGCAGCGCTCCTACAGAAGGACGGTCGCGATCTGCGGAGCGTTCCGGCAACGAAGCCCTCGGCGGGATCAGCCGGAAGGCTTCTCGGGACGCGGTTCGGCCAGCACCGCGTCGGCGTCGGCCTTGCGGTTCCAGCCAGCGTAGAGTTCGACCACGCGCTCGCGGGCGCCGCCGACGCGCGGGTCGGTGTCCGGGAACTGCGCGCGCAGGCCGCGCCAGGAGGCGAGCACCAGCGGCTCGGCCTCGGCGAAGCGGCGGTCGCGGTACAGCGCCTTGCCGTAGTTGCCGCGGATCGCGTCGAGGTGCCACAGGCCCGGCGGCAGCGCTTTCTCGGCGCGCGCGAGCAGTGCGGCATAGCCTTCGATCGCGCGCCCGAGGTCGCCGCGATCGCGCGCGATCGCGAGGCGGTTGTTCTCCATCACCAGGGTTTCCGGGTGGTCCTCGCCATTGACCTGGCGGAACAGGTCCACCGCCTGCTGCAGCAGGAACTCGGCGCGCGGCAGGTCGCCGCGGTCGCGGGACATCGCGGCGAGGAAGGCCAGGGTGCGCATGGTCTCCGGATGCGTCTCGCCGAGCACGACCCGGCGGCGCTGGTAGACCTCGCCCATCTGCGACTGCGCGTCGTCGGCGCGCTTGAGGGCGCGCAGCGCGATCGCGTAGTTGGCGCGCAGGGTCAGCACGTCCGGATGGTCCGCACCCAGCACGCGCGCGCGCACCGGCAGCACGCGCTCGAATTCGGCCACCGCCTCCTCGTTGCGCCCGGCGTTGCTCAGCGCGGTGGCGACGTGGGCGCGGTAGCGCAGGGTCTCGGGATGCTCGGCGCCCAGCACCTGCTCCGCGGCCAGCGCGGCCTCGCGGTAGCGCTGTTCGGCCAGCGCGTAGTCGCCCTTGCGCAGCCCGAGGTTGGCCGAGCGCGAGAGCAGTTGCAGCACCAGCGGGTGGGCCGGACCGAGGCGGCGGCGCTCGGCGTCGTAAGCCTCGCGCAGCAGGCGGTCGGCCTCGTCCCACTGGCCCTGCGCGCCGAGGATCTCGGCGAGGCTGGCGCGTGCGCCGCTGGCGGCAGTGGAATCGTTGCCGCTGGCGGCCTCGGTGGCGGCGAGGTTCTCGCGCGCGAGGCGTTCCGCCTCCTTCGGCTCGCCCAGTTGCTGGGCGATCTCGGCGGCCGCGCGGCGCGCCTCTTCGGCGCTGCCGGACGCCAGTCCGGGCACCGCAAGCCGCCCGAGCAGCGGCGTGATCGCGGCCTTCGCCTGCGCACCCTGCCCGCGCTCGGCCAGCAGCAGGCCGCGCTCCAGTTCGGCCTGCACGCGCTGCGGCGCATCGGGGCCGAACGCCTCGGCGGCCGCAGTGTTGGCAATCTCGAGCTGTCGCGCGGCGGCGTCGTACTGGCCCAGCCGACGAAGGGTGCGACCGAGCAGCGTCGCCACCTCGGCGCGCAGGCCGGCATCGTCGGCGAGCGTCGCCTCCAGTTGCGTGCTGGCGCCGGCCAGCGCGTCCACCACGCGCACGTTGCGC
Organism: Lysobacteraceae bacterium; assembly: GCA_021299185.1. Classification (GTDB taxonomy): domain Bacteria; phylum Pseudomonadota; class Gammaproteobacteria; order Xanthomonadales; family Ahniellaceae; genus UBA4656. The sequence continues at coordinate 15,396 of JAJTHZ010000068.1, read as the reverse complement.
GATTCCGCGCTGGCGCCGGAGAGTTTCCACGGGTCGGGTGCGGCGATCAGGTTCTCGAGGAAGGACTGCGCCGCGCGCGCCCGCGCGCCTTCTGCCTCCGCGCGGTCGCGCTGGGCCTGCGCATCGGCCAGCGCCGCCTCTGCGCGCTCGCGCTGGGCGCGCGCTTCGACCGCCATCCAGGTGGTGCCGATCACGCCCAGCACCAGGGCGACCAGCACCGCCGCGGCAGCGCCCACCGCGACGCGATTGCGGGCGATGAACTTGCGGATGCGGTACGACTGGCTCGGCGGTCCCGCCAGCACCGGCTCGCCGGCGAGGAAGCGGCGGATGTCGGCCGCGAACTCCGACACCGAGGCGTAGCGGCGGTCGCGCTCGCGCTCCAGCGCGCGCAGCGTGATCCAGTCCATCTCGCCACGCAGCCGGCGCGCGTGCGCGACCGGGTCGGTCGCCATCGCGCGCTTCCACTCGGTGCGACCGTCGCGACCCATGGTCGCCACGCGCCGGCTCGGCGGCGGGATCTCGGCCTCGCGCAGGACGCGCGGCAGTTCGAGCTCGGTGGTGCGCGCCAGCACCTCGCTGGCAATCGGCTGCTCGCCGGTGATGAGCCTGTACAGCACCACGCCCAGCGAATAGACGTCGGTGCGGGTGTCGATCGCCTCCGGGTCGCCCACCGCCTGTTCCGGACTCATGTAGGCCGGGGTGCCGATCGGCACGCCGGCCATCGTCGAGCCGGTCTCGGGGCGCCCGCGCGCATCGAGGCTCTTGGCGATGCCGAAGTCGATCACCTTGACCAGCATCTGGCCCTGGTAGTCGGCGACCAGCAGGTTGCCCGGCTTGAGGTCGCGGTGGATGACCCCTTTCTGGTGCGCGTGCTGGACGCCCTCGCAGACCTGCAGGAACAGTTCGAGCCGGTGTGCGAGGTCCATGCCGCGGCGGTCGCAGAACTCGACCAGGGGCAGGCCCGGCACGTACTCCATCGCGAAGAACAGCCGGCCCTCCTCGGTGGCGCCGACGTCCAGAACCTGCGCGATGTTCGGATGCTGCATGCGCGCGAGCAGGGCGCGTTCGCTGCGGAAACGGTCGAGGATGTCCTCGCTGTCCATGCCCGCCTTGATCACCTTCAGCGCGACCTGGCGGCGTACCGGCTCCAACTGGTCGGCGAGGTAGACCGCACCCATGCCGCCCGCGCCGAGTTGCGCGGTGATGCGGTACGGCCCGAGCCGGCGGCCGATCAGGGAGAAGTCCGGCAGCGGGGCCGATGCGGGCGCCGGCGACGGCGTGGGCGGCGCGCTGCCCGGCGGCGGTGCCGCGGTCGCTTCCAGTGCCCCTGGCGCAAGGCGCGTCGCGGCCGCCGGATCGGTGGCCGGGCCGGCGGACGGGACCGGATCGCCAGGCGGTGCGGCGCCGTCCTTGTCGTGCGATGCGGTCATGGGGGCAACCGGGCGGGAGCGCTTGCATCATCGCGCCCGCGAGGCATCGGCCGCAACCTAGGCCGGCGCGATATCGTGGTGAAGTCCCCCGCCGGAGCGCGATCGCCATGCCGCCACTGCCCCCGCATCGCCGTCCGTCCTCTTTGGCGCGCTTCGCCCTCGCCCTGCTGATGCTCGCGACCATCGGCTGCGCCGGCGCGCGCGGACCCGCACCGGCACCGGAGGCGCCCGCCGCACCCACGGCGGACACGCCAAAGCGCTGCACGCGCGACGCCGACTGCGTGGTCAAGGACATCGGCAACTGCTGCGGCTACTACCCGGCCTGCGTGCACCGGGACCAGCCGGTGGATCCCGAAGGCGTGCGACGCCAGTGCCGCGAACAGGGCCTGTCGTCGATCTGCGGCTTCCCCGAAATCACCGCCTGCACCTGCGTCGACGGCACCTGCAGAGCGGACGAATCCCCGCTGTAGGAGCGCGCTTGCGCGCGACCGACGCCTCAAATGTCGCGGCAAGATCGACATGCCGCGGTCGCCCGCAAGCGGGCTCCTACGACAGCCTGCACCTTGCGTAGGAGCGCGCTTGCGCGCGACCGGCACCTCAGGCGTTGCGGCGAGATCGGGATGTTGCGGTCGCCCGCAAGCGGGCTCCTACAACTGCGCGACGGCTTTTCGTAGGAGCGCGCTTGCGCGCGACCGCCACCTCACACATCGCGGCAGGATCGACATGCCGCGGTCGCCCGCAAGCGGGCTCCTACGACAGCCTGCGCCTTGCGTAGGAGCGCGCTTGCGCGCGACCGGCACCTCGCGCATCGCGGCGAGATCGGGGTGCCGCGGTCGCCCGCAAGCGGGCTCCTACAAGAGCGCGGCGGCTTTTCGTAGGAGCGCGCTTGCGCGCGACCGGCACCTTGGGCATCGCCACCACGCTGCGATGTTGCGGTCGCCGCCAAGCGGTCGCCGATGAGGGGCGATGCGCGGAGGTGCGGTGTCGCGCGGTGGGGGCCGAGCGCCGGCCCAGGGCGTCCTAGCGCCAGGTCGAGTCCGGCAGGCGCAGGTCGAGCGCGCGGCCCGGCGCGCACTCCGGGGAGTGGTAAGCGCCGGCGAGTCCGCCGATCTGCGCGCGCATGGCGTAGCCCTCGCGGTAGTAGCGCCTCGCGTGCTCGTGCGCCAGGTGTGCCGGGACGCCCAGCAGTTGCGCCATCCGCCGGTTGTACTGCACGGCGTAGCACTCGGTCACCGCCTCGTCGAGCACGCCGCGAATGTGCATCACCTCGTGGGTGAACAGGTTCAGGCTGTGGATGGCACGCCCGTCGGCCGCCTCGGGATCGTCGAGGTAGTCGCGCAGCGTCGAGCACCAGGGCTTCTGGATGACGATCTCGCCGGTCTGCGGGTTCGCGTGGCCGGCGGCCAGCGAGTTCGGATCGAGCATGGTGTCGAACAGCGTGTTGCAATGCACCGATACCGGGCGGCCTTCGGACAGGATCAGCGCGCGCGATTCGAGGAAGCGCTCGAAGCGCCAGGTCGACACCGCCGGCCAGGCGAACGCCACCGAGAGCCCCGAGACCAGCAAGAGGTAGGGCAGGTAGATGCGCTGCGGGTGTTCCTTGTGCCAGGGCGAACGCAGTTCCCGGATCGCCAGGAAGGCGAACAGCGACGACAGCAGGATCCACAGCATCGAGGTCCCTCCGGCGGACGGGGTTCGCCCGTCGACGCCGCGCCCGCGCGACGCGGGTTCCCCGCCCCTGCGGGACCGCGACGCCCATCGGGCGCGCGGATGGTGCGTTGGCGCACGCGACCTCGCAATCCGCTGCAGGGCGAGCGCCGGATGGACGGTAGCGCCGCGGCGGCGACCGTGCGTCGACGCGCCGTGACCGTTGGCCGTGACGCGCGGTGACGCGGTTGCGGGCTCAGGCCGCGCCGGCGCTGGCGGTTGCGGGGGCGCTGCGCATCTGCGGCCAGCGCTCGCGGATCGCGGCGCGGATGCCGGCCGGGTCGAGCCGGCCCTCGGCGAGCAGGTCTTCGCGGCTGGCGTGGTGCTGGAAGTGGTCCGGCAGGCCGAGCATCAGCACCGGGATCTCGATCCCGCGCGCGGCGAGCAGTTCGACCACGGCGCTGCCCGCGCCGCCGGCGACCACGTTGTCCTCCAGCGTGACCAGCGCCTCGTGCGTGCGCGCGAGTTCCAGCACCAGCGCCTCGTCGAGTGGCTTGACGAAGCGCATGTTGGCGACCGTGGCATCGAACTCGGGCGCCGCCTGCTCGGCGGCCGCGAGCGGCGCGCCGAAGGCGAGCAGCGCGATGCGCGAGCCGTGGCGGCGGATCTCGCCGCGGCCGATCGGAAGGGTCTTCAGTTCCTGCTCGATGCGCGCGCCGGGGCCGTTGCCGCGCGGGTAGCGCACCGCTGCCGGTCCCGGGTGCCGGAAGCCGGTGCTCAGCATCATCCGGCACTCGTTCTCGTCGGCCGGCGCCATCACCACCATGTTCGGGATGCAGCGCAGGTAACTGAGGTCGAACGAGCCGGAATGCGTCGGGCCGTCGGGTCCGACCACGCCGCCGCGGTCGATCGCGAACAGCACGTCGAGGTCCTGCAGCGCCACGTCGTGGATCAACTGGTCGTAGGCGCGCTGCAGGAAGCTGCTGTAGATCGCCACCACCGGCTTGCCGCCCTCGCAGGCCATGCCGGCGGCCAGCGTGACGCTGTGCTGCTCGGCGATGCCGACGTCGAAGTAGCGCTCGGGGAATTCCTTGCTGAAGCGCACCAGCCCGGAGCCCTCGCGCATCGCCGGCGTGATGCCGTACAGCAGCGGGTCGGCCGCCGCCATGTCGCACAGCCAGTCGGAGAACACCTGGGTGTAGGTGGGCTTCGCCGGCGCGGCCTTCTTCACCACGCCCACCGTGGGGTCGAAGGGACCCACGGCGTGGTACTCGATCTGGTCCTGCTCGGCGCGGTCGTAGCCCTTGCCCTTGGTGGTGACCACGTGCACCAGTTGCGGGCCCTTGAGCGCGTTGACGGTCTTCAGCGCATGCAGCAGGGCCGGCATGTCGTGGCCGTCGATGGGCCCCGTGTAGTGGAAGCCGAGCTGCTCGAACAGCGTGCTCGGCGCGAACATGCCCTTGGCGTGGGCCTCCCAGCGCTTGACGAAGCGCCACAGCCACGAGCCGCGCCGCATCGACCGCTTGAGCCGCTCGCGCACGTCGTTGAGTCGACGGCTGGCCATCAGGTGGCCGAGCATGCGGCTCATCGCGCCGACGTTCTCCGAGATCGACATCTGGTTGTCGTTGAGCACCACCAGCAGGTCGGGCTCGGGCTGCATGCCGCCGCCGTGGTTGAGCGCCTCGAAGGCCATGCCGGCGGTCATCGCGCCGTCGCCGATCACGGCCACGATGCGGCGGTCGTCGCCGCGGCGCTGGGCGGCGATCGCCATCCCGAGCGCGGCGCTGATCGAGGTCGACGAATGGCCGACGCCGAAGGTGTCGAACTCGCTCTCGAAGCGCGCGGGGAAGGGCGCCAGCCCGTCCTTGCGCTTGATGCTCTCGATGCGGTCGCGCCGCCCGGTGAGGATCTTGTGCGGGTAGGCCTGGTGGCCGACGTCCCACACGAGCCGGTCGCGCGGGGTGTCGAACACGCGGTGCAGGGCGACGGTGAGTTCCACCACCCCGAGGTTGGCCCCGAAGTGGCCGCCGGAGCGGCCCACGGATTCGATGAGATAGTCGCGCAGTTCGCGCGCCACTTCGGGCATGTCGCCCTCGGGCAGCGCACGGAGGTCGGCGGGGGAGTCGATCCGCGACAGGCGCGGGTAACGGTCAGGGTCGGTCATGGCCGGATTGTCCGCTCGCGCGCGGGCGAGGACAAGGACACCCGCGGGCCTGACGCGGGCAGTGGCCCGTCGCCGGTCAGGCCACCCGCCGGTGCTTGGGCAGGTGGTTGCGCAGGAACTCCATCTGGTCGGCCAGGATGTTGCGGTTGGACAGGATCAGGTGCTCCACCCAGCTCGGCCGGTAGGGCACCGCGAGCAGGGGCATGCCGGCCTGCGCCGGCGTGCGGCCGCCCTTGCGCACGTTGCAGTGCAGGCAGGCGCAGACCACGTTTTCCCAGATGTCGCGCCCGCCCTGGCTCAGCGGCACCACGTGGTCGCGGGTGAGGTCGTGGCGGTGGAAGTGTTCGCCGCAATACATGCACAGGTTGCGGTCGCGGGCGAACAGCGAGGCATTGGTCAGCGCGGGCGCCGGGTTGTAGGCCGACGCGCTCGCGTGGCCGCGGCTGGCCACGATCGGGTGCAGGTGGATGACGCTGCGCTCGCCGGTGGCCCGGTGCATGCCGCCGCGGATGGTCAGGCAGGGATCGCCCAGGGTCCAGGCCACCGCCTCGCGCACGTAGAGGCAGACGGCGTCCTGCCACGAGATCCAGTCGAGGATGCGCCCGTGGGCATCGAGCGACAGCACCCGCGTGGTGTGGATGTCGTTCGCGGTCCTCGCACCAGCCAGCATGCAGCGACCTCCGGATGAGGGACTGGCCGGAGCATAGCCCAACTGGATGACGGCGCGCGCACCGGGGGACGGCACGCGCAGCAGGGTAGAGGTGGCCGTCCCCCTGGGGGAGGGGGACGGCCGGGCCGCGCCTGCGGTCCGGGTGCGACCGGGTGGTCGGGCCGGGGGGAGAGGCGCGGCCGAGGGGACGTCAGTTGCCGCCGCAGCCGGTGCGCGGGTCGCAGGTGCGGGTGCGCAGCAGCTCGCGCTGGCCGCCCTCGCGGCTCTCGCGAATCTGCGCCACGGTGCGGCACTCGAGCTGGTGGCGGTGCGAGCCGAGGCGCTTCTTCTGCGTGCAGATCAGGCGCTCGTCCTCCGCCTTGTTGACCAGGGCGAGCACCTTCTCGTGGGCGTTGAACACGGTGAGCCGGCCGGCGTCGTCGAGCTCGGCCATCGACTCCTTGCCGTCGAGGGCGCCGCGGATCTCCGCCTGCGCGGCGGCGAGCTGCTCGCGCTCGGTGCGCGAGAGCGCGTCGAATTCCTTGGTCGCGGCGCGCCGCTTGACCGCGTCGTGCCAGTCGAGGAACTCGCCGACCGACATGTTCTGCACCTGCAGGGCTTCGGTGGTGACCAGATCGGCGAACGCCGGCGGGGCAAGGGCCAGCAAGAAGGCGAACACATAGCGGCGCAGCATCATGGTGGTTCCTGGTTGGGCGAACGGAGGAGGGCGAACCGGATGCCGGCGTGGCGTGGCGCGGGCGGCGGCAGTGCGACTCAGTAAGGCCACTTGCGGACGGTTCGGGCGGCGAGCTGGCTGTTCTCGCGATCCCGGCGCCGTTCGGCGACCGACCGGCACTCGACGGAATGGCGATGCGAGCCGACGCGCTTGACCTGCTCGCAGATCACGCGCGATTCCTCGGCTTTGTCGAGCAGCGCGACCACGCGCTGGTGATCGTTGAACACCGTCAGTCGCTGCGGCTCGCTCAGTTCGGTCATGCGCTGCTTGCCGGACACGGTGGCACGGATGCGCGACTGTGCGGCGTCGAGCGCTTCGCGGTCTCCGCGCGAGAGGTCCTTGAATTCGCCCTTCGCCGCGCGCTGGTCGATCTCGTCGTAGAAGGCGAGGAACTCGGTGACCGGGATGTCGGCGACGCTGGGCGCCCGGTCGGCGAACACGCCGTCGCTGGCCAACGCAGGCAAGGCGACGGAAACGACGGCGGCGAACAGAAGGGATGCGAGTCTCATCGGCGGCCTCCATTCTCAGGCTCGCGAGCGCACTTTGCGCTCTCGGCCTCAATGTACGACGTCAATCGTACGAAATCAACCGCGAGGCGATTTACGAACGGAAGTCCACGCCCGCGCCGCGCGCACCGGCGGGATGGCCGCACGAGCGTGCCCCGAAGGCTTGCTTCGTTGCGCGCCCGTACGGGCGACGGCCGCCTTGGCCGAGGACCCGCCACGCCCCGCGGCGCCCGCCTTGGTGCGGGCGCATGCAGGGGCGACACGACGGTGCAAACCCACTCTGGGTTTGCCTGGTGGTCAGGTCGCGAACGACGCCTCAGGCAGCGCCATCAGGTTGTCCGCGCCCGAGCGGATGGTGGCGGCGTGCAGGCTGGTGCGCGGCAGGATGCGCTGGAAATAGAAGCGTGCGGTGGCGAGCTTCGACTCGCGGAACTCGGCGCCGTGCGAGGGCCCGAGCGCGGCGATCTCGCGGGCCCAGAAGTAGGCCAGCGCGACGTAGCCCGAGTAGAACAGGTAGTCGACGGCGGCCGCGCCGATCTCCTCGGCGTTGCCGCCCGCGCGCTGCACGACCTCCATCGTCAGTGCCTGCCATTCCTTCGCGTGCTGCGCGAGCGGGCCGGTGAACTCGGCCAGCGCGGCGTTGCCGGCCTGCTCCTGGCAGAAGGCGCCGATCTCGCCGAGGAAGTGGCGCAGGCCCGCGCCCTGCTGCTGCATGATCTTGCGGCCCAGCAGGTCGATGGCCTGAATCTGGGTCGTGCCTTCGTAGATGGTGGTGATACGCGCGTCGCGTGCGAACTGCTCCAGGCCCCATTCGCGGATGTAGCCGTGGCCGCCGAAGCACTGCAGGCCGTGGTAGGTGCACTCCACGGCGAGTTCGGTCAGCAGGCCCTTCACGATCGGGGTCATGAAGGACACGATCTCGTCGGCGCGCTGCCGCGCTGCGGGGTCGGTGGCCTTCTGCTTGAGGTCCTCGTGCAGGTAGGCGTACAGCGACAGCGCGCGGCCGCCCTCGGCGATCGCCTTCTGGGTCAGCAGCATGCGCCGCACGTCGGGGTGGACGATGATCGGGTCGGCCGGCTTGTCAGGGCGCTTGGCGCCGGACAGCGAGCGCATCTGCAGGCGGTCGCGCGCGTAGGCCAGCGAGTTCTGGTACGCGCGCTCGATCAGCCCGAGGCCCTGCAGGCCGACCGCGAGGCGCGCCGTGTTCATCATGATGAACATGGCATTGAGCCCCTTGTTCGGCGCACCGATCAGGTAACCCTCCGCGCCGTCGAAGTTCATCACGCAGGTGGACGAGGCCTTGATCCCCATCTTGTGCTCGATCGAACCGCAGGCCACCGCGTTGCGCGCGCCGACCGTGCCGTCGCGCGCGACCTTGAACTTGGGCACGATGAACAGCGAGATGCCCTTGGTCCCCGGCGGCGCGTCCGGCAGCCGCGCGAGCACCAGGTGCACGATGTTGGGCGTGAGGTCGTGCTCGCCCGCGCTGATGAAGATCTTGGTGCCGGTGATGGCGTAGGTGCCGTCGGCGTTCGGCTCCGCCTTGGTCTTGAGCAGCGCCAGGTCGGAGCCGCAGTGCGGCTCGGTCAGGCACATGGTGCCGGTCCATTCGCCGGACACGATGGGCTTCAAGAACACCTCGCGCTGCCAGTCCTCGGCCACGTGCTTGAGCGCCTCGCTGGCGCCGTGCGAGAGCAGCGGGTACATGCCCCAGGCGAGGTTGGCGGAATCGATCATTTCCTTGACCGCCGCGCCGAGCACCTCCGGCATGCCCTGGCCACCGAAGTCGGGCTCGGCGGTGAGTCCGGTCCAGCCGCCCTCGCAGAACTGGCGATAGGCTTCCTTGAAGCCCTTCGGCGTGCTCACCGCGCCGTTCTCGAGCCGGCAGCCTTCCTCGTCGCCGGAGCGGTTGATCGGCGCCAGAACCTGCGCGCTGAAGCGCCCGGACTCCTCCAGCACCGCATCCAGCAGGTCACGCGTCGCCTCGGGGAAGGCGCCGTGGCGGGCGAAGGTGGCCTCCGCCTGCAGCACGTCGTGGATGACGAAACGGAAGTCGCGCAGCGGGGCTTCGTACTTGCTCATCGATGGTCTCCGTGGATCGGATTCAGCGGAACTCGCCCGGGCGCCCCGGCACGGGGTTGAGGCGGCTCTCGAAGGTGAACTCGTAGTCGTCTTCCGGTTCGGTGGTCGCGATCACGCCCTGCAGCCGGTACGGCACGGCGGCGCCGGCGGCGGCGAGGCGCGCGCGGGCGTCCGGCGCCAGCGCCAGTTCCGCCTGCACCACGTCCGACGTGAGACCCGGGATCTCGATCCCGGCTTCCAGTCGAAGGCGGCCGGCGGGCCGCCCGTCGAGCACGACCTCGGCATCCAGCACGCCGTAGCGGGTCGGCACGGTGCTGAAGTTCTGCAGTCGCACGGCCACCTGCGCCGGGCCGTCGCTGCGGATCGCCAGCGATTCGATCGACGCGCTCGGCGGGTTGATCCGCTTGATCAGCCCGGACTGGGTGCGCCCGCTGCTGGCGCATGCGCCCAGCAGCATCGCCAGCAGCGCCAGCACGGCGACACGGAGCAGGATCGGGGCGGCGGCGCGCTCGCGCATGGCAGGCCTCGCAACAGTCGGGACCCGGAGCATACGCCACCGAATGGCTGCTTCGCATGCCAGCCGTTGCCACCATCCGTCACATTCGGCCGCTGCGGCCCATCTGGAGGGATCTGGACGACAACGTCGGGCTACGTGGCGGGAACCGCCGCGAATGCCCGCGATTGTGAAGGGCTCGTAGGCGCTCGTGGAGTTCCTGCTCGGTTGCGGATGGGGTAAGGTCCGCCTCGCTGCAGCCGGGCCCACCCCAGACCCACGCCCCGGACCAGCCTGATCGCGCGACCCGGGATGGGACGCGCAGGTGGCCGAAACGGCTGCCAACCCCGCGGAACCCCGCCGGCCCAACAACCGCCGGCAAGGACTGGGTTCCTCCCGGTGGACAGCGCGCCTGGCGCGGGTCCACGTCCACACCCCCGGAAGCGGCCCGCCAGCCGCGGTTCAGCCCCCGCCCCGCACTGTGCGACGCGGCAGGGGCCGGCCGGATGGCGGTCGCCCCGAGCAAGAGGACCTGCATCGATGAAACTCGGATGGATCCTGTGGCTGGCTTCGATCCTCGGCGGCAACGTCCAGGAACAGACCTGCCTCGCCACCACCGTCTACCTCGAGGCCCGCGACCAGCCGATCGAGGGCCAGTACGCCGTCGCCGAAGTCGCCCTGCGTCGCCGCGAGGCGGGGCAGTGGGGCGACAACGTCTGCGACGTGGTCAAGAGCAGCGGCCAGTTCGCCCCGACCCTGCTGTCGCGCGACTACCCGGTGGAGAACGGGCGCGCGTGGCAGCGCGCCTGGAAGGTCGCCGGCAACTCGCTGCAGAACTGGCGCCTGCCGCCCGCCAACCGCAAGATCTACGTGCCCGGTGCGACGCACTTCTACGCCCACCAGATCGCCAACCCGGCGTGGGCGGCGCACGGCGAGCCGGTGGCGGTGATCGGCGACCATTCGTTCTACCGCGTGGACGGCGTGCGCCGCGCCGAGAGCCTGCCCGCGTCGAACGGCACGCCCGCCGAGGCGCCAGTCGCGCGTCCCGCCGTGCACGAAGTGGACGCCGAAGCAATCGCCGCCGCACGTGCCGTCCCGCTGGCCCTGAACGCCCCGCGCTGATCCCCGCACGCGGTTGGCGATTTCGTTAGGAGCGCGCTTGCGCGCGACCGCCACCCGCATGCCGCGGCAAGCGCCCGGTGTTGCGGTCGCCCGCAAGCGGGCTCCTACGACCGCACGTTGCCCTTCGCACCTCGCGTAGGAGCGCGCTTGCGCGCGACCGCCACCCGCACGCCGCGGCGAGCGCCCGGTGTTGTGGTCGCCCGCAAGTGGGCTCCTACGAGAGCGATCGCGCCGGGTTCGGCTTTGCGTAGGAGCGCGCTTGCGCGCGACCGCGGCGTCGAAGCCCGCGGCAAGGCGGACGGTGGCTATCGCCCGCAATCAGGCGCCTACGCGGGGCCCTGCGCATCCGGTCGGATGCCGTCTGGGTGCGGGCCGGGGTCGCCGCGCCGCGCGAGTCGGCGCTCGGCCTCGGTGGCGAAGCGCACGTCCCAGTCGGTCAGTCGCGGCGCCATCACGTGGCGCCACAGCGGTGGCACCAGGGTGAGGCCGATCGTGCCGAGGTAGCCGGTCGGCATCCGCGGCGCATCGGCGAAGGGCTGCAATTCGTGGAACGGCGCCTCGCCCTGCGCATGGTGGTGCGAATGGCGGGTGAGGTTGAACAGCGACCATGCGCTGAACCGCCGGTTGGTGTTCCAGGAGTGGCGCGGCGCCACCGGCGTGCCGGGCACGCGCGCCAGCCCGTAGTGCTCCATGTAGTTCACGATCTCGAGCAGGGCCTTGCCCCAAAGGGCGCAGGCAGCGAAGAAGATCGCCGCTCCGATGCCGCCGAGCGCGCCGGCCAACGCCAGCAAACCGATGCTCGTCGCGTGCCCGCGCAGCACCACGTTGTGCCACGACAGCACGCCCAGCCCGCGGCGGCGCAGGCGTCGCGCCTCGATCCGCCACGCCGAGCGGTTGCCGTGCAAGGTCGAATGCAGGATGTGCGCGTAGACGTTGCGCCCGCGCGGCGCGCTCGCGGGGTCGTCCGCCGTGGCCACGGTGCGATGGTGGCCGTGCACGTGCTCGATCGCGAACGGGGTGTCGAACGAGAACGCCAGCAGCCAGCGGCCGATCGCCAGCGATCCGCGATCCCAGGTGCGGTGCACCAGTTCATGCGCCGGGATGGTGCCGACCATGCCGATCATCAGACCGGTGTAGACGACCGCCGCGACGCGTTGGCCGAACGTGGTCGCCTCGCGCGCCGCCAGCGCGTCGAAGCCGGTCACCGCCTGCACCCAGGCGCCGAACGCCAGCGGGTCGCCGGTGCTCGCGCCCCAGGTCGCGACGAACACGATCAGGGCCAGCAGCGGCAGGGCCAGCCACAGTTGCGCGGTCAGCCATCCGGGATGCCGGTAGTGCGGCGTGCGCAGGTCGTCGCCGGCCACCAGGTCGCCCAGCACGTAGAAGGCGACCGTGCCGGCAAGCCCGGCGACGATCCACTCCCCGCCGGCGAGCAGCGCGATCGCGGCCACCAGCCCGACCGCGTGGAACAGCGAGAACTTGAGGTAGTCGTGCAACCCAGCGTCGGGACGCGCGGCGGCGGGCGTGGTCGCGGTGGCGACAGGCAGCGGATCGTCGGTCGCCGGCAGGAAGCGGTCGGCGTGGATGCGTGCGGCGGGCAGGCCGTGCGCGCGCAGCGCGGCGCTCGCCGCGTCGACCATCGCCGGCGGACCGCACAGCCAGGCTTCGGTGTCGGGCGCGACCGCGTCTGCGAGCTGCGCGGTGAGGTGGCCACGAAGGCCGCGCCAGTGAGCGTCCGCCCGCGACAGCACGGGCAGCACGCGCAGGCCGCCGGGCCAGCGCGCGGCCAGCGCGGCGAGTTCGTCGCGCAGGTAGAGGTCGGCTTCGGTGCGCGCACCGAACAGCAGCGTGGCCGGCCGCGCGATGCCGCGCGCCAGCGCCTCCTGCAACAGGGCGAGGATCGGCGCCAGCCCGCTGCCGGCGGCGGCGAACAGCCAGCGCGAGGCGCCTTCGCGCAGCGTGAAGTTGCCGAAGGGGCCCTCGACCTGCACCGGTTGCCCGCGCAGGTCCTCGTCGTGGATCGGGCCCGACAGCGCACCGCCGTCGACCCGCGCGACGATGAACGCGGCGCGCCCGTCGGCGCGCGGCGGATCGGCGAACGAATAGCTGCGCCAGACGCCGGGCCGTGCGCCGAGCGACAGCCGCGCATGCTGGCCCGCGGCCCACGGCAGGCCCTGGTCCAACTGGATCTCGAGCCGCACGATGCGCGGCGCCAACCACTGCTGCGCGACCACCCGCCCGCCGACGATGCGGGTCGCCATCGCCGTCGGCTCGACCGCGATGCGCACATCGCCGCGCGGCTCGCTCTGGCAGGCCAGGATCACGCCGCGTTCGATCTCGTCGTCGTCGAGCAGATAGGCGCTCTCGCTGCGCTCGTGGACCTGGCCGTCCAGCAGCCGGCAGCGGCAGGTGCCGCAGCCGCCGACGCGGCAACTGAACGGGATCGCGATCCCGGCGCGCTGCGCGGCGGCGAGCAGGGTTTCGCCGGGCGCGGCGTCGAAGGCCCGGTCGCCGAGGTGCACGGTCGCGGGTCGGCGGGCGGCGTTCATGCGCGATCGATGGGGGCGGCCGGATGGATGGCCCATGGTAGGCCGGCGCGCCGGCGGCGACGCGGTGCGCGATTGACAGCGGGAGGTCATTTCCTGACAGTCCGGCGGTGCCCCGAACCTCGCCGCCGGCCGCCGAACTGAACCTGCCCGCGCTGTACGTGCGCCTGTTCGCCGAGCGGGTCGAGGCGGCGGGGCAGGATGCCGCCGCCTGGCTCGCGGGTGCGGGCATCGACGCCGCGCGGCTGGATGAGCTGGCCTTGCGCATCCGCCTGCCGGCGCTGCGCCGCCTGCTGGCGCAGGCGCTGGTTCTGACCGGCGAGCCCGCGCTGGGCCTGCTGGTCGGTCGCCGGCTGCTGGTCGGCGCGCATGGCGCGCTGGGCTTCGCCGCCGTCAACGCCGGCACGGTGCGCCAACTGGTGGACGCGCTGGAGCGGTTCGTCGGCACGCGCTTGCCGGCGGTCGCGCTGTCAAAGGTCGAGCGCGGCGGTCGCCTGCTGCTGCGCATCGACGAGTTGCTGCCGCTGGGCGAGGCGCGCCGGCCCGTGCTCGAAGCCCTGCTGCTCGCACTGCGCAACGCGCTCGATGCGGTGGCAGTGGGCGCGGCACCGGTGGTGCGCGCGACGTTCCCGTTCCCCGCGCCGCCCTATGCGGCGCTCGCGCGCGAACTGCTGGCCTGCGAGGTGCGCTGGGGCGCGGCCGCGGCTGGCCTCGAACTGCCCGCCGCTGGACTCGACGCGCCGCTGCGCACCGCCGATCCCGCGTCGTTCGAAGCCGCCGTGCGGCTGTGCGAGCGTGAACTCGCGGCGCTGCGCGACGATGCCACGCACGCGCAGGCGGTGCGCCGGGTGCTGCTGCGCCACGGCCCCGGCACCACCCCGCTGCCGCTGGCCGCGCGCCTGCTGCACCTGACCCCGCGCACCCTGCACCGTCGCCTGGTGGCCGAGGGCACCTCGTTCCGCGCGGTGCTCGACGACGTGCGCCACCGGCTGGCGCTGGAACACCTCGACGAAGGCCGGCTCGCGCTCAAGCAGATCGCCCACCTGCTGGGCTACGACGACGTGGCCAACTTCCGCCGCGCGTTCCGGCGCTGGGAGGGGGTGGCGCCGGGGGTGTGGAGACGCACATGATGCCTTGCCAGCAGAACGGTTCCGCATCGTTGCAGACCTTCGGTCGAGTTCATCGCCCCACCCGCGTGCGCCGCGACTGATTTCTGGCGACCTCCATGTTCCCGCGGCGGGCCCGAACGCGAGGCCGCCGCTCGATGACTTCAGCCAGCCGCAAAGCCGGTGCGAGATCGATCAGGTGGCACAGAAAACGGCCGGGATGCTGCGTGACCAAGTCGAAGCCTGCCAGCGTGTCGGTCGGGAAGTCGGCTTCGTCGAATGTGACGATGAGCTGCGCCTTGGCGCGGATGGCGGCGGCCAGCACATGGCGGTTGTTCGGGTCAGGCAGCGAGAGACCCCCGATCAGCGGCCCTTAGCCGGTGACGCAGGTATCGGGTACGGCAGCGTCCATGGCCTTGCGGCGCCGATCCAGCAGGGCAGGGTCAAGGTCGGGGCGCGCCCTCAGCACGGAACGCCGCCATTCCGCGTGGATGTCGTCGCTCCAGGCGGGACGGAACAGCGTAAGCGTCCGGTGACCACACCTTGCCCTCGCCACCCCGCGCGAATCTGGCCGTCGCCTTACCCCGCCGCCGGCCGCCACGTGTGCGGCAGCAGCGTCCCGATCTCGCTGTCCTTGGTCGTCGGCAGCCGCGTGAGCACCTCGCTGAGCCAGGCGTGCGGCTCGTGGCCGTTGGCCTTGGCAGTCGCCAGCAGGCCCATGATGATCGCGGCGCGCTCGCCAGCGCGCTCGCTGCCGGCGAACAGCCAGTTCTTGCGGCCGAGCGCGATCGGACGGATCGCGTTCTCGATCGGGTTGTTGTCGATCGGGTGTCGGCCGTCGTCCAGGTAGCGCATCAGCGCCGGCCAGCGCTTGAGCGTGTAGTCGATGGCGTTGCGTGTGCCGCTGGCGCCCAG
>JAJTHZ010000055.1 GCA_021299185.1 Lysobacteraceae bacterium | reverse complement strand
GCTCGCGTAGGAGCCCGCTTGCGGGCGACCGTCACCGCGCACGTTGCCGCGGGCTTCGAGGCCGCGGTCGCGCGCGAGCGCGCTCCTACGAAGAGCCGCACTCGGCGCGACTGCTCGCGTAGGAGCCCGCTTGCGGGCGACCGTCATCGTGCACGTTGCCGCGGGCTTCGAGGCCGCGGTCGCGCGCAAGCGCGCTCCTACGGGGGGCAGCGGCGCGCAGCGCGCCCTCGCCTCAACGCGCCATCAGGCGCTCGATCTCGTCCGGGTCCTTCGGCACGTCGGCGGTGATCACTTCCGGCTCACCGCGCGTGACCACCACGTCGTCCTCGATGCGGATGCCAATGCCGCGGAAGCGCTTGTCGACGCCCTTGGCGTCGGGTGCCACGTAGATGCCGGGCTCGATGGTCATCACCATGCCCGGTTCGAGTTCGCGGTATTCGCCGTCGATCCGGTAGTCGCCGACGTCGTGCACGTCGAGGCCGAGCCAGTGGCCGGTCTTGTGCATGTAGAAGGCCTTGTAGGCCTCCGACTTCAGGTTCGCCTCGACGCTGCCCTTGAGCAGGCCCAGGCGGACCAGGCCGCGCGTGATGGCGCGCACCGCGGCCTCGTGCGGCGCGATCCACGAGTTGCCCGGTCGCGCCTTCTCGATCGCCGCGCGCTGCGCCTCGAGCACGATCTCGTACAGCGCACGCTGCGCCTCGCCGTAGCGGCCGTTGACCGGGTAGGTGCGCGTGATGTCGGACGCGTAGCACTGGAACTCGGCGCCGGCATCGACCAGCAGCAGGTCGCCGTCGGCCAGGGTCGCGTCGTTGGCGCGGTAATGCAGCACGCAGGCGTTGGCACCGCCGCCGACGATCGGCTCGTAGGCGGGCACCGCGTGGTGGCTGCGGAACACGTGCAGCAGTTCGGCCTCGACCATCGCCTCGGTCATGCCGGGCCGCACGCTGCGCATCGCGCGCAGGTGGGCGGCGGCGGCGATCCTGGCGCTGCGCCGCATCAGGTCCAGTTCGGCGCGCGACTTGAACAGGCGCAGGTCGTGCAGCAGGTGGCCGAGCGCGACGAACTCGTGCGGCGGCACCGCGCCGGTGCGGACCTGGGCGCGCACGCGATTGACCCAGCCGATCAGCTTGAGGTCGAAGTCGGAGTCGCGCCCGAAGTGGTAGTAGACGCGCGTGCGGCCTTCGATCATCCCCGGCAGGATGTCGTCGATGTCGTCGATCGGGAACGCGTCGTCGGCGCCGTGGCGCGCCACCGCGCCCTCGGTGCCGGCGCGCGGGCCGTCCCAGCGCTCGCGCTCGGGATCGCGCTCGCGGCAGAACAGGATCACCTCGCCGTGCGCGCGGCCCGGGATCAGGGCCAGCACGGCGCCAGGCTCCGGGAAGCCGGTCAGGTAGTGGAAATCGGAGTCCTGCCGGTAGGGATAGTGCGCGTCGTTGTTGCGGATGCGCTCCGGCGCGGCGGCCACGATCGCGATCGCGTCGCGGCCGATCATGCGCATCAACTGGCGCCGGCGGCGGGCGTACTCGCTGCGCGTGATCATTGGCGACGCGCCTCGGCCGGCAGTCCCGTGGCGCGGCTCAATGGCGCGTCGCCTCGCCCGGCGCGCGCGCGAGTTCGGTGCGCACCAGCAGCGCGCCGACCCGTACGTACTCGACCACTTCGGCCCAGGCTTCCTCGTCGTCCTCGGGGCTGTCGCCCTCGCTGAACGCCGAGGAGGCGATGCGATTGAAGTCACCGAGCACTTCGCCGAGGTCGCCCTCGAGCCCGCCGCTGAGGTCGGCACCCGACAGGCCGACACCGCCGAGGAAGCCGCGGCACCAGTCGACCAGGGCCGCGGTGCGCTCCGGCATCGGTGCATCGTCGGCGGGCAACAGGGGCTCGAAGCCGAGGTCGGGGTCGGCGAGGTCGCCGGTCACCGACTCGAACAGGCGCAGGAACAGCTCGCCCTCGCCGCTGTCGGCGACCACCTCGGCAGCATCGTCCAGCGCCAGGTCGGTGAGCCAGGATTCCGGGCGCGCCAGCCCGCCGGCGCACAGGAACCCGGCCAGCGAGCCGTGCAGCTCGGAGGCGCCGAGACCGAGCCGCAGCCGTTCGAGGCTGCGCGCGAGTTCGTCGTGGGCGGGCGCGGTATCCATGCGCCGATTGTAGAACGTTCGTGGCGCGGCCCGCGGTGCCGGCCACGGCACGCGTTATGCTTGCACCGACGCCGACTCGATGCCCTCGCCCCCCATGCCTGCCCGCGGTCGTCCTCGCTTCGCCCTGCGGCTGGCCGCGACGGCCGCCTGCCTGCTGTCCATGCTGGTGACGCCGGCTTGGGCGGGCGAGCGCGCCTATTACTTCCAGCGGGTCACCGCGGCGGAAGGCCTGACCCAGAACACGGTGCATGCCCTGCTGCAGGACCGCACCGGGTTCATCTGGATCGCGACCGAAGGCGGGTTGCACCGGTTCGACGGATACTCCTTCCTCAACTTCGAGCATTCGCCGGAGGACCCGGGCAGTCTGCCGGACAGCTTCGCGACCGCGCTGGCCGAGGGCGGCGACGGGCGCCTGTGGATCGGCAGCGGCGGCGGCTCGGTTGCGTGGTTCGACGCGGCCACCGGGCGCTTCGTCGCGCTGCCGGCCCCGGCCGGCCCGCGCGGCATGGTCGGGGCGCTGCTCGACGACGGCGCGGGTGGCATGTGGGTCGGCTCGGCTCGCGGCATCGAGCGCATCGGCCCCGATGGCGCGAGCACCGACGCGCTGGTCTATCCGCGCGATGATGCGCCCGCACCGGCCACCGCCGAGATGGCGCGGGACGCCGCCGGTCACCTGTGGGTGGCCGCGACCGGCGGCCTGTTCCGCGTCGATGCCGGCGGGCGGCGCACCGAGCGCGTCGCGCCGTCGCAACTGCGCACTGCGGCGTCGGTTGCCGTGGATCGCGACGGACGGGTGTGGGTCGGCAACGACGACGGCCTGTGGCGGATCGGCGCCGACGACGCCGCGGCCCGCGCCTGGGCGGCGGCCGAACCCGGCCACCCGGTGCGCGCGATCGCCCAGGCCGGCGACGGTCGGCTGTGGCTCGCCACGCACGGGCGTGGCCTGGTCGCCTTCGATCCCGCGACCGGCGAGGCGGAAACGCTGCGCCGCGACGCCATCCTGCCTGGCGCGCTGCCCGAGGACTCGCTGCGCAGCTTGCTGGTCGACCGCTCCGGCCTGCTGTGGCTCGGCGGGGACGTCACGGGCGTGGCCCGCGTCGATCCCTCCGGGGCCAAGTTCCGCTTCATCTACGACGAGACGGCCGGCGCGTCCGGATTCGAGACCAACAAGATCCGCAGCCTGCTGCAGGGCAGCGACGGCGCGCTGTGGATCGGCACCGAGGGCGACGGGCTCAAGCGCTACGACTTCGGCGCGCGCCGCTTCGAACAACACACCGCCGCGCTGCAGGCGGCGCTGTCGGAGTCCGGCGCCAGCGGCAGCCTGCGCGTGTTCGCGCTCGCCGCCGACGGCCCGCAGCGGCTGTGGGTCGGCAGCGACCGCGGCCTGCTGCGCTACGAGCCGGGGGCGCGCCGCGCGCAGGGCCTGCCTTCGGATCCGGGCGGGCGCAGCGGGCCGATCGGCGGCACCGTGCGCGCCCTGCTGCGCGCGCGCGATGCCAGCCTGTGGGTGGGCACGATGGAGGGCGGCCTGTCGCGGCTGTCGCCCGACGGCGCGACCTGGACCCACTGGCGCAGCACGCCGGCCGACGCCGCGACGCTGTGGCACGACTGCGTGCTGGTGCTGCACGAGGATCGCGCCGGCCGGATCTGGGTCGGCACCCTCGACGGGCTCAACCTCGTCGATCCGTCGACCGGCGCCGTGCGGCGCTTGCCTCGCGCCGGTGCCTCGCGCGACACGCCGGCCGGCGACCTGGTGCGCGCGATCCATGAATCGGCCGACGGCGGGCTGTGGTTCGGCAGCCACGACGGCCTGTCGCGGCTGGAGGAACTGACGCCGACCGAGGCCCGCTTCACGCGCTGGCTGGCTTCCGACGGCCTGCCGGCCTCCACCGTGTACGGCATCCTCGAGGACAGCCGGGGCGACCTGTGGTTGTCGACCAATCGCGGCATCGCGCGCTTCGAGCGTGCAGCGGGCCGTTTCCATGCGTTCCCGATCGAGGACGGCCTGCAGGGCGCGGAGTTCAACGGTGGCGTGCAGGCGGCGCTGGCCGACGGGCGGCTGGCGTTCGGCGGCCCGCACGGCATCAACGTGTTCTACCCGGAGCGCCTCGGCGGCAGCGATTACGCGCCGCGGGTCGCGATCACCGCCTGGCATGCCGGCGCCGAACGCCACCCGGTGCTGGCACCGGAGCGCTTCAAGGATCTGACGATCGACCACGAACAGCGCATCGTCGGCTTCAGCGTCGCCGCGCTGGACTTCGCCGCGCCCTCGCGCAACCGCTTCGAGTACCGGCTCGAAGGTTTCGACGACCGCTGGTACGCGCTCGGCACGCGCAACCAGATCACCTTCACCAACCTCGATGCCGGCGACTACGTGCTGCGGGTGCGCGGCAGCAACCGCGACGGCGCGCTCGGCACCGAGGAAGCGGTGCTCAACCTGCACGTCGAGCCCGCCTGGTGGGCGAGCCTGCCGATGCAGGTGCTCTACGCGGTCCTGGCGCTGGCCCTGGTCGGCATGCCGGTCTGGTCGTGGCGCCAGCGCGCGGTGCGCGAGCGCGAGCACGCGCGCGAGGTGCAGGAGCGCGAGGAACGCCTGCGGGTGGCGATCTGGGGCTCGGGCGACGAGTTCTGGGACTACGACCTGCGCAACAACGTGATGGTGCGGATCGGCGCCGACCACCTGCTCGGCTTCGACGCCGAGCAGGGCCTCAGCGCCGACCAGTGGCGCGCCGACGCCGTGCATCCGGACGACCGCGCGCGCGTCGAGCGCACGCTCGAGGAACACGTCGCGGGACTGCGCGACTCGTTCGAGTCGGAGCACCGCGTGCGCGCCTCGCACGGCGATTACGTCTGGGTGCGAGCGCGCGGGCGCATCGTCGAGCGCGACGCGCAGGGCCGCGCACTGCGCGTGGCCGGCACCGCGCGCGACGTCACCCGCACGCGGGTCGCCGAGCGCGAGCGGCGCATCGCCGAACAGGTGATCCGCAGCATGGCCGAGGCGGTCACCGTGACCGATCTCGCGTTCCGCTTCGTGTCGGTGAACGCCGCCTTCACCCGCATCACCGGCTACATCGAGGCGGAAGTCCAGGATCGCGACAGCGCGATGCTCAACTGCGAGCAGCACAGCGAGGAGTTCCACCACGCGCTGCGCCGCGCCGCCGCGCAGAGCGGCCGCTGGAGCGGCGAACTGTGGCAGCGGCGCAAGGACGGCGAGGAGTTCCTGTGCTGGCTGGAGTTGACCGAGGTGCTCGACGACGCCGGACAGCGCACGCATTGGGTCGGCGTGCTGACCGACATCACCGACCGCAAGCGCGCCGAGCAGGAACTGCGCTATCTCGCCAACTACGACACCCTGACCGGGCTGCCGAACCGCACCTTGCTAGGCGAACGCCTCGCGCACGCGATGATCCGCGCGCGCCGGCACGGCTCCAAGGTGGCGGTGCTGTTCCTCGACCTCGACCGCTTCAAGCACGTCAACGACTCGATGGGCCACGCCGCCGGCGACCGCCTGCTCAAGGCGGCAGCCGCGCGCATCCAGGCCACGGTGCGCGACTCCGACACGGTGGCGCGGCTCGGCGGCGACGAGTTCACGGTGGTGATCGAGGACCTCGGCGACGCCAACCAGGCCGAGCGCGTCGCGCTCAAGCTGCTCGATGCCTTCGTCGCCCCGCTCGACATCGACGGCCGCACCGAGGTGGTGATCTCGCCCTCGATCGGCATCAGCATCTATCCCGACCACGGCCAGGTGCCGACCGACCTGCTCAAGTACGCCGACACCGCGATGTACCAGGCCAAGGAAAAGGGCCGCAACACCTTCCAGACCTACACCGAGGCGATGGACGCCCAGGCGCGCCTGCGCGCAAGCATGATCGCCCACCTGCACAAGGCGGTGGAGCGCGGCGAACTGGCCCTGGTCTACCAGCCGAAGATGTCGCTGGTCGACGGCCGCATCACCGGCGTCGAGGCCCTGCTGCGCTGGCGCAACCCGGAACTGGGCCAGGTCTCGCCGGCGACCTTCATCCCGATCGCCGAGGAAACCGGCCTCATCGTGCCGATCGGCGAATGGGTGATCCGCGAGGCCTGCGTGCAGGTGCAGCGCTGGATGAAGGCCGGGCTCAACGCGACCACGATGGCGGTCAACGTCTCGATGCTGCAACTGCTGCGCGGCGAGCTCTACACCAAGCTGCGCCAGCTGCTGGAGGACTTCCGTGTCCCGGCGCATCGCTTCGAGCTCGAACTGACCGAGAGCATGGTCATGGCCAACGCCGAGCAGTCGATCTCGACCCTCACCCAGATCAAGTCGCTGGGCGTGAACCTCGCGATCGACGACTTCGGCACCGGCTACTCCTCGCTGGCCTACCTCAAGCGACTGCCGATCGACACCCTGAAGATCGACAAGGAGTTCGTCGGCGACATCACCACCGACCCCGACGACGAGGCGATCACCGCCACCATCATCACCATGGCCCACTCGCTGGGGCTCGACGTGATCGCCGAGGGCGTCGAGACCCAGGAACAGCTCGACTACCTGCGCGAGCAGCGCTGCGACGAGGTGCAGGGCCACTTCGTGTCCGCGCCGATCGACGGCGACCGCCTGTTCAAGTTCCTGCTCGACCGCAAGGCGGCGGCGGAGAACAAGGGCGAGGTGCGGGAGTTTCCCCTCAAGCGCGGCTGAGCGGCGCGGCTGGCGCCGCGCAGGGCCCAGGGGTGAGGCGGGGTTTGCCTCCGCACTGCGGCGATCCGGCCACCGCTACTCGCAGTGGCATTCGCGGGGTCGCGCCAACGGCGCGACAATCCCCCGCTCATCCTGCCGAACGCCAGCGCGAGTAGCGCTGGCCGTAATCAGGGCCCAGGGCCCAGTGACGAGCCGGCGTATCATCATGTTTCGTCGGCGCGAGAAGCCCCTGCGACTCGACCGAACGCATCGCCGGTCAAGCTGCTGGAAGGTGCGCGGACTGTGGCTCTTTACTGGGCCCTGTACCCTGGGCCCTGGGCCCTCGGATTCGAGCGCTTCCCCCTCGACCGTGCGCCCCGAATTGACCCCCGCCGCGCCGCGCCGTAGCCTCTCCGCATGTCCGATCGCGTCCCCGCCCCGCAGCAACTGGCCGACATCGCCCGGCAGGTGGACCAGCTGGTCGCGCTGGCGCAGCGGCTGGCGGACGAGAATCGCAGCCTGCGCGCCAGCCAGGAACAGTTGATGGCCGAGCGCGCCAACCTGCTGGCCAAGAACGAGCAGGCGCGCTCGCGCGTCGAGGCGATGATCAACCGCCTGAAGTCGCTGGAGCAGAACGGATGAACGCCACCGCGCCGCAGCCCGTGGCGGTCAGCATCCTCGACCGCGAGTACCTGGTCGCCTGCACGCCGGACGAGCGCGCCGGGCTGGTCGCGGCCGCCGCGCTGCTCGACGGGCGCATGCGCGAAGTGCGCAATGCCGCGCGCAGCGCCACCGTCGACCGCATCGCGGTGCTGGCCGCGCTCAACCTCGCGCACGAGTTGCTGCAGCAGCGCCACAGCGCCAGCCACGGCGACGGCGCGCTGGAGCAGCAGATCGCGGTGCTCAAGGGCCGGCTCGACGGTGCGCTGGCCGCACTCGGTCCGCGCTGACCCGGCGTTCCCGTTCGTTCTCCCCGCCGGCTGCGGCGCTTTCGACGATCGAAATTCGACCATTCGATCACACCGCGGCCGGAACGCGGTGTTATGCTGGCTCCGCACCTCGCTGCTGCGTTCGACAGCGTCACGTTACATATTGCCTTGACCCTGTTGTACGACCTCGGGACGGCGGTGCTGGGGCCGGCGTGCAAGTCCGCCACGAGCGGAAAGCCCGAAGCCTCGCGAGCCCTCCCACCTGATCCTGGGGATCAAGGTCGTCGCGTGCCGCACCGGCGTGGCGGGAGGTGCATTTTTCCGGTGCGCGCGGGCCCTGCGGGGCCCGCGCGCCGTTTCGGGCCACGCGATCGGGCAGGGCATCGATGGACGACACGACGCGTGCCCAGATCCGCCGCGAGATGCGCGCGCGCCGCGCCGCGCTGCCGCCGGCCGATCGCATCACTGCCGCCGATGGGCTCGCCGAGCAACTCGTGCAACTCGCCGAGTGGCATGTCGACCAGCGCATCGCCGGCTACTGGGCGGTCAACGGCGAGATGCTGCTGCATCGCGCCGCCGCCGCGTGCGAGCGACGGCGCGCACAGTGGTACCTGCCGCGGCTCGACGGCGATACGCTGCGCTTTGCGCCGTGGCGGATCGGCGACCCGCTGTCGCCGAACGGCTACGGCATCCCGGAGCCCGCGGTGCCGCTGCCCCAGTGCGCGAGCCCCGACGCGCTGGAACTGGTGCTGGTGCCGCTGGTCGCCTTCGACCGCCGCGGCGGCCGCCTCGGCGCCGGCGCCGGCTTCTACGACCGCGCCTTCGCCTTCCTCAACACCGGCGAGCGCCCGCGCGAGCCGCTGCTGGTCGGCGTCGGCTTTGCGTTCCAGGAAGTCGAGGCGATCACGCCCGCGCCATGGGACGTGCGGATGGATTTCGTGTGTACGGAGCGCGAGCTCATCGACTGCAACGGCGAGGGCGAGGGGCGCGCTTCGTGATGGAGCATGGGCCCAGGGCAAAGGGCCCAGGGCCCAGAAAAGCTGGGTAACCACTGGGCCCTGGGCCCTTGATCGAGGCAGCACCGTTCGCCCACCCGATACACTTGCAGGCCCGCCACCGCCGCCCCGCCGCATGCCTTACTGGCTGATGAAATCCGAGCCGCACGAGTTCTCGATCGACGACCTCGCGCGGCGCAAGGTCGAGCCGTGGACCGGGGTGCGCAACTACCAGGCGCGCAACTTCATGCGCGACCAGATGAAGGTCGGCGACCGCGTGCTGTTCTACCACTCGAGCTGCCCGGTGCCGGGCGTGGCCGGGATCGCCCGGATCGTCGGCCCCGCCAAGCCCGATCCCACCCAGTTCGACCCGCGCTCCGACTACCATGATCCCGGCAGCAAGCCCGACGACCCGCGCTGGCTGTGCGTCGACGTCGGCTTCGTGCGCAAGCTGCGCGGCGTGGTCACGCTGGACGCGATCCGCGCACAGGCGGCAAAGCTCGAAGGACTGACCCTGCTCGCGCGCGGCAACCGCCTGTCGGTGTTCCCGCTCGCCGAGCGCCACTACGACCTGATCCTCGAACTGGAGCCCAAGCCATGAGCCAGGACGCCGAGAAACGCGCATCCGCCGAAAAAGCGCTGGGCTACGTCGAGGACGGCAGCATCGTCGGCGTCGGCACCGGCTCCACGGTGGCGTTCTTCATCGAGGCACTGGGTCGCATCCGCGACCGCATCGAGGGCGCAGTGTCGAGCTCGGAGCAGAGCACGCAGCGCCTGAAGGCGCTCGGCATCCGCGTGCTCGACCTCAACGCCACCGGCGACCTGCCGCTGTACGTCGACGGCGCCGACGAATGCGACCCGCACAAACGGCTGATCAAGGGCGGCGGCGCGGCGCTCACCCGCGAGAAGATCATCGCCGCGGCGAGCCGGCGCTTCGTGTGCATGATCGACCGCAGCAAGCGCGTCGACGTGCTCGGGCGCTTCCCGCTGCCGGTCGAGGTGGTCCCGATGGCGCGTTCCTACGTGTCGCGGCAACTGGTGCGGTTCGGCGCCACGCCGGTCTGGCGCGAGGGCGTGACCACCGACAACGGCAACTGGATCGTCGACGCGCATGGCCTGCGCATCGTCGACCCGGTGTCGCTGGAGCGCGAAATCAACCAGCTCGCCGGCGTGGTCACGGTCGGCCTGTTCGCCGCCCGGCCGGCCGACGTGGTGGTGTGCGCCGGCGAGGTGCTCTAGGGAACCGTGCCCACGCGCGGCGCCGCAAGCGTGCGGCCTGGCCGCCCGCGATACGGCCGCAACGAGCGGCCCCCGACGGCTGCCACGGACGTGCGGACACGCATGTTCACGGGCGACGCGGCGACCCGCCGACCGGCGGCTGGCCGGCAGTCCGGGGCGGCGAGCGGCATGGCCTAGAATTCCCGGCCCAGATCGCCGAATCCGGCCCCCTGCCGCCCGCATGCCCCGCCCTGCCCCGACCATCCGCCCGGCACCGATCCTGGCCGCCCTTGCGCTGGCGGCCGGCTGCGCGCATGCGGCCAGCACCGGATCGACCGCGCTGCTGCGCATCACCGGCAGCCAGGGCGGCACCGGCTTCGGCGATTTCGTCAGCGACGCCGGCGCGCTCGGCACCAGCTACCGTTTCTTCGTCGAGGTGCCGCCGGGCACCGCGCAGCTCGCCATCGACGTGTTCGACGCCGACGTCGGCGCCGGCGGCACGGCCGAGGACGCGGGCAACCGCGACCGCCTGCGCAACGCCTTCAACTCGACCACCGCCTACCGGCTGTTCCAGCCGGACGGCACGCAGGTCACGACCGGCTCGACGCCGGCGCTGCAGTTCGCGCAGGGCACGGCCAGCGCGCCGGCCGGCGCGGACAACGCGTGGCTCAACTTCTACACGCGCAGCAACCCGCCCGCGGGCCACTGGCGGATCGAAGTCGATGCCTCGGCGGCGGTCACCACCGGCGACGACGTGAACGCCTTCGGCCTGCGCGCGCACGACGGCAACAGCGGCTCCGGCGGCACCGAACTGGACGTCTACGCCGAGAACCTGGTGCAGATCGGCATCAACCCGGTACCGGGCACCGGCAGCCGCAGCACGGTGTTCAACCTGCACCCCTATGCGACCCACGGCTGCACGGTCGAGGCCAACGACTTCGACGCCGACGACGACAGCGCGCTGACCGTCGGCGGCGAAGTGCAGCGCACCGCCTTCGCCAACCGCGATGGCGGCTTCAGCGCCAACTTCACCGGGCTGTCGGTCAACAACGTCTGGGCCGGCGACACGATGGCCGACGGCGCCTTCGGCACCGAAGGCCCGTCCGGCAGCGCGATCAACCGCGACGGCAACGGCATCTGGACGCTGAACTGGCGGATCAACGAGGTGGCGGGCGACAGCGCGAACTTCGTGACCCTGTACGTCGGCGAGGGCGCGACCACGCCCGCCCCGCCGCCCACCGCCAACCCGCAGGCCGGCGGTTTCCGCATCTACCTGCCCACCGACGGCGGCGCGGCGCCGGCCAAGCCCTACCTCACGCAGCGCTTCTTCTTCGGCGGGGTCGGGCCGAATCCGCCGGTGCTCGGCCAGACCACGCGGCTCGACGTGGTGATCGAGGTGGTCAACCCGGGGGCGCAGGCGATCACGTTCTCCGCCGCCAACCTGGTCTCGTCGCGGGTCGGTGGCACCGGCAACGCCGGCGCACTGTACGTCGGCGGCTCCGCGGTGGTGACGCAGGGCAGCGTGGTGGCGCAGCCGGCCAACAACGGCACCGGGCTCGTCACCTGAAACCCGGGCGTGGTCGCGGCCGGTGGCGTCGCGCGCATCACCTATGCGATCACCGTCACGCCCAGCGGTGGCGGCGCCGCCACGCTGCGCCGGATCAACGGCGAAGGCAGCAGCACCGCCAACGACGCCTCGCACGGCACGCGCGCGCGCTTCGTCGACGGCACCGGCAACGCCACCCAGGCACAGGCCACCTACACCATCGCCGGGCTGTGCGGGCTGTACTTCCAGACCGGCACCGCCATCGTCGTCCCGGTGACCCTGTCCTACGTGGCGGCGAACCGCCGCGCGGACGGTCGCATCGCGGTGGCCTGGCGCACCGACAGCGAGTACCGCCACGCCGGCTTCGAGGTGCTCGGCCGCCGCGCGGACGGCACGTGGACGCGCCTGACGACCACACCGGTGGCCGGCGCGGGCGACACCCTGGCGCCGCGCGACTACGCGATCGACCTCGCCGCATCCGCCGACGTGGCGGCGATCGCGCTCGAGGACATCGCGGCCGACGGCCGTCGCACGCGCCACCCGGCCGTGGTGCTCGGCACGACGTGGGGACGCCGCGTCGATGCACCGCGCATCGACTGGGCCGCGGTGCGATCCGCGCAGCAGCCGCCGGCGCGCCGCGGTGCCGCCGACGGCGTGTGGATCGAGGTCGCGCGCGACGGCATCCACCGGCTGTCGCTGGACGCACTCGCCGCCGCGGGCCAGGACCTGCGCGGCACGCCGGCCGACGCGCTGGCGCTCACCGGCCCGGACGGCCCGGTGCCGATCCACGTGCAGGCCACGGGCCGCATGCTCGCATCCGGCGACGCGGTGGAGTTCGTCGGCCTCGCGCGGCGCAGCCTGTACGGCACGCACAACCGCTATCGCCTGCGATCCGATGCCCGGCTGGCGCTGCGCCTGTCGACGGCGACGACCCATCCCGCGCGTCGCGAGCGCGACCGCTACTGGCACGACGCGGTGGTCGCGCGCGACCGCCAGTACGGCTTCTCGGTGCCGGCCGCCGATCCGTGGTTCGACACCCGGCTGCTGGCCTTCGCCGGCACGCCGGCCAGCGCCGAGTTCAGCGTGGCGGTGGACCGGCTCGCCGACGCCGCGGGCGCAACCGTGGCGGTGCGCCTGAGCGGCGGCAACGATTTCCCGCAGGTCAGCCCGGACCATCGCTTCGACGTCGAGGTCAACGGCACGCCGATCGGCACGCACGCCTTCGACGGCCTGGCCGAGGCGCAGGTGCGCTTCGAACTGCCACCCGGCGTGCTGCGCGAGGGCGCCAACCGCGTGCGCCTCGTGCTGCCGGCCGCGCACGGCGTGGACTTCGACATCGTGCAGGTCGAGTCGGTGGCGCTGCGCTACCTGCGCCGGCTCGAACTCGCCGGCGACACGCTCGCCGCCCCGCTCGGCGAAGCCGGCGACACCGAACCCGCCGGCGCCCTGCTGCTGCGCGACGGCTTCGACGGCGCCGAATCCGGCTGCGGCAACGACGGCTGCGCGGAACTGCGCCTCGCCGCCGACCGTCCGTTGGTGGCGATCGCGCTCGGCCCGCGCGGCGGCACGCGCGTGGCCGGCGCACCGGTCGACGGCACGCTGCGCATCGGCGTGGCCGACGTCGCTGGCGCCACCCTGCATGCCGCGCCGGCCGATGCCCTGCTCGCCCCCACGCTGGTGCCGGCCAGCGCGCCGGCGACCGATCCGCGCGCGCCGCTGGACTTCCTGGTGGTCGCGCATCCGCAGTTTGTCGACGCCGTGCAGCCGCTGGTGGCGGCGCGGCGCGCCGAGGGGCTGGCGACCGAGGTGGTCGACCTCGATGCGCTGTACGCGCGCCACTCGAACGGCCTGCCGGACCCGGCCGCGATCCGCGCCCACCTCGCGCTGGCGCACGCGGCCGGCGCGCGCTACGTGTTGCTGGTCGGCGTCGACACCTACGACTACAAGGACCATCTCGGCAGCGGCGCGCTGAGCTTCGTGCCAACGCCGTACGGCGCGACCGGCGAGGTGGTACGCCACGCGCCAGCCGATGCGCTGCTCGGCGACCTCGACGGCGACGCGCTGCCGGAACTCGCGATCGGCCGCTGGCCGGTGCGCACGCGCGCCGAGGCGGACCTGCTGGTGGCCAAGACCCTCGCCTACGCCAGCGCAGCGCATGCCGGCCGCGCGCTGTTCGTGGCCGGCGGCTCGGAGCCCGCGCTCGACTTCAGCGCGCTCGGCACCTCGCTGTCGGCCGCCCTGCCGCCGGGCTGGAACGCCGCGCAGGCGAACGTCGATGCGCTGGGGCCCGCCGGCGCGCGCGACGCGCTGGTCGCGGCAGTCAACGAGGGCCGCGCGCTGGTCAATTTCGTCGGCCACTCGGCGGTCGACCGCTGGACCTTCGATCCGCTGCTGACCGGCAACGACGCCACCGCGCTGTTCGCCAACGCCGGCGCACCGACCGTGGTCTCGCAGTGGGGCTGCTGGTCGTCGTGGTTCGTCTCGCCGACCAGCCAGAGCCTCGCCCAGCGCCTGCTGCTGGACGCCGACGGCGGTGCGGCGGCGGTGGTGGGCGCGGCGACCCTGGTCGAGACGGCCAACACCGATGCCCATCTCGCGCTGTTCCTGCGCGACGCGGGCGGCGGCGCGCAGCTCGGCGACGCGCTGCAGGCGATGCGGCGCGCGGTCGCGGCCGACGGCGTCGAGCGCCGCGACCTCACGCTCGGCATCCACCTGCTGGGCGATCCGACCCTGCGCCTGCGGCGCTGACGCCGCGCGGCGCCGCGTTCAGCCCTGGTGGCGCAGGGCCTCGATCGGTTCCAGCCGCGAGGCCTTGCGCGCCGGCCAGAAGCCGAAGAACAGACCCGTCGCCACCGAGAACCCGGTGGCCAGCGCGATCACCTGCCAGTCCAGCGCCACCGGCAGCGCGCCGAAGCGGCTGGTCAGCAGCGTGCCCACGATGCCCAGCGCGATGCCGATCACGCCGCCACCGAGCGAGATCAGCATCGCCTCGGCGAGGAACTGCAGATGGATCTCGCGCGGCCCGGCGCCCACCGCCATCCGCAGCCCGATCTCGCGGATGCGCTCGGTGACCGAGACCAGCATGATGTTCATGATCCCGATCCCGCCGACCACCAGCGAGATGGTCGCCACCGCGCCGAGCAGCAGCGACATCAGGCGCGTGGTCTGGGTGCGCGCGGAGACGATCTCGGTGAGGTTGCGCACCGTGAAGTCGTCCTCGCCGCCGGGCGGGATCTTGTGCCGCTGGCGCAGCAGGTCGCCGATCTCGCGCTCGACGCGCGGCAGGTCTTCCGCGCGCGCGGTGCCGACCGAGATCGAGGTCACGCTGCCCGGCGGCAGGTTCATCTGCCCCGCGAGGCGCCGGCGCGCGGTTTCCAGCGGCACCATCGCCACGTCGTCCATGTCGCCGCCCCAGCCGCTCTGGCCCTTGGATTTCAGCACGCCGACCACGGTGAACGGCACGCGGCCGAGCCGGATCTGGCGCCCGATCGGGTCTTCGCCCTCGAACAGCTTGTCGCGCAGGCTGGTGCCGATCAGCACCACCTTGGCCGCGCCGCCGTAGTCGCGCGGCGAGAAACCCGCGCCCTCGGCCACTTCCCAGCCGTTGGTGGGGAAGTAGTCGGCCACCACGCCGACCCACTGCGTGTTCCAGTTGCGCTCCGCGTTGACCGCCTGCGCCGCGCCGCGGATCTGGCCGGCGACGTACTGCACGCCGGCAATCTCGTTGCGGATGGCCGCCACGTCGCCGTCGTCGAGGCTGCTCACGCTGCCGGCGCCGAAGCGCACACCGCCGCCGCGGCCCGAACCCGGCCACACCTCGATGCGGTTGGACCCGAGGTTGGAGATCGTGCGGTCGAGCTCGGCCTGCGTGCCCTGGCCGACCGAGACCATCACGATCACCGCCGCGATGCCGATGATCACACCGAGCGCGGTCAGCACGCTGCGCAGCACGTTGCCGCGCAGCGCGAACACCGCCATGCCGACGATGTCGGCCAGCGTGACGCGACCGGGCCCCGCGGCCGCCGCGGCGTGCACCGACAGGGATTCGCTGCGCGCGTTCATGCGGCCTCCCGGCGGCGCTCGTCGGCCACGATCGCGCCGTCCTGGATCCGCACCACGCGATCGGCGGCATCCGCCACCGCGCCGTCGTGGGTGATCAGGATCACCGTGATCCCGGCCAGGCGCAGGCGCTGGAACAGGGCGAGGATTTCCTGCCCGGTGCGCGAATCGAGCGCGCCGGTCGGCTCGTCGGCGAGCAGGATCGGCGGATGGTTGACCAGCGCGCGCGCGATCGCGACGCGCTGTTGCTGGCCGCCGGACAGTTCGCTCGGCCGGTGGTGCGCACGTTCCGCGAGACCCACCTCGGACAGCGCGCGGCGCGCGCGCTCGGCACGCTCGCGGCGCGGCACGCCGGCGTAGGCCAGCGGCAGCATCACGTTGTCCAGCGCGGTCATGCGGCTCAGCAGGTTGAAGCCCTGGAACACGAAGCCGATCCGGGTCAGGCGCAGGCGCGCGCGCCCTGCTGCATCGAGGCCCGCGACGTCGACGCCGTCGCAGCGATAGGTGCCGGAACTCGGCGCATCGAGCACGCCGAGCAGGTTCATCAGGGTCGACTTGCCGGAACCTGACGGCCCGACGATGGCCACGAACTCGCCGCGTGCGATCACGAGGTCCACCCCGCGCAGCGCCACCACCTCGGCCGGCGTGCCCGGCGAATAGACCTTGCCGAGGCCCTGGATCTCCACCACGTTCGGCGCGCCCATCAGCCCGCCCCCACGATCACCGGCGTGCCGGGCTCGAGCGCGACGCCCATCACCTCGGTGTGGGTCGCGTCGGAGACGCCCGCGCGCGCCACCTTCGCCACCGGCTTGCCGCCCTCCAGCACCCACAGCACGACACGCCGGGCGTTCAGCACCTGCTCGACCTCGCGATCCCAGGCGCCACGCTGCGCGTCATCCAGGCTGTCGCGGAACGGCGCCAGCGAGGCCTTCATCATCTGCTGTACGCGCGCGCGCCAGTCGCCGCCGCCCGCGCCGCCGCCGGCCGCCGCGCCCGCCGGCGGACCACCGCCCTGCGCGCCACCGGCCG
>JAJTHZ010000033.1 GCA_021299185.1 Lysobacteraceae bacterium | reverse complement strand
GGGGGCAAACCCCTAAGTTTCGCCGCCGGGCCCGGTTCGGCCCCCCCCGGGGGGGGCCCCCCCCCCCCCCCGCGGGCGGCCTCGGCGCCCGGCGCCGGCCTACAGCGAAACCTGCGGCGCGGCGCGGTGTTCGACCCGCGCCACCTCGTAGAACGCCTGTTCGGTGAAGCCGAGCGCGCGCGCCACCAGCAGGCCGGGGAAGCGCTGGATGCGGTTGTTCAGGTCGCGCACCGAGCCGTTGTAGTACCGGCGTGCATACTGCAGCGCGTCCTCGACCGCGACCAGTTCCCGCATCAACTGCGCGAACTGCCCGTCGGCCTTGAGGTCCGGATAGGCCTCGACCAGGGCCAGCAGGCGGCCCATCGCGCCCGCCAGCGCGTTCTCGCGCGCCTCGCTGTCGGCATCCGCGCGCGGCTTGCCGGCCGCCCCGCGCAGGCGCACCACGTCGTCCAGCGTCTCGCGCTCGTGCGCGACGTAGCCGCGCACCGATTCCACCAGCACCGGCACCAGATCGTGGCGCTTGGTCAGCTGCACGTCGACGTCGGCGAACGCCGCGCGCACCTGGTTGCGCGCGCGCACCAGGGCGTTGAAGGCCAGGATGGCCCACAGTAGCGGCACCACAGCGAGGAAAAGCACGATCCAGACCTCGGCGTACACCGTCACTCCTGGCCCGAACGGGGCCGCGAACAATAGCGCAATGCGCATCACTCGACCGGGGCGCCGCCTTCCGCGTCGCGCGACGAGGCGATACATTCACACCTCCTGGCGATGGGGAGGGGATCGACGGTGGGGGCGGGTCGTCGTGCCCGTCGGGTCCTTGGAGAGTTCGCATGGAATCGGCCAGGCGCTCGCAACGACATCGATCGATCGGTTCCCACGGGTCCGCCGCGTGCAGCGCACTGTCGCGCGCGCCCGGCGCCGACAAGGCCAGCCTGCTCGATGCGCTGCGCGGGCGCGTGCGCGTGGCGCGCATTCCGGACGGCTGCACGGTTCCCCGCGGCGCCTGGCAGTCGAATCGCGCCGCGCTCGAGCGCGCGCTGCCGCGGGCCGTCGGCGGGGCCCGGTTCGCGGTGCGCAGTGCGAGGCCGGGCGAGGACGCGGTTGGCGCCGGTGGCGCGGGCCGCTATCACACCGCGCTCGACATCCCGGCGGAACATCTCGGTGCGGCCGTCGACGCGGTCTTCGCCAGCTACGGCGCGCCGCGCGCCGGGGACCAGGTCCTCGTGCAGCGCTTCGTGGCCGGCATCGAGGCGGCGCTGGTCGCCGCCAGCCACGCCCCGGGCGACGGGGCACCCTATCGCTGCATCAGTCGGGCGATCGGGATCGATCCGGCCGCGATCACGGCCGGCACTGCGGCCGCCGACACGCTGTACGTGGCGCATGCCGCGCGGGGTCCCGTGCCACGCTGGGCGCGCCCCGCGCTGGCGCTGCTGACGGAAGTCGGAGCGCTGGCGGGCGGCTCGCCGTTCGAACTAGAACTGGTGCGCGCCCGCGGGCGCCTGTGGTTGCTGCAGTTCCGGCCGCTCGCCGCGCCGTGCGTCGATGCGGCGGCGGTGCGCGCGGCGCGATCGCGAGCGCAGCGCGGCCTCGCGCGGGCCGCGGCGCCCCGCGCTATTCGGCCTGATGCCGGACTGGAATCCGGCCGAGCTGCTGGGCGAACACCCGCGCCCCTTGGCCCGCTCGCTGTTCGATGCGCTGCTGGCGCACGGCACGTGGTGGCAGGCTCGCGCCACGCTCGGCTATCGGCGACCGCCGCGCAGCGACCTGTTGGTCGGCATCGCCGGCCGGCCGTGCGTCGATGTCGCGGCGAGTTTCGCTTCCCTGCTGCCTGCGACCGTCGGCGCGGCCGACGCCGCGGCGGCGGTGCGTGCGTGGTGCCGCCGGCTGGCCGACGCCCCCGCGCTGCATGACCGGGTGGAACTGGAAGTGGCGGTCACCTGCGCCGAGTTCGATCGCGTCGCGCGCCTGTGCGCCGGCGGGCTCGGTGGCGATCGCGCGCGCCGCATCGCGGATGCCCTTCGGCGGCACTCGCTCGCCGCATTCGCGCCTGCGCGGGTCGCCGCCGAACGCGAGTCCGCCGAACGGCGTGCCCAGGCCTGCTGGCCCGTGCCGGGCGGCCCGCAGGCCCTGCGGGCGGCGCTCGCGCACGTGCGGCGCGGCGCGGCGTTGCCGTTCGCGCGCGCCGCGCGGCTGGACTTCATCGGGGCCGCGCTGCTGCGTTCGGCGGTGCGGGTCGGGGCGCTCGACGCCGCGCAGGGGGACCGCGTGCGCGCCGGCTCCGGCACGCTCGCCGGCGCGCTGGTCCGACCGGGGCGACCGGGCGTCGATGGACTGCATCCCGAAGTGCTGCGCCCCGGCACCTTCGAGATCGACGTGCCGCTGGTCGGCGTCGAGCGCGCCGTCCATGCCGTTGCCTGGGATGCCGCGCCGATCCCGGTGCCGTCGGACCTCGCCGGGCTCGACGCCTTGCTCGCTGCCGACGGCTGGACGGTCGACGGAGCGACCCTGCTGCGGATGGCCGCCGACGCCTCGCGCGCGCGGGAAGTCGGCAAGTTCGCGTTGGCGCGCGCGATCGCCGCGCTGCTGGAGGGGATCGCCTCGTTCGGCGGCCGGCTCGGCCTCGACCGCCGGCAGCTCGGCTGGCTCACGCTGGCGCAGTTGGCCGCGGCGCGCGATGCCGGCGCGGCGTGCGACGCCGCCACACGCGCCGAAGCCCGCCACGCCGCCGACCACCCGCTGCGCGTGCCGTCGCTGCTGCAGGCGCCGATCGACCTCGCCACGCCCGAGTTCGCCGCAGGACGCCCGAGTTTCCTCGGTAAGCGCGCAGCCGACGGTGTCGTGCTGCGCGTCGCGCGCGACACGGCGCCCGGGCAGGTGCCACCGGCCGCGGTACTGGCGATCGAAAGCGCGGATCCCGGGTTCGACTGGGTGTTCCTGCGTCGCCCGGCCGCGTTGCTCACCGCGTTCGGCGGGCCGCAGTCGCACATGGCGCTGCGCTGCGTGGAACTCGACGTGCCAGCCGTGCTCGGCCTCGGCCTGCCCCGGTTCGAGCGGCTCGCGCGGGCAGCGCGCCTGCGGATCGACCCGCAGCGCCATGCCCTTGCCGTGCTGGAGGGCGAGGCGTGACCGATCAGGGCCTCGCTTGGGACTACACCGCGCAAGCCGCGCACTACGAGGCGCGCGCACCCTACCATCCGGACACCCTCGCCGCCGCGGTCGCCGCCGGTGCGCCGGCCGCCGGCCAAGCGGTCGACATCGGCGCCGGCACCGCGCGTTTCGCGCGCATGCTGGCGGCGGCGGGTTACGCAGTGGAGGCGGTCGAGCCCAATGCCGCCATGCGCGCGATCGGGCGCGCGCTCGCGCCGCCGACGGTGCGCTGGCACGATGCGCGCGGCGAGGCGCTGCCGCTGCCGGCCGCTGCATGCGATGTCGCGAGCTTCGCATCCTCGTTCAACGTCGTCGCGTCGGGCGCGGCGCTCGACGAGGCGGCGCGAGTGCTGCGGCCGGGAGGCGCACTGCTGGTGCTGTGGAACCACCGTCGGCTCGACGACCCCCTGCAGGCAGCGGTGGAGCGCGCCATCCGCGAGATCGTGCCTGGCTTCGCGCCCGGCCGGCGCCGCGAAGACCCCGCGCCGACGATCGATGCCCACCCTGCCTTCGAGCCGGCGTGCGCCGAGGTCCTGTCGCATCGGCACCAGACCACGCCGGCGGCATTCGTCGAGGGCTTCCGCGCCCATGCCACGGTGGTGCGGCAGGCCGGCACGCAGCTGCCTCGTGTGCTGGCTGCGATCGCCGCGCTGGTCGACGGCGCGACGGTGCTGCAGGTGCCGTTCGAGACGCGCCTGTGGATCGCGCGGAGGCGGCCGTGGTCCAGCCGGTGATCCTCGCCGCCGGACGCGGCAGCCGGCTCGGCCGCGCCGCACGCGGCGGCCCGAAATGCCTGGTGCAGCTCGGCGGCCGCAGCCTTCTCGACAGCCAGCGCGCAGCCCTGGCCGAGGCCGGTCTTCCGCCGCCGTGGATCGTCGGCGGTCATGCGCACCAGCGTCTGCAGTTGCGCCGCGGCGAGCGGCTCGCGCTCAATCCGGATTGGGCGGACAGCGGTCCGCTGGCCTCGCTGCGCTGCGTGCCCGCGTCGGTCCTGACCGCTGGATTCCTGCTGGTGTACGGCGACTGCGCGTTCCATCCCGCGTTGCCGCGCGCGGTCGCCGGGGCGCGCGGTGCGTTCGCGGTCGGCGTCGATCTCGACTGGCATGCGCTGTGGTCGGCACGCTTCGACGATGTGCTCATCGACGCCGAGGCGCTGCGCTGGGGCACCGGCCGCCGGCTGGCGGCGATCGGAGGCCGGGCCGACGCCGTGGGCGGGATCGAGGGTCAGTTCACCGGCCTGTTGAAGGTCTCCCCGACGGGGTGGCGTCGCCTGCGCGCGCTGCTCGACGCGATGCCCGCGTCGCGCGCGCGCCGCATCGACACCACCGGTGCACTGGCCGCGCTGATCGAAGTCGGGCACGCGGTACACGGCGTGCCGCTGCACGGGCGCTGGGTGGAGGTCGACCACGCGCGCGACCTCGCGCTGTACCGCGCGCGCCTGCGCCGCCGCGTGCGCTGGTCGCACGACTTTCGCTGGGAGCGCGCATGAGCGGCGGCGTCGTGTGGATCACCGGCCTGCCGGGAGTCGGCAAGACGACGCTCGCGGCGGCGGTCTGCGCGCGCCTGCGGGCCCGCGGCGCGCCGACGGTGCTGCTCGACGGCGATGCGGTTCGCGCAATGCTCGGCGAGGCCGGGCGACGCTTCGACGCCGACTCGCGTCGCGGACTCGCGCTGGTCTACGCGCGCATCGCCGCATGGCTCGCCGGCGAGGGTGTGGTGGTGGTGGCGGCCGTGGTGGCCTTGTTCGATGCGGCGCGCGAGGCCAACCGCAGCACTGGCCGGCGCTATCTCGAGGTGTGGATTCGGGCTCCGGAGGCGATGCGGCGGGCGCGCGCGGCCGATCGCTCGGCGGCGGGTCCGCGGGTCGGCGTGGAGCTCGCGCCCGAGTGGCCGCGGGACGCCCACCTGGTGCTCGACAACGACGACAACCCCGCGACGATCGAGGAGCTCGCGGGGCGCGTGCTCGCCGCGTGGGAGGCGCTCGGCCATGCAGGCGCCTGAGCGCTGCGCGCCGGATGCACCGGCCTACGATGTGGACATCCTCTCCCCGGAGTTGCCTTGCGGTGCCGCGTGGCTTGCCAGCGCGCTGCTCGATCTCCGCGTGCCCCTGTGGCGACCCTGGGGCATCGACGACCGCGGGCACTGGCGGCACGAGGGAGGCTCGCGCTGGCGCTACAGCCTGCCCGGCAGCCCGTGGCGGCGATTGCTGCCCGGACTGGTCGACGGCCGCGTCTTCCGGCTGCGGCACCGGCCGGTGCCGCGCTTCAGCCATGGCTGGCCGGGCGAATGGGTCGCCGCGCCGCGCCGCGTGCTGTTCGTGCGCGATCCGCGCGATGCGCTGTATTCGGGTTGGCGTCGCGCGTGTGTGCTGCGGCAGACGACGCTGGTATTCGTCGACTGGTTGCACGAGCGCTTCCACCATTGGCCGATCGATCGCGCGACCTGGCTGGCGCTCTATTGGCGCGCGTGGCTGGCTGCACCGGCAACGGCCGCCCTGGTCCTGCGCTTCGAGGACAGCAAACGTGATCCGCAGGGCACGCTCGCGCTTGCGCTGCGACACCTGGGGTTGGTGGCGCCGGCGCGCGCCCGCGCCGCAGCTTGCGCCGCCGCGCGTCACGAAGTCGCCGCCGCCGCCGACCGCGAACTGGCGGCTGCCGGCGTGGGCCCGCGCCTGCTCGCCGGCGGCGAGCCCTTCGAGTGGCGCCGCCATTTCACGCCGGAGATGCACGCCGCGGTCGACCGCGGCCTCGCACCGGTGTGCGCCGCCTTCGGCTATCCGGCACCGACCGGCGCGCCGCTGCCGGCGTTCGACGCCGATGACGTTGCGCGCGCGATGGTCGGCCCGCACGGCGATCCGACGCATGTCCGCGCCGCCCTGGAAGCCGCGCGAGCCGTCGATCCGGCGCGCGCATGACCGCCGTGCGCGCCCCCGTGGTCGGCATCACGGCCCGCCGCGCGCCGGCGCTGCCCGGCGCCCGGGGATCACGGCGCCGCGACCAGTGGAGCGTCGACGCGCGCCTGGTCGATGCGTTGGTCGAAGCCGGTGCCGTGCCGCTGGTGGTGCCGGTGCCACCGATGGCGGCCGCCGAGGCCTTGGTCGAGGCACTCGCGCTGCGACTCGATGGGTTGCTGCTGCAGGGGGGTGGCGACGTCGCACCGATGCGCTGGGGCGAGGCCGTGCAGCATCTGGATTGGGCGGGCGATCCGGCACGCGACGCGATCGAGTTCGCGCTGTTCGCGCGCATGCGCGCGCGGGAACGGCCCGTGCTCGGCATCTGCCGCGGGATGCAGCTGGCCAATGTCGCGCTCGGGGGCACGCTGTGGCAGGACTTGGCGGGAAGCGGGCACGATCCGTCGCTGCACGACGATGCCGATGCCTACGATATGCACCGGCATCCGGTGCGCCTCGCCGACCGCGGTTGGCTGCAGGGTTGGTATGGCGACGGTCCGGCGCGCGTCAGCAGTGCGCATCACCAGGCGGTGGCGCGGCTGGCCCCCGGCATTGAGGTGGAGGCATGGGCACCGGACGGCGTGGTCGAAGCACTGCGGACGGTCGCGGGCGGCTGGCTGCTCGGCGTGCAATGGCATCCCGAGTTCCACCTCGGCGGCGCGGGCGTCGCGGACGACGATTGCCTGCCGGGCCACCTGCTGCTGCGCGCCTTCGTCGATGCCGCGCGCACCTGATGCGCGTCGCGCCGCGGGTCAGCGCGGCTTCGGGAACAGCGCCTCGGCCGGGTTGAACAGGATCCACGAGGTGGCGATGTACTTGTCGCCGCCGCGCGGCCGGTTGCCGCGGTGGGTGTGGGTGAAGAAGGCCGGCGCGACCAGCAGGTCGCCGGTGCGCGGGACGATCTTGCGCTGCTGGTAGAAGAACTCCGTCTCGCCCTCGGCGAAGCCCTCGTTGAGGTAGATCGTGTACAGCAGAACGCGATGCAGGGGATCGACGCTGCCCGCCTTGGGATAGTGCTCGCAGTGCCAGTACGGGTAGCCGCCCTGGTCGGCGAGGTAGCGCTGCAGGTTGATGTTGCCCGGCCGGAAGGCGTACTGCAGCACCCCGGCGTAGCGCTCCGGCGGCATTGCGCCGAGCGCGTCCGCGTCGAGCCGCCGGTGACCGCCGCCGGCCTCGTCGCGCACGCCGATCGACAGCGGGGCGAGCAGGGTGTAGCGGTACTTGCGGACGTACTCGGCCAGTCCCGCGAAGGCGGCCTGCTGGATCGCCGCGTGGTGCTCGGCCCAGTCGCTGCGGCCGGTGATCTCGATGTCCCAGGAGTCCTTCAGCGTAGTGTCGACGCCGGAGCCGGTCGCCCCGCGCACGGCCTGGCCGCAACGCAGGAACTGCTCGATCATCGCCGCGCATCGCTCGCGCGGCAGGGCGGCGGGATAGACCTCGATGAAGTCGGGATGGGCAGGCAGGTCCATCCGGCGATGATAGTGCGCGCCGCCGGCGCCGACGCCCCCTTCGCGCCGCCCCTGTGGGAGCCGCTTCAGCGGCGACTGCAACCTCCCCGACCGCCGCAGTCGCCGGCATAGCCGGCTCCCACACCCACGCCGCCCCGGCGCGCGCCACAATCCGCCCTCGGGCAGCGCAGGACGCCAGTATGCGGGTATTGGTCACGGGCAGCAGCGGGTGGGTGGGGCGCGCCATCGTGGCGCGGCTGCGCGCCGACAGGCAGGGGGTGGTCGGCCTCGATCGCGCACCGTCGTCGACTACCGATCGGGTCGCCGACCTCGCCGACGCCGCGGCGCTGCGCACGGCGCTGGACGGCGTCGATGCGGTCGTGCACGCCGCCGCGCTGCATGCGCCGCACGTTGGCGTGCTGTCCGACGCCGAGTTCCGCCGCATCAACGTCGATGGCACGCGCGCGGTGCTGGACGCCGCGACGGCGGCCGGCGTGCGGCGCATCGTGCTCACCTCGACCACCGCGCTGTACGGTGCCGCGGCCGAGGGTGTGGATGCCGCGGCCTGGATCGATGAAGACACGGTTCCCGAACCGCAGACGATCTACCACCACACCAAGCTGGAAGCCGAAGCCCTGCTGCGCGAGGCCGCGCGACAGGGCGGCCCGACGCTGCGGATCCTGCGCATGTCGCGCTGCTTCCCGGAGCCGGCGCCGACGATGGCGGTGCTGCGCCTGCAGCGCGGGATCGACGCGCGCGATGTCGCCGCGGCGCACGCGCTGGCGCTGGCGCACGAAGGCCCGGCGCACGCGACCTTCGTGGTGTCCGGGGCCACCCCGTTCCGGCGCGAGGACGCACCCCTGCTGGCGCGCGATGCCG
Source organism: Lysobacteraceae bacterium (assembly GCA_021299185.1). Taxonomy (GTDB): domain Bacteria; phylum Pseudomonadota; class Gammaproteobacteria; order Xanthomonadales; family Ahniellaceae; genus UBA4656. The sequence goes on along the minus strand of JAJTHZ010000033.1, from coordinate 28,243 downwards.
CCGCGGCCATCCGCCGCCGCGCCCCCGCGCTGGCCGAAGCCTTCGCCGTGCGCGGCTGGCCGCTGCCGGCGTCGATCGACCGCGTCTACGATCCGGCGCGCGCGATCGCCGACCTCGGCTGGCGTCCGCGGCACGGCTTCGAGGCGGTGCTCGCAGCGTGGGACGCCGGATCGCCCGACGTGCTGCCGCCCGCGCCTGCTGCGATCGCGCGCGAGTGAGGCCGGCTCAGGCTTCCCGGTGGTAGGCGGTGACCCGCTCCACTTCCTGCCGCGAACCGAGGAACACCGGCACCCGCTCGTGCAGCCCGCGTGGCGTGCGGTCGAGCAGCCGGCCATGGCCGTCGGTGGCCGCGCCGCCGGCCTGCTCGACGATCAGCGCCATCGGATTGGCCTCGTACAGCAGGCGCAGGCGGCCGCCCTTGTCGCGGCACTTGGCGTCCACCGGATACATGAAGATGCCGCCGCGGGTCAGGATGCGGTGCACGTCGGCCACCATCGAGGCCACCCAGCGCATGTTGAAGTCGCGCCCGCGCGGCCCGGTCTTGCCGGCGGTGAGTTCCGCCACGTAGCGCTGCACCGGTGCCTCCCAGTGGCGCTGGTTGGAGGCGTTGATCGCGAACTCGGAGGTCTCCTCCGGGATGCGCACGCCGCGCCGCGTGAGCACGAAACTGCCCACCTCGCGATCGAGGGTGAACACGTTGACGCCGTCGCCGAGGGTCAGCACCAGGATCGTGCTCGGCCCGTACACGCAGTAGCCGGCGGCGACCTGCTGCGCGCCGGGCTGCAGGAAGGCGGCTTCGGTCGGCTCGGTCACCCCCTCGGGGCAGCGCAGCACCGAGAAGATCGTGCCCACCGAGACGTTGACGTCGATGTTCGACGAGCCATCCAGCGGATCGAACACCAGCAGGTATTCGCCCTTCGGGTAGCGGTGCGGGATCGGGTGCGGGTCGTCCATCTCCTCCGAGGCGATGGCGGCGAGATGCCCGCCCCATTCGTTGGCCTCGAGCAGGATCTCGTTGCTGAGCACGTCGAGCTTCTTCTGCGCCTCGCCCTGGATGTTGGTCGCCCCGGCGTCGCCCAGCACCCCGCCCAGCGCGCCCTTGCCGACCGCGATCGAGATCGACTTGCAGGCGCGCGCCACGACCTCGATCAGCAGGCGCAGGTCGGGGCGGATCTGCGCCTTGTCGCGCTGTTCCTCGATCAGGAAGCGGCTGAGGGAGACGGGCTTCATCGGCGGGCTCCGGCGGGGTGAAGCCCCCATTGTCGCGGAATCGCGCGCCGCCTGCTCAGCTCGCGACCTCGGCGCGGTCGCGGCCGCCGGCCTTGGCGCGGTACAGCGCACCGTCGGCGCGGCGCAGGCCGTCCTCCCACGACTCGCCGGCGCGCAGGATGGTGCCGCCGATCGACACCGTCACCGGCCCGAGCGGCGAGCGCAGGTCGCCGCGTACGCGCTCGCGCAAGGTGTCGGCGAAGGCGCGCAGCCCGCTGGCGGGCACCTGCGGCAGCAGCAGCACGAACTCCTCGCCGCCGATCCGGAACAAACGGTCGGTGCGCCGCACGTGGGCGCGCAGCACCTCGCAGAAGGCCACCAGCACCGCGTCGCCCGCGCCGTGTCCGCAGGCATCGTTGATCCGCTTGAAGTGGTCGAGGTCGAACAGCAGCAGGGCGGCCGCCGGGCCGCCACGCGCCATCGACTCGGTGGCCAGCGCCAGCTCCTCGGTCAGCGCGCGGCGGTTGTGCACGCCGGTCAGCGCATCGCGGGTGGCTAGCTGCTCCAGTTCGACCCGCTGCGCCTCGGTGCGGTTGGCGAGGATCCAGGCCAGGAAGCCGACCAGCAGCGCGGTGGCGGCGAACGACCACGCCTGCGCGGCGGTGTCGAATGCATCGCCGCGCCACAGCAGCACGCCGATCGAAGCCAGGGTGACCGTCCACGCCCAGCGCCGCCGCAGCAGGAAGAAATTGGCCACCACCACCGCGTACATCCAGAACACGCCGATCACGCCGAGCATCTCGGCGCTGGCCAGCGCGCCGCCGGTGTAGAGCACCGACAACGCCGCACCCACCCGCCGCGCCTCGCCGCGCCACCAGGCCCAGCCGCAGGCGCCGGCGATGCCCAGCACCAGTGCGGCGTCGAGCGCGGCCACCGCCCATTGCCCCGCCATCGCGCGATAGATGCCGAACGGCAGGATCAGCGGCGCCGACACGGCGCCGAACAGGACCACGATCGAGAGCTGGAAATCCGCACGCAGGCGCGCCAGGGCAGGCTGCGCGCGGGTCTTGCCGGGGGTGTCGCCGAGGGGCATGGCGCAGTCAAGCACGCGGCCGGCGCCGCATCAATTCCGGTCCGGCGGCCGACCCGCGCGTGGCCCTTACTTCCCGCGCTGCCACATCCGCGCCGCGCGCGGCGGCAGGGTGATCGTCTGCGGGCCGGACTCGATCATCAGGCTGCCGCCGGCGAGCAGTTCGCGGAAGCGCTGGAAGCGTGGCAGTCCCGCCGCCTCGACCTCGATCGCGGCCTGCACGGGCTCGGCGCACTTGTTGATGCCGACGAGGCCGCGCAGGCCGCGGCGGAACAGCAGGTGGCAGGGGCCGGCCGACAGCACCTGCATGTCCTGCCTGCGCATCGCATTGCGGAAGCCGATCATCCGCGTCAGGTCGTCGCGCCGCCACGCGCCGTTCCAGCGGTTGTTGTCGTTGGATTCGTTGTTGTCGCTGTAGACCAGCGGCATCCCGCCGGCGCGGCCCATCACATAGGCATAGGCCAGCGTCTCGTCGACCGGATCGAGGATCAGGCCGCGGAAGATGCCGTTGTTGGGGATGTCGTGGGTGACGGTGAAGGTCACCGCGCGCGCGCCCGGCAGCGCCTGGCCGCGCGCGGCGGGATCGACCAGCGCATCGAGCCGCGCGCCGAAGGAAAACGCGTTGCGCACCGCGTGGAACAGCGGGAAATCGTAGGCCGCATGGTCGGTTTCCGCGAGGTAGGGCTGCAGATAGAGGCGGTACTCGCCGTTGCCCTCGCCACCGCCGGTGATGATCTCGCCATAGACCGTGGCGCCGTTGCGGATCGCCGGCGTGAACACCGCGTTGAGGTGCGCATTGTCCATGTGCTTGGCGGCATCGACGCGGAAGCCGGTGATGCCGAGTTCGCGCAGGCGCGACAGGTATTCGCGCTGTGCGGCCTGCACGCGCGGGGTCGAGGCGAGATCCGGCAGCCCCGGATCGCCGGCACCGCCGCACAGGCGTCCGTTGCGCACCTGCGCCGGGTCGTTGTAGTCGGCGATGCAGCGCGCGGGATGGAAGTCGGCGGCGGTGAACAGGTTGCTGCCGACGTCGCCGAACAGGTAGCGCCGGGCCTGCTGCGCGCTTTCGAGCAGGTACTGGCCCAGGACCCGCACGCCGGGATAGTCGAGATCGATGCGCTGGCTGGCCTCGTTGGCCATGTGGTTGAGGACCACGTCGGCATGCACCGCGACGCCGCGCGCGCGCAGCGCGTTGATGGCAGCCTGCAGGTCCTCGCGGTCTCCGAGCGGGTTGTGCAGGACGCGGTAGTCCTGCGGCTGGTAGCGCTGGTACCAGGGCGCGCCTTCCGAGCGCAGCGGCGGCGACACCAGCACCGCGCGATAGCCGCGGCGCGCGATCTCGTCGGCGCGCGCGGTCACGTCGGCGTAGCGCCAGTTGAAGGCGTGCAGGATCACGTCCTCGGCGGCGGCCGGCGCGGCGGCGCACAGCGCGGCGGCGGCGAGCAGCGACGCGGCAAGAATGCGGCGGAACGTGCGGATCATCGGCATGGCCTCCCGGTTCGGCCCCTCCCGGGCCCGCCGGCATCATGCGCGACGCGCGCCCCGCGGGGAATCGCCGGCGGCTCCGTGCAATCGTATGCAGGCCGACGCCGAGTCCGGTGGCAACCCCGGTGGGAGCCGCTTCAGCGGCGACTGCGGCGACTGCGGCGACTTCGGCGCTGCCGATCGCCGCAGTCGCCGGCACAGCCGGCTCCCACACCCGATCCTTCCACCGATCGTCGCGCATGCACCGACCGCGTCGGCGCCGCGACCACACCGCCCCTGTGGGAGCCGCTTCAGCGGCGACTGCGGCGCTGCCGACCGCCGCAGTCGCCGGCACAGCCGGCGCCCACAACCGCTCCTTCCACCGATCGCCGCGCATGCACCGACCGCGTCGGCGCCGCGACCACACCGCCCCGGTGGGAGCCGCTTCAGCGGCGACTTCGGCGCTGCCGATCGCCGCAGTCGCCGGCACAGTCGGCTCCCACCGGCGCCCCGGCGTCCAGCGACCGGCCTTCGATTCAGAGCGTCCGCTGCGATTCGAAGTAGCACTTGCGCCCATCGACCGGATCGCTGAACGCCAGCGACTTCGCCAGCAGTTTCAACGGTCGCTCGAAGTCGTCGGGGCCGACCGGTTCCGCCTCCGGATACCACGGATCGTTGGCGATCGGCGCGCCGAGCGCGGCCATGTGCACGCGCAATTGGTGCATCTTGCCGGTGTGCGGGAACAGGGCGTAGCGCCACAGCGGCGCGCCGCGCTCGAGCACCTCGATGCGGGTGCGCGTGTCGGGCGTGCCGGGCACTTCCATCATGCGGAAGCCGTCGGCGTGCGGCGCCAGGCGGCTTTCATGGACATGCGGGTACGAAAGATGGGGCAGCGGCGGCGCCAAGGCCTCGTAGGTCTTCTCGATGCGCCGCTCGCGGAACAGCGCCTGGTAGGTGCCGCGCGTGGCGCGCTCGGCGGAAAACAGCACCAGCCCCGCGGTCCCGCGGTCGATCCGATGCACCGGCGACAGGTCGGGATTGCCCAGCCGCGCGACCAGGCGTGCGACCAGGGTCTCGCGACGGTACTTGCCGGCCGGGATCACCGGCAGGAAGTGCGGCTTGTCGACGACCACCAGGCGGTCGTCGGCATGCAGGATGGTTTCGGTGACCGGGATCGTCGCCTCGTCGAAGGCGCGCAGGTAGTACAGCGGCGCGCCGGCCCGGAACGGCGCGTCCGGCGCCAGTGCGCGGCCCTCGCCGTCGAGCACGTGGCCCTGCGCGAAGCGTTCGTCCCACAGCGACGGCGGCAGTTTCGGATAGTGCGCGCACAGCGCTTCGCGCACCGTGGCCCAGGGGCCGGGCGGCAGGCGGGCGCGGCAGCGGAGCCATTCGGTGGGATGCGTTGCGCTCATGCCGGGGCGAGGCTGGGGTGGTGCAGGGTAGCGCGATGGGCTTCAACCCGGCGCCGCCGCGCGGCATCCTTCACCCCGGGGTCGCACCGCCGCGGCCGGACGAGCAAGCATCGATGGAATCGCAGACGCCGGCATCGCCGGGCCGCCGACCCTCGACCATGGGTTGGCTGCAGTACGTGATCGGCGGCGCCGCGGTGGCGATCTCCGCGATTTCCCTGCAAGTCGCCTTGAACGCCAACCAGACGCAGGAACGCCTGTTCGTCGCCAGCACCTGGCCGCACGTGCAGTACGGCACGGGCAACCGGCTGGACGACGGGACGAATGCGATCACGCTCAGCCTCGAGAATGCCGGGGTCGGTCCCGCGCGGGTGCGTAGCGTTCGCGTGCGCCACGAGGGCGTAGTGCTGCCCTTTTCGGATGCCCTGCTGCGGGCGTGCTGCGCGCCTGGCAAAGGTGACCTGACCGTCATCAGCTCGGATCCCGTGCGCGTTCTCGTGCCCGGCGAAAGCATGACCTTCCTGCGCTACGACCGCGCTGGCCCCGTCGACCCGGTGTACGAGTCATTCAACCGTGAGCGCTGGAACGTCGAAGTGGAGGTCTGCTACTGCTCGGTGCTGGACGACTGCTGGATGCTGGTGACGCGTCCGCGCGAGACACAGCCGCGCGAGCCGACCCCGATCCAGCAGTGTCCGGTGGTGCCGTTCGAGGAACGCTACAAGGGTTGAGGCGGGCGGGGCGAAGGCGCCCCGCCCGCGGTCCGCGATGGCTCAGGGCGCCGCGCCCGCGGCCGCCGCCGGCTTGTTCTTCAGGTGCGTGTTGAGGAAGGCCAGCACCTTGCCCCAGGCCTCGATCTGGTTGTCCTTCTTGGTGAAGCCGTGGCCCTCGTCGTCGAACACCACGTACTCGACCGGCACGTTGTTTTTCTGCACCGCGGCCACGATGTCGTCGGACTCCGGCTTGATCACGCGCGGGTCGTTGGCACCCTGCAGCACCATCAGCGGGCGGTTGATCTTGTCCGCGTGGAACAGCGGCGAGGTCTCGATCAGGAAGTCGCGCTGTGTCTCGGGGTTGCCGATCTCCTGGTACAGCGCCTGGCGGAACGACTCCCAGTACGGCGGAATGCTCTCCAGCGTGCGCAGCCAGTTGGAGACGCCGAAGATGTTCACGCCAACGTCGAACTCGCCGGGTTTGAAGGCCAGCGCGGCGAGCACCATGTAGCCGCCGTAGGAACCGCCGATGATGCCGATGCGGTTGGGGTCCACGTAGTCGAGCGAGGCGAGGTACTTCTTGGCCTCGATGCAGTCCCACAGCGGCTCGCGGCCGTGCTTGCCGTCATCCGCGGCGAAGAAGGTCTTGCCGTAGCCGCTGCTGCCGCGGTTGTTGATGCCGAGCACCACGTAGCCGTTGTTGGCCAGGAACTGGATGGAGAAGGAATGCGCGCGCGTGGTTTGCCCGCCCGGCCCGCCGTGCACCCACACCAGCGCCGGCGCCTTGGCCTGCGCGGTGGCCTGGTGCGGCTTCCACAGGATGTTGGGGATCTCCATCCCGTCGAAGCTCTTGAATCGCACCACCGAGGAATCGACCAGGTCGGCCGGGTCGATCGCCGGGTTGAGCGACTTCGTCAGCTGCTTCGGCTCGCCGCCGAATTCCAGCACGTAGAGATCGCTCGGCTGGCGGTCGCCGTTCAGGTAGAACGCCATGCGCTTCTCGCTGCGCGCGATGTTCACCCCGCGCACCTCGCCGGCCGGCAGCGCGGGCAGCGGCACTTCGGCGCCGCTGGCGGCGTCGTACATCCGCACCTTGGTGCTGCCGTCCTCGTTGATCCCCACCACGCGGTACTTCCCCTTGTCCGAGAAGTACGAGAACGTGATGTCCCAGTCGGCCTTCTGCACCGGCTCGTGGGCCCAGGTGGACACCGACACGCGGCGCAGTTCGGCGAACTCGCCGGCGTCGTTGGCGGTGTAGTAGAGGTGCTGGCTGTCGGGGCTGAACGCCTGCGCGTTGAACTGCGCCTGGCCCGTGTGCTCGCTGACCTTGGTCACCTTGCCGGAAGCGAGTTCCGCCACGAACAGGTCGGAGTCGTTGGTGGTGTTGGCCTTGCCGAGCGCGATCCACTTTCCATCGTCGGACACCGGGCCCGGCTCGTAGCCGTCCTTGTTCTCGAAGATGCGCGTCGCCTCGTAGGTCTTGGCGTCGTAGCGGTAGACGTCGAAGAAGCGCGGGTCGCGGCCGTTGTGGGTGACGTAGAAGGCGCTGCCGTCCGGCGTGAAGCCGGCGAACTCGGCGCGCAGGTTCTCGCCGGGCGTCAGGTCCTTCTCGCTGCCGTCGGCCTCGATCACGTACAGGTGGTTCAACTCGTTGCCGCCCTGGTCGCGGGTGACCAGGATGCGGTCGTCGGAGGGGAAGTAGGCCACCGCATAGTTGTTGTCGGTGCTGGAACTCGTGACCGCGGTCCAGTCGCCGCCGCCGGCGGGCATGTGGTAGGCGTTCCACACGCCGGACTTGTTGGACGAGAACAGGATCCGCGATTCGTCGGCGCTGAACGAGCTGCCGGCGACGCCGATGGTCTGCACGAAGTCCTCGATGCGGTACTGCTTCGACGGGCGTGCCACTTCGGCGACGGGCGCCGGGGCCGGCGTGGGTGCCTCGGCGGCGGGCGGCGGCGACTTGCCGCAGGCGGCGAGGCCGGCGGCGACCAGGGCGGCCAGCAGGGCGACGCGCAGCCGGGGCGCGCGCGGCGACGGATTCAGGTTCGGCATGGGGATTCCCCTTCGGGTGGAACGCCGAATGTAGCGCGGCGCGCGCCAGCGTGCGCTGTGCCGGAGGTTGGCCCGCGGCGCCGGCGGGTCAGGCGCGCAGCACGAAGTCGGCTTCCGCCACCACCTGGCCGTTGACCTGCACCGCGATGCGATGCACGCCGGGGTAGTAGCGCCGGGTGGTGATCGGCCGCACCGGGTGGCGCCGCAGCAGCACGCGCTGCTCGCCGGCGCCCAGCACCAGGCTCCAGCCCTTGAACACCTTGGGCGAGGTGCTGCCGTCGGCGCGCACGTGGTGCACCACGTAGTCGATCGCCAGCGTCTGCGGCGTGCGCGCGGAGGATGCCAGCGCGAGTTCGATCGTCAGCGTCTCGCCCAGCCGGATGCGCGGCGGCGCCACCGACAGCACCGCCGTGCCACGCAGGCGCGCATCGAGGCCCCACGCCGCCAGCACGCGCCGGTTGCCGCGCTTGACCAGGGTGCGGCTGGCGTGGCGCAGCAGGGCGCGGCGTTCGCGGCTCGCGCCCGGCAGGTGGCGCTCCAGCCAGTCGGCGACCACCGCGGGATGGTCCTTGGCGATGTCGTTGAGGTGGTTGGCCACGCTGCGCCGCACGTAGTCGCTGGCATCGTCCTGCAGGGCCCCGAGCAGGGGCAGGGTGGGCGTGGGATCGGCCACCAGCGGCTTCAACAAGATGCCCCAGGGCAGGCGCGGGCGGCTGCCTTCGCTGACCAGGCGCCGCACGTGCGGGCTCGGGTCGGTGGTCCAGGCGGCCAGCGTGTCGAAGCTGTGCTGCGGATGCGCGAGCAGGAACGGGCGGATCGCGAATTCGGCGCTGAAGCGCTGCGTGAGTTCGCGCAGGCAGGCCAGCGCGCGCGCCGGTTCCTCGAGGCCGCGCCGCGCGACGTACTCGCCGAGCGGCCACACGATCCAGCCCGCGAGCCCGGCTTCCCCGGCGCGCAGTTCGCCCAGCGCCTCGTCGCCGCGCACCGGCGCCAGCGCGGCCTCGATGGCGGCCGCCGCGCGCGCGAAATCGCCCGGCAGCGTGGCCTCCAGCGCGTCGGCGATGCGCATCGCGCGCGCCTTCATCTCCAGCGCCTCGAAGCCGTCCAGCGCGAGCGCTTCGAAGCGTGCGCGCGCGAAGCGCGGCAGGACGCGCCCGAAGTGCGCGCCGGCGAGGCGCACGAGGGGCGGGGACAGCAGGAGCTTGAATGCGTCGGGCATGGGTCGCGCCGGTACGGCGCGCCATTGTGCCCTTGATCGGCCGCCGCCCGGGACTGCCGGGCGGCGGCTGCGGACGCCGCGGTGGCGGCGGTCAGTTGCCCGGTTCGAAGCCGTTGGCGAACAGCACGTCGGCGAGGCCGAAGATCGTGGTCGTGCCGCTGACCTCGTTGGCGACCACCACCAGCGGCGCGCCGGTCGGGCTGTCGGCGGCGCGCACGAAGAGGATGCCCTCCGGGCCGAGGTCGCCGGCCGCATCGGGATCGACGTCGATGTCGACCGCGACCGAGAAGTTGCGGTTGTTGGCGTAGCCCCGGTACTCGACCGCGTACGGGTCGGTCACGTCGAACACCGCCACGCCACCGATCCGCTCCAGGCCGACGAAGGCATAGGTGCGCCCGTCGGGCAGGGTGCCGACGGCGATCGCTTCCGGCTCGGGCCCCTTGTTGTCGCTGCGCGAATCGAAGTCGTTGGCCTCGTTGTCGGCATTGAAGTTCGACGGGAAGCGATTGGCCGTGACCTGCTCGAGGATGTCGCCGCTGTCGTAGACGAGGTGGCCGAACTGGTCCCAGATCGCGAACGACCGCGAGCCGAGCACCTGCAGTCGCTCGAACTCCGCGTCGGCATCCAGGTTGCCGTCGATCAACGACGCGTTGAGCCGGCCGAGGTTGGCGTTGGACTTCAGGATCGCGGCGTTGGGGAACACCACCGGATCGAGCGGCACCGCCGCGTTGCCGATGCGCTGCACCTCGCCGCGATCGTCGCCCTCGCCCGCGCTGGCGTAGAAGGTGCGCCCGCCGGCCGAGAAGGCGGCGATCGCATCCGGCATGTGCATGCCGTAGACCGGCCAGCGGGCGATGTTGATCGCGGCGCCGTTGCTCGGGCCGTCGCGATCGGAAGCGTCGATGCCGGACGGCACGTCGAAGCGCACGAAGCCGAGCTGGATCGGGGTTTCCTCCGTGTCCAGCGGCACGCTGCCGTCGACCGGGATCGGCAGCGGCGCCACCCCGAAGTCGTTGTCGTTGATCAGCGCGAATTCGCCGTTGCCCAGCCAGGCGAGGCCTTCCAGCTTGTCGCCTTGGAAGTATCCCAGCGACGGCAGGTTGGCGACCCGGATCTTCGGCACGGCGCGGATGCCGGCCTGCGCGAGCTGGTCCGGCGTGTGCTGTTCCAGCGTGAGTCCGGGCAGCAGCGGTGGCGCACCGGGCGCGCGCAGGTTGGTCGCGCCGGACAGGGTGAACTCGAACAGCAGTTTGCGCCCGAAGCGCTCGACCGAGTCGTCGCGTTCGACGATGAAGAAGCGGCCGTTGCCGGCGTAGGCCGCATCGCCGACCTTGTCGGGGTTCTGCCCCGTCTCGCGGAACGGGGCCTTGTCCATCAGGTAGACGTACTCGGCGACCACCGTGCCGTCGGCCGGGTTGATGCCGACCATGCGGATCACCTTCGACGCGTTGCTGGCCGCGGTGTTCGGGTTGGCCAGCGGGGTCTGGATGAACGCGTAGAGGATGCCGGCGTCGGTGTCGAGCGCCATGCCCTCGAACCCGCGGTTCGGACGCCGGGTCGAATAGGCCGCCGGCAGGGTTTCGGTACCGAACGGCCCGGTCACCGGGCCGGCGCCGCGTGGCGTGCCCGGCGGCGACGGATTGGTGCCCTCGGGGACATAGCGGGCGAGCAATACGCCGGTGCTGGAGAAGCGGTAGATCGCCGGGCGGTACTCGTCGACCATCCAGTGGTCGCCGTTGGGCGCTACGACCAGGCCCTCGATGTCGGCGCCGAGCGGATCGAGCGCCAGCGCCATGCCGTTGAGGTTCACCGGTTCCTCGTCGATGACGGCCAGGTTGGGCAGGCCGGTCATCGGGGTGGTGCCGTCGAACTTCGTCAGCAACAGGGTGTTGCCGAGCGCGATCTGGCCGTTGGCGGGATCGAAGGTGAAACGCACCACCCGCGGCTGATAGGTCGGCAGCACGAACGGGCGCTCCAGCGCGGGATCTCCGTCGACATTGGTCGGCTCGCCGTTCGGACCCCGGTCCGGCACGGTGGCGAAGCGCAGGCGACCGGTCGGGCCGTCGACGCCCTCGAACCACAGGCCGGAGAAACCACCGAGGAAGATCGACTGCCCGGCGGGCGTGGTGCCCAGCAACGGACGCTGCGCGGCGGGCGGGAAGTTGAACACCTCCACCAAGGCCTGGCCGCGGCCGTGGTCCTTGAGGTGCGCGGGGACGATGTCGAGGATGGCGGGCGTCGCGGCGGCGAGGTCGAGCACCGCGAACGCGTTGGCCTCCTGCAGGGTGACGAAGGCGCGGGTGTTGTCGGGCGAGACCGCGATGTACTCGGGCTCGAGGTCGCGGCCGGCCGGCCGGTCCGGGAAGATGCGCACGCCGCGCGCGCGCAGTTCCTGCTCGCGACCATTGAACGCCGTGAATCCGAGCTGGGTCACCACCGCCTTGTCGAGGCCCGGGCGCAGGTCGATGACGGTCACCGATCCCGGCGGATCGACGAAGTCCGGCTGGCCGAAGGTGCCCACCGGCTCGCCCTCGTTGGCGGCGAGGATGAAGCTGCCGTCCGGGCTGAAACTCACGTGGTCGGGCAGCACGCCGGCGGCGAAGATGCGGCGCACCGCGCCGTCGGTGCCGAACACCACCACGTTGCCCGGCGTGGTCGCGGTGCCGCTGGCCACCGCCGCGGCCAGCAGCCCGTTCTTCACCGCCACGCTGTTGACGATGCCGCCGAACGGCGCGAGGTCGATGCTCGACACCAGCGTCGGGGCCGCCGGGTTGGCGATGCCGACGATGTCGATCCGGTTGGCGCCGCCATTGGTGATGAACAGGCGCTGGGTCACGGGATCGTGGGCGACGATCTCCGAACCACCGACGATGCCGGAGGCATACGTGCCGATCGGCCGCAGGTCGACGGACTGGGCACCGGCACCACCGGCGAGGAGCGCGGCGGCGAGGGCGGCGGTAATGAGGCGCGTGCGGGGCATTGGACCTCCGGGTTCGGGGAGTTCCCGACTACAGCGCCCGCATGCTGCACGCGGCTGACCGCGATGTTGCAGTTGTACGCGTCAGGCGCGGCTCACCAGGGCAGCGGCGTACCGTTGGCGTGCCAGAAGCTGCCGCTGTGTTCGGCGCCCAGCGTGTCCATGCGTTCGATCAGCCCGGCGGCCGACTGCGCCGGCGTGACGTCGCCGCGGCCGCCGGTCATCGCGGTGCGCACGAAGCCGGGGTGGAGGATGAACACCAGCGCCTGCTGCCCGGCGAGATCGATGGCCAGCGAGCGCGCGCCGGCGTTCAGCGCGGCCTTCGACATCCGGTAGCCGTAGTAGCCGCCGGAGCCGTTGTCGGTGATCGACCCCATGCGGCTGGTGACCAGCCCGATGCGCGCGCCCGGCGCGAGATGGCCGCGCAGCGCCGCGGCCAGCCGCAGCGGGGCGAGCGCGTTGACCTCGAACTGCTCGAGCACCGCGTCGGCGCCGCCGTCGTGCACCAGTTCGTCGAGCGACTCGACGCGCAGCACGCCGGCGTTGAGGATCGCGCGGTCGAGGCGGCGTGCGCCGAGCGCGGCGACGATGCGCGCCACGCCGGCCGGTTCGGTCAGCTCGATCCCGTCGAGCACCTCGGCACCGCTGGCGGCGAGTTCCGGCGAAGGCGCGCGGCAGGTGGCCAGCACGGCGTCGCCGCGTGCGACATGGGCCTGGACGAGGGCCAGCCCGATGCCGCGGGCCGCGCCGGTGACGAGTACGTATGCCATGGGAACCTCCACGAGGGGCGTGGGTGCGGTTGCGGTGTGCGGCGCCGCACCAATCGCAGTTCGCCGGCCGCGCTGCGTGCCGTCGATTGCCACGCGACGCGATCCACCGTCGCGCATCGCGGCGACGTGCGGCCGGCGCTGAATCCGATGCCGGAAAAGACGCGGCGCGGCGGGCCCAAGGCCCAGCCGCGCCGCGTGGGGCCGCCGCGCGACGCGCGGCGGCAGGCGATCAGGCCGCCGCGTCCTTGAGCTTCTTCAGCGCGCGGACCTTGACCTTGACCGAAGCCGGCTTGGCCGGGAACCAGCGCTCCTGGCCCGTGAACGGGTCCTTGCCGAAGCGCTTCGGGCGCGCGGCAACGGCCACCGCCGTGACCTTGAACAGGCCGGGCATGACGAAGGTGCCGGCGCCCTTCTTGCCGACCGCGGCGGCGATCGTCGCCTCCAGCGAGCCGAGCACGGCCTTGACGGCCTTCTTGTCCGCGCCGGAGTGGTCGGCGAGGTGGGTCACGAGCTGCGACTTCGACAGCACGCTCTTGACGCTGACCGCCTTCGGGGCGGCCTTGGCCGGCTTCGCGGCTTTCTTGGATGCTGCTTTCTTGGCTTTGGCCATGTTGGGCTCTCTTTGGTGTCCGTCTGAGGTTCGCCCGGGCGGCTTCCGCCGCGAGCGGCCGTTTCGGCGCGCCAACATTAATGCAATTCGCGGCGGAATGTGTGCACTAGCGCCGGGAAAATGCAAAAAATTCCGACCGGCCCCGCGCCCGGCGCGACCTCGCGGTGCACCACGCGCCCGGCGCCGCCGGTCCGGTCGATGCATCGGCACGCGCACGCGGCCCGCGGATCGGCGTATCGTGAAGCCACCGGAGGTGGGCCATGGCGAGTGCGAAACCCAAGCGGGCGGCGGGCGCAAAACCTGCGAAAACCGCCGCGAAAACCGCGTCGAAGCGGCCTGCGGCGCGACCTGCGGCGAAGCGCGCCGGCGCCAAGCCGGCCAGCGCGAAGCCCGCCGCGGGCAAGCGCGCGAGCGCCTCGCGGCCCGCGGCCAAGCGCGTCGCGGCCAAACCCGCCGCAGCGGGCAAGGCGGTCGCGGCCAAGCCCGCGAAACCCGGCAAGGGCACGCGCACCGCACGCAGCCGCGCGCCCAAGACCTTCCCGACCGACGCCTCGGTGCTGGCTTTCCTCGAGCGCGTGCGCGATCCCGCGGTGCGCGCCGACTGCGTGGCGCTCAACGCCTTGCTGTCGCAGGTCACCGGTGCGCCGCCGCGCATGTGGGGGTCCAGCATCGTCGGCTTCGGCCAGTACCGCTACCGCTATTCCAGCGGTCACGAAGGCGACTGGCCGGTGTGTGGCTATTCGCCGCGCAAGCAGAACCTCACGGTCTACGTGATGGCGGGCTTCGAGCGCTTCCCGCATCTGATGCAGCGGCTGGGCCGCTACAAGACCGGCAAGTCCTGCCTGTACATCGACCGCCTCGCCGACATCGACGCCGCCGTGCTGCGCGAACTGGTGGCCGCGTCCAACGAACAACTGCGCCGGATGTACGGCTGAGCGATCCGCGGCACCCGCCGCGGGCGTGACCTGCCGCCCTTGCCGCGCGATGGGTCCGGCGGAGACACTCGGGCCTTTCCGTCGCCGGGGATCCGCATGCGTCGCTCACTCCTCCTCGCCGCCGCGCTGCTCGCGCCGTGGCTGTGCGCCATGGCCGGCGACGCGCCCGGCTATTTCCGTTTCCCGGCCGAACGCGCCGGCACCGTGGTGTTCACCGCCGAGGGCGACCTGTGGACCGTGCCGCTCGCCGGCGGCACCGCGCGCCGCCTGACCAGCCATCCGGCGGAAGAATCGCAGGCCGCGATCTCGCCGGACGGACGCCAGGTCGCCTTCGTCGCCGCCTACGACGGCGTGTCCGACGTCTACGTGATGTCGCTGGCCGGCGGCGAACCGCGGCGCCTGTCGTTCGACGGCGGGCGCGTCTGGCTGTCCGGCTTCGATCCGGACGGGTCCGTGGTCTACGCCACCGAGAACGTGGCCGGCCCGTCGTGGCGCCGCATGCTGCGCGCGGTCGACCCCGCCACCGGCGCGCAGCGCGAGCTGCCGCTGGCCGACGCCTACGATGCGGCGTTCGATGCCACGGGTGGCGTGTACTTCACGCGCTTCGGGCTGCAGGTCAGCGGCGACAACGCGCGCGACTACCGCGGCGGTGCGATGGCGCAACTGTGGCGCTGGGGCGGCACGCAGGGCGTCGAGGCCGAAGCCATCGCGTCCGACGCCGGCGCCAACCTGATGCGGCCGATGTGGCGCGACGGGCGCCTCTACGTGGTCGCCGACCTCGACGGCGTGGCCAACCTGTGGTCGATGGACGCACGCGGCGGTGATCGCGTGCAGCTCACCCGCCATGCCACCTTCGAGGTGCGCGGCGCGTCGATGGGCGGCGGTCGCATCGTCTACCAGCATGGCGCGGACCTGCGCGTCTACGACCTCGCCAGCGGCACGGACCGCGCGATCCCGGTCACGCTGGCTTCGGATTTCGAGCAGCGCCGCGAGCGCTTCCTGAAGAAGCCGCTGTCGTTTGCCGCCGGCATCACCTTCGCGCCGTCCGGCGAGCGCGTGGTGCTCGGTGCGCGCGGGCGCATCGCGCTGGCCGGCACCGGGCCGCTGCGGCGGGTCGAGGTCGCGCTGCCCGCCGAGGCGCGCGCGCGCAACGCGGTGCTGTCGGTCGATGGCGCCAGCGTGTACGCGATCGTCGACCAGGGCGCGGCCAGCGAGGTGTGGCGCTTCCCCGCCGACGGCTCGCCCGGCGGCGCGCCGATCACCCGTGACGGCACCGCGCATCGCTGGCGGCTGTACCCCTCGCCCGACGGGCGCTGGCTGGCGCATGACGACAAGGGCGGACGACTGTGGATCACCGACCTGCGCGCCGGCAGCACGCGCCTGCTGGACGAATCCGTGCACGCGCGCGACGACGCCTTCCAGGGCCTGGCCTGGTCGCCCGACGGCCGCTGGATCGCCGTCGCGCGACCCGACTCCAGGCGCCTGCTCGACCAGATCGTGCTGCTGGAAGCCGGCGGCACGCGCAACGCGGTGCTGACCAGCGACAGATACCCCAGCGAGTCGCCCGCGTTCTCGCGCGACGGCCGCTGGCTGTACTTCCTCTCCGATCGCAACTTCCAGCCGGTGCCCGGCGGCCCGTGGGGCGACCGCAACACCGGTGCCTTCTTCGATCGGCGCGGCAAGGCCTATGCGCTGGCCCTGCAGGCGGGCAACCGCTTCCCGTTCCAGCCGCCCGATGAACTGGCGCCGGCGGACGACGCGGCGGTCGCGGCATCGGCGGACGGCGACAAGGGCAAGGCGGCGAAGGCCGACGCCCCCGCGCTGCCGGCGGTCGAACTCGACGGCCTCGCTGCGCGCCTTTACGAGGTGCCGCTGGCCGCAGGCAACTACCTCGCGCTGGCCGCTGACGCCGAACGCCTGTATCTGCTCGAGCGCGATGCCGCGCCCGACGCCAAGCCGGTGCTGAAGACGCTGGCGGTGTCCGATGCGGCACCGCAGCCGGAGGTGTTCCTCGCCGACGTGCAGGCGTTCTTCCTGTCCGCCGACGCGAAGAAACTGCTGCTGGTGCGCACCGGCAACGACCCGACCGCGCCGCAGGCGCCGGGCGAGATGCTGATCGTGGAGGCCGGCGCCAAGGCACCGGGCGACCTCGGCAAGGCGCAGGTGCGGGTGGCGGACTGGAACCTCGCCATCGACCCGGTGGCCGAGTGGACGCAGATGTTCGACGACGCGTGGCGCATGCAGCGCGTGTTCTCGTTCGACCCTGGCATGCGCGGCGTCGACTGGGACGCGGTGCGCGAGCGCTACCGGCCGCTGGTCGCGCGGGTCACCGACCGCGCCGAACTCGATGACCTGCTCGCGCAGATGATCGGCGAGGTCGGGCTGCTGCATTCGCAGGTGCGCGGCGGCGAGTTCCGCGCCGATCCCGACGCGGTGCCCGCGGCCTCGCTGGGCGCGGCGTTCGAGGACACGGCCGACGGCGTGCGCATCGCGCGCATCTGGCGCACCGAGGCCGAACTGCCGTCCGAGCGCGGTCCGCTGCAGCGCCCCGGCGTCGACGCGCGCGAGGGCGACCGCGTGGTGGCGGTCGATGGCCGCCCGGTGCGCACCGCCGGCGACATCGCGCTGGCGCTGCGCCAGCGCGCCGGGCAACAGGTGCTGCTGACGCTGGCCCGTGGCGACGCAGCGCCGCACCGCACGGTGGTGGTCCCGGTCGCGCTCGACCGCGACGCGACCCTGCGCTACGGCGACTGGGTGGCGCGCACGCGCGACAAGGTCGAGGCGGCAGGCGGCGGCCGCATCGGGTACCTGCACCTGCGCGCGATGGGGCCGGGCGACATGGCGAACTTCGTGCGCGAGTTCTACGCGCAGTACGACCGCGATGGCCTGGTGATCGACGTGCGGCGCAACCGCGGCGGCAACATCGATTCCTGGGTGATCGAGAAACTGCTGCGCCGCGCCTGGGCGTTCTGGCAGCCGCCGGGCTCGGCGCCGTACTGGAACATGCAGCAGACCTTCCGCGGCCACCTCGTCGTGCTCGCCGACAGCTTCACCTATTCCGACGGCGAGACCTTCGCTGCCGGCGTCAAGGCGCTCGGCCTCGGCCCGGTGGTCGGCACGCCCACCGCCGGCGCCGGCATCTGGCTGTCGGATCGCAATCGTCTCGCCGACAACGGCATCGCGCGGATCGCCGAGTTCGGCCAGTTCGACGCGCAGGGCCGCTGGCTGATCGAGGGCCGCGGCGTGGCGCCCGACGTGCGGGTCGACAACCTGCCGCACGCGACCGCGCGCGGCGACGACGCGCAGCTCGACGCCGCGCTGGAACTGCTGGCGCAGCGCCTCGCCGAACGCCCGGTCAAGCCCGCGGCGGCGCAGCCGATCCCGCCGCGCGGCACCCCGGGGCATGATGGATCGCGGTAGCGGCGGCGCGCGGCGGCGTTGCGGGCGGTTGGGATCGGGGGCTTGGGGCCCACGGAGGGCACGGCCGTTTTCGATGAGGGCCCAGGGCTCAGGGCCCAGGGCCCAGGGAGAAGCGGTCACCATCGCGTTCGATCAGGGCTCAGGGCCCAGGGCCCAGGGCCCAGGGCCCAGGCAGAGGCGGTCACCACTTTTCTTGACTCGGACCCAACGCACTAACCCCATCGCTCAGCAAGCAGCGGTCACCACTGGGCCCTGGGCCCTGAGCCCTGGGCCCTCGCTCCCATGCCCCGCAACCGCCCGCAATCCGCCGGCAATCCGCCGGCAATCCGCCCGCCCAAACTCAGTCGCCGTACAGCCGCGCCGGCCATGATGGCGGAACACTGGCCGCGGACCGCGGTCGAAACCCCGGAGCCGTTTCGTGGACCCGACCATGCACGCCGATCCGCGCCCTGCGCCGCGCACCACCGCGTCGAGCCCCACGCCCTGGATCATCGCCGGCGTGCTGCTGGCCGTGGTCGGCGCCGGTGGCGTGTACTGGGCGCTGCGCGAATCCGCACCGGCGCCTGCGGCGAGCGAACCGGCCGCGGCGCCCGCGACTGCGCCGACCGCCGCCGTGCCCCCGCCGATCCGCCATCCGATCGAACAGGCGCCCGTCGCGCAGCCGGTCGAGCCCGCCGTCCCCCTGCCCGCGCTCGGCGACAGCGACGCGCTGCTGTTCGAAGCCCTCGCCGCGCTGCTGGCCGATGAAGGCTGGCGCAACCTGGTGGCGGGCGATTTCCTGATCCAGCGTTTCGTCGCCACGGTCGACAACCTGCCGCGACGCAAGCTCGCGCCGCACCTGCTGCCGGTGAAGCCGGCGGCGGGCACGCTGGTGGTCGAAGGCACGCCCGAGACCACCACGCTGTCGGCGGCCAACGCGGCGCGCTACGACGGCTACATCCGCGTGCTGCAGTCGGTCGACGCGCAGCGGCTCGTCGCGCTGTACGTGCGGCTCTATCCGCTGTTCCAGCAGGCCTACCGCGAACTCGGCGGCCCCGATGCGTACTTCAACGACCGCCTGGTCGAGGTCATCGACCACCTGCTCGCCGCGCCGCGCGTCGAGCCGCCGATCGCCCTCGTGCGGCCCAAGGTGTTCTGGGAGTTCGCCGACCCGGCGCTGGAGCAGGCCTCGGCGGGCGAGAAACTGATGCTTCGCCTCGGCCCCGCGCACGCCGCCAGCGTGCGCGCCAAACTGGCCGAGGTCCGCGCGCTGCTCGTCGCGCAGGCGCCCGCTGCGCCCTGAGCCGGCGGCGTCCGCGGGTGCGGCCGCAGTAAACTGCGCCGGACCGCCCGCCCAGGACGCCGCCATGCCCGCCGAACCGTCCGACCTCTCGCGCCTCTACCCGCTCGACAGCCTGCGCCCGGAGAACCTCGAGCAGGTCGCGCGCGAGGCCGACGTCGAGGAGGTCGGCCGCGGCGCGGTGCTGTTCCGTGCCGGCGAAACCGACGAGAAGACGATCTACCTGCTCGCGGGCACGGTGTCCGGGCGCTACCCCGACGGCAAGACCAAGACCACCGACGCCGCCAGCCTGCAGGGCCGCTACGCGCTCGGCGACCTGCAGCCGCGCCGCTTCACCGCCACCGTGGATTCGCTGAGCGCCACGCTGGCGCGCATCGACCGCCGCTTCCTGGAGAAGATCCTGGCCTGGGACCAGCTGTCGCGCTCGGAGAACTTCCGCCACTACGACCCCGAGCCCGGCGCCAACCGCTGGGTCTACCGCCTGATGCAGAACCGCGCGCTGCACAAGATGCCCACCGCCAACATCGAGCGCATGTTCATGCGCTTCGAGCCGGTTTCGGTGAGCGCCGGCGACGTCATCGTGCGCGAGGGCGACGCGGCCGACTACTTCTACGTGATCAAGGACGGCACCTGCGCGGTGAGCAAGCGCACCGAGCAGGGCGAGGCGGTGGTCGCCTACCTCGTGCGCGGCGACACCTTCGGCGAGGACGCGCTGCTGACCAACTCCACCCGCAACGCCACCGTGTCGATGAAGACCGACGGCCGGCTGATGCGGCTGTCGAGCCGCGACTTCACCGAGGTGCTCAAGCCGCCGGTGGTGGACTGGGTCACACCCGGTCAGGCCTCGATCCTGGTCCGCCAGGGCGCGCTGGTACTCGACGTGCGCATGCCGCAGGAGTACGAGGAACGCGCGGTCAAGGGCGCGGTCAACGTGCCGCTCTTCATGTTGCGCGAGAAGGCGCAGGAGTTCGAGCGCGGCCGCAAGGTGGTCGTCTACTGCAACACCGGCGAGCGCAGCGCCGCGGCGGCCTTCATCCTCGGCAAGATCGGCGTGCCGGTGTTCGCCCTGCAGGGCGGGCTGTCGGCGATGGTGAAGATCCTCGAGAAGCAGGCGGCCGAGAAGGGCGGCGGCGCTTGAAGGCCCTGCTCGTCGCGCTGGCGGTCGGCCTGCTGCTGGCTTTCGCGTGGGCGCGTGCGCAGCGCCCGATCAGCGCGGAATCCCCGCCCGTGCCGGGCCGCGCCACGCTCGGCGTGCATACCCTGGTCGGCCAGGAGGAGGCGTACGCCGACCCGGTGGCGCGCACGCGGCCGATGGCCAGCGCCGCACGCGGCAGCAGCTTCGTCGCCTTCGTCGCCGGTCACGCGCCCAATCACGCGGGGCCGACCGACAACCTCGGCAATCAGTGGCAGCCGTTTGGCGCGCCGGTGGTCTACGCCGGCTACGACGGGCGCTTCGACGTGCGCGCCTACCTCGCGCTGGATGCGCGCGGCGGGGCGGAACACGTGGTCGAGGTCGCCAAGCCCGGCGTGCCGGCGGGCGAACTGACCTTGCCGGTGGTCGAGATCCGCGACGGTGCGCGCCTGGTCGACGCCGCGCAGGTCTACGCACCGCCGGGCAGCCGCCTCGAAAGCGGCGAGGTCGAAACCGACGGCCCCCCGCTGCTGGTCGCGTTCTGGTTCGGCGATGGCCGCGGCCTGCGCCACCGGGCCGAGCCGGATGGCGGCTTCCGCGTCATCGAACGATTCACGACCCTGCCGGAGAACAGCGCCGTGCAGTGCGTGGTCGCGGTACGCGAGGTCGACCGCGCCGGCCGCTGGCGCGTGGCCTGGGACACCGAACCCGCGCAGGGCGCACCGCTGTGGCTGTTCGCCTTCGCGCCGCCACAACCTGCGTCGTGACGCCCGATTCCCCACCCCGACCGGATCGTCCGCCGATGAACCGATTGGCCACCGCCACGGCCTTCCTCGCCATGCTGCTGCTCGCCGATGTGGCGCTCGCGCAAGGCAAGTTCATCCCGGGCGCGCGCCCGCCGGCAGCGGGCGAGCGCCCGGCGGCACCGGCGGCACCCGTGCGCTACGAACCCGACAAGCTGCGCAGTGCGCTGCTGGGCCTGGTTCCGCCGCGCCTGATGCTGGGCGGCGTCTCGGTGGAAAACGATCGAGGCACCGTGTCCGGCACTGCCAAGGCCCAGGCCCTGGTCTCCGATTTCCTGCGCGCGATCGACCGCGCCGGCGACTTCCAGCGCGCGGAACTGCGCAGCATCCGCATGGCCGGCGACCAGTACGAGTTCGACATCGGCCTGCAGATCGCCTGCGTGCACGGGCCGGCGAAATCGGGCCCGCGGCTGTGCAATCCGCCGCCGGGCAAATCCAACACCGTGCACCGCTGCAAGGTCAACGGCACGGTGACCTTCCAGGCCACGCCCTGCGCGCCGGGCCAGGACGCTTGATTCTGGTCAGGCCCGCGCGCCCGCGCGCGCGGTAGCCTTCGCGCCATGGACGTCGTGCCCCTGCCGCTGCCGCCGATTGCGCTCGCGCGCCGCGTGCTGGCCTGCCTCGACCTGACCCGTCTCGGCGAGGACGACGAGCGCGCGCGGATCGAAGATCTGTGCGAGTCCGCGCGCCTCGCACCGCTGCCGCCGGCCGCGCTTTGCGTATATCCCGAATGGGTCGCCACCGTGCGCCGCCGGCTCGACCGCGACGGGCCCGCCGGCGTGGCGGTGGCGAGCGTGGTCAACTTCCCCGACGGCGCCGCCGACCCGGCCCGCGTCGCGCGCGAGACGCGGCGCGCGATCGCGGCGGGCGCGTCCGAGATCGACGTCGTGCTGCCGTGGCGCGCCCTGTGCGACGGCGACGAGGCGGCGGCGCGCGCCGTGATCGCCGCCTGCCGCGAGGCCTGCGGCGCGCGCGCCCTGATGAAGGTGATCCTCGAGTCCGGCGAACTCGGCACCGCGCTCGGCGTGCGCGCGGCCAGCCTGCTCGCGCTCGACGAGGGCGCCGATTTCCTCAAGACCTCAACCGGCAAGGCGCGCCGCGGCGCCACCCCGGAGGCCGCGCAGGTGATGCTGGAGTCGATCGCCGCGCGCGGCGGCGGCTGCGGCTTCAAGGCCGCCGGCGGCGTGCGCACGCTGGCCGACGCCGCGCGCTACCTCGAGCTCGCCGACGCCACGCTCGGCCCGGACTGGGCGACGCCGCGGCGCTTCCGGATCGGCGCCAGCGAGCTGCTCGGCGAACTGGTGCGCACGCTGGAAGCCCCCTAGCCGCACCGGTGCCGCTGCGGCAATGCGCGCATGCGGCGCGCATCAGCGCCGCCGTGCCCGCGCCAGCCACGCCGCCAGATTCGGTCCCGCCGCCGCAGCCAGCGCAGCGTCGTCGAGGCCCGCCTCGCGCAGCAGATCCAGTTCGCGATGCAGCGCCTCGCCGAACGCGATCGGCGCATCCGGGCCCGCCGCGTCGGTGCCCGCCATCAGCACCACGCCGCGCCGGCGCCGGGTGACGCAAGGGCGCAACGGGCAACCGGCTGTCCTCGTCGCCGGAGCCGACGGCATCGAGCGCCGGCCCGGCCTCGCACGACGCCAGCGAGTCGCGCGGCGTCACCGGCCACGAGTCGGGGCCGGTTCAGGGCTTCTTGCCCCTCGACGCGCTCGCGTTCGACAAGGTCCGAACCGATGCCGCGATGGCCTGCGGCGCGAGCGCCGCGAAGCCCAGCCGCCAGCCGTCGGTGCGCGGGGCCGCGTGGTACAGCTCGCCCAGGCTGGGCGTGGTGATGCCGCGCTGCGCGGCCGCGCGCGTCAAGCGGTGTTCGCTGCCGGCGGGCAGGCGCACCGCCATCTGCAGGCCACCACGGCTGTCCAGCGGCTCGGCCCAGGGCAGGTGGGTGCGGAGGGCCTGCAGCAGCGCGTCGCGCCGGCCGCGGTAGAGCCGGCGCATCAGCCGAAGGTGCGCGGCGAAATGGCCCTCGTCCATGAAGTCCGCCGCCACCGCCTGCATCGGCTGCGAGGGATGGCCGTCGTGGACGGTGCGTGCCGTCACAAGCGGCGCCACCAGCGGCTCGGGGAGCACCACGTAGGCCAGTCGCACCGAAGGGAACAGTGACTTCGAGAAGGTTCCGACATAGACCACGCGGCCGTGCGCGTCCAGTCCCTGCAGCGCGGGCGTGGGCTGCTGGTCGTAGAGGAACTCGCTGTCGTAATCGTCCTCGACCAGCCAGGCGCCGCTGGCGCGCGCGTGCGCGATGAAGGCCAGGCGCCGCTCGAGCGACATGGCGCATCCGGTGGGGAACTGGTGCGATGGCGTGAGGTAGACCAGGCGCGGCGCGGGACGCCGGGGGTCCAGCGTGGCGCCC
Source organism: Lysobacteraceae bacterium (assembly GCA_021299185.1). GTDB lineage: Bacteria > Pseudomonadota > Gammaproteobacteria > Xanthomonadales > Ahniellaceae > UBA4656. The sequence goes on along the minus strand of JAJTHZ010000033.1, from coordinate 4,754 downwards.
TGTTCGTCCAGCGGCATGTCCACCAGTCGCGCGCCGCTGGCGGCGAACGCCGCGCGCGCGCCCGCATAGCCGGGGTCTTCCATCCACACCACGTCGCCCTCGTCCAGCAGCGTGGCCGACAGCAGCTGCAGCGCCTGCTGCGAGCTGGTGAGCACCAGGACCTGCGCCGCGGTGCAGCGCGCGCCGCGCGACTGCGTGAGGTAGCGCGCGATCGCCTCGCGCAGCGCCGGCAGGCCCTGCGGATCGCCGTAGTACATCAGTGCCGCCCCATCGCGCCGCAGCCGGCGCTGCATCAGCTGGCGCCACAGTTCGGTGGGGAAGGCCTGCAGGTCGGGGCTGCCGGCCACGAAGGCGCGCGGACGGTCGGGCTCCGAGCAGCCACCGGTGTCCACCATGCGCTGGCCGCGTCGCGACAGCAGCGCCGCATCCGTCGGCAGCCTGCGTGCCGTGGCCGCCCGCAGCGCCGAACGCGCGGCTGCTGCCGCCATGTCGATCGCGACGAAACTGCCCTGGCCGACCTGTCGGCGCAGATAGCCCTCGGTCTCCAACTGCGTGTAGGCGGCCTCCACCGTCACCCGCGAGAGGCCCAGATCCTGCGCCAGGTCGCGGCTGCTGGGCAGGCGCTCGCCCAGCCGCGCCTGCCCGCTCCGCACCGCAGCGCGCAGTGCCGCGCACAGCCGTTCGCGCCGGCCGCGGCCGGCCTGGACCTCGAACAAGGTGAGCAGCAGGCGCGGTTTCATTGGTCTTATCGAACGTCAGAAATTGGTGTTAGTGATCATGCCATCAGGCGGCACACTATGCCCGTCGCCCATCGTCGACCCCGGAGAGCACCCCATGTCGCACACCGCCGTTTCCAGCGTCCTCGCCTTTCCCGCGCCCACGCCCGCGCAGTCCTGCGACTTCATGGCTGCCAAGCTCGGCTACCACGCCGACGCCTGGGACGTGGCCGAAGACCTGCGCAACGGCATCGATGCCATCGTCGTCATCGACACGCGGTCGCCCGCGCACTACGAGGCCGGCCACGTGCCCGGCGCGCTGAGCTTTCCGCACCGCGCCATGGACGCGCAGAGCACCACCCATCTGGACCGCAGCAAGGTCTACGTCACCTACTGCGACGGCATCGGCTGCAACGGTTCCACCAAGGGCGCCTACAAGCTGGCGCGGCTCGGTTTCCAGGTGAAGGAGATGCTGGGCGGACTGGACTTCTGGATCCGAGACGGCCAGCCGGTGGCCACCGGACCCGAGCGCGGCCGGATGCCGGCGGCCCGTCCGGCCATCGAATGCGAATGCTGACGCGCCGCCCGCCGCCCGCGGACCGGGCCGTGTGCCGAGCCCACGCGGGCGATGCCCCGGCGCTGGCGCGGCTGTGCGCGGCACACGCTGCCTACGAGCGCATTCCCTACGCCGCCGAAGGTCACGTCGCGCGGCTGGCCGATGCGCTGACCGCCGGCAGGTTGCGCGCATGGCTGGCGCGGTTGCACGGCGACGTGGTCGGCTACGCCAGCGTCACCCTGGATTTCTCGACCCTGGCCGGTGCGCCGTTCCTACACCTCGACTGCCTGTACCTCGAACCCGACGCGCGTGGCTTGGGCCTGGGCGCCGAATTGCTGGCCGCCGCGGCGGCGCAGGCCCGCGCGCTGGGCTGCGCACAACTGCAGTGGCAGACGCCGACGTGGAACGCGGACGCGATCCGCTTCTATGACCGGCTGGGTGCGGCCCGCAACGAGAAGCATCGCTACACCCTGGCGGTCTGATCGTCGACGCCGCGCTGTCCCCGCCGTCTGCGGCGGCGATGCGGCGTCAGCGCCGTGCGGCGCGCGCCAGCCAGTCAACGAGGTTGGGGCCCGCCGCGCGGCGCAGTGCTGCTGCGTCCAGCCCGGCCTCGCGCAGGAGTTCGAGCTCGCGCAGCACGGAGGCGCCGGGTTCGATCGGCGCATCCGGGCCCGCCGCGTCGGAGCCCGCCATCAGCACCACGCCGCGCCGGTGAAGGCGCCCGGTCAGGCGCACGAGGAAGGCCAGCACGCGCCGCCGCGGTTCGTACTGCGGCGTGCCGCGGCGCTGCTCGGTGAACTGCGCGTAGGCGACCAGGGTCTGCACCACCGCCACCCGGTGCGCCACCAGCGCATCGATCGCGGCCTCGCCGTCCGCCGATTCCCACCACGCCATCGCGGCCTCGACGTCGGGCGCAGCACCGCTGCCAATCACGCTCGCGAGCAGCGATTCCGCGCCGTGCTCGATGCTGTCGACGCCCGCCGCGGCCGCCTCGGCCACCGACACGCCGGCGGGCAGGTGCGACGCCACCGACAGGCCGCGTCGCTGCGCCTCGTCCAGCACCGCGAAATAGGCCTCGCGCGACAGCGCGCTGTGGGTCTTGATGAAGTCCACGCCCTCGGCGTCCAGTGTCGCCACCGCCGCGCGTGCCTCGGCGGCGTCGTGAACGGTCAGCCGGAACAGCGCCAGCGGCTTCGGGCCGTCGATCACGCGGCCGGAGAAGTAGATGCGCGGCCCGACGCGCTCGCCGCGCGCGATCTCATCGCGCCAGCCGCGCAACTGCGCCGCGTCCCCGCCGCAGTCGCGCACCAGGTCCACGCCGTGTGCCGCCAGCGCATCGAGCGCCGCCGGCCCGCGATACGACAGGTGCACGTGCGCGTCGCCGACCACGGCACGCGTGGCACCGCCGGCGCACGCGGTCGATGCCAGCGCGAGCAGGATCGGCACGCACCGCGCGGCGAGCGCAGCAATCGCCGACCCGACGCGCACGAGCTGGGGCAGGAGCGCCTTCACGACGCCAATCTACGCCTGCCGGCGCGCGCTGTCCTGGGGCGGCGCCTGCAGCGGTGCCGCCGCAACCTGCACGATCACGATGGATGCCAACCGCAGCGTCGGCGCGACTTTCGCGCCCTGAGTGTCACCCGGCTGCCGTCGACGCCGCGTCCGATCCGCGGCGCCGGCGGTGGCCGGTCTTCCCTCGCGCCGCGGCTCAAGCCGAGCGTGTGGAGCGCAGCAGCAGCCAGCCGACCACACCCAGCACCGCGAGGCCCACGACCTGGCCGAAGTGCAGGCTCGACGGCAGCGCCAGCACATCGGCGCGCTCGCTGACCACGATCGGCACCGCGATCGCGATGCCCATCAATGCCTCGCCGGTGATCAGGCCGGCGGCGAACAGCGTGCCGGGCCGGTGCACGCGGTCGCGCGCAGCCTCGTCGTGGGCCGGCACGCCGGCGCGGCGTTCGACCAGCCAGGCCAGCACGCCGCCGAGGAAGATCGGCACCATCAGTTCCAGCGGCAGGTAGATGCCGATCGCCGCCGCCAGCACCGGCACGCGGAAGGTCGCGTTGCGCGACTTCAGCCAGCCGTCGAAGGCGATGATGGCCGCACCCACCACGCCGCCCAGCGCGATCATGTCCCACGGCAGTTCACCGCCGAACATCCCCTTGGCCACCGAGGCCATCAGGGTCGCCTGCGGTGCGTTCAGCGAGTTCGGATGCTCCGCCGTCGCGGGCCCGATGCCGTAGGCCTGCGCCAGCAGGTTCAGCACCGGCGCCATCACCAGCGCGCACGACAGCGCGCCGATGCCGAGCATCAACTGCTGCTTCCACGGCGTCGCACCCACGATGTAGCCGGCCTTCAAGTCCTGCAGGTTGTCGCCGCCTACCGCCGCCGCGCAGCACACCACCGCGCCGATCATGATCGCCGCCACCGCGCCGATCGGCGAATCCGCGCCCAGCAGCAGCATCAGCACCACCGAGGCGAACAGGATGGTGGCGATGGTGATGCCCGACACCGGGTTGTTGGACGAACCCACCAAGCCGGCGAGGTAAGCAGACACCGACACGAAAAGGAATCCGGTGACGATCATGATGATGGTCATCGGCACGCTGACGAACCAGTCGTTGACGATGGCCTGATAGAGCACCAGCAGCGGGATCACGAACAGGACCAGCGAGACCAGCATCCACTTCATCGGCAGGTCGCGTTCGGTCTCGGCCACCTGGGCCCCGCCGCCCTTGCGCGCGGCGGCGATGCCGCTGCGGATGCCCGACAGCAGCGACTTGCGCAGCGAGAACAGCGTCCACACGCCGCCGACCAGCATCGCGCCGACGCCGAGGAAGCGGATCTTCTCGGCGCGGATCAGGCCCGCCGCATCGGCCGCCGACAGCCCCGCCAGTTGCGCCGCCAGCGCCGGGTCGAAGCTGGGCGCCAGCCAGTGGTAGAGCGGGATCGCGATGTTGTACGACAGCACGCTGCCCGACAGGACCACGATGCCGATGTTGAGCCCCACGATGTAGCCCACGCCGAGCAGCGCCGGCGACAGGTTGGTGCCCATGTAGCCGAGGTACTTGCCCATGAAGCCGGCGACCGCGGCGTTGTCCGGGATCATGCGCAGCCCGCTCTCGGCGGCCAGCTTCACGAAGCCGCCGATCACCGCGGAGTAGCCCAGCAGCTTCAGGCCGGGGCCCGGGTTGTCGCCGGCCTTGAGCACCTCCGCCGCCGCCTTGCCTTCCGGGAAGGGCAGCGGGTCTTCGACGATCATCGTGCGCCGCAGCGGCACCGAGAACAGCACGCCCAGCAGGCCACCGAGGCCGGCGATCGCCAGCACCCACGAATACTTGAGCCTCTCTTGAAATCCGAGTGGGTAATCTGTCCCCGCCTGAACGGACCGCGGAGCATGCGAAGTGACGACCGGAAAGCTGTTCGAGGCTGCGCTGGGGGTTGAGGCGCCGTGGTATGTCGCGGGCACGGACTTCGATGCC
>JAJTHZ010000270.1 GCA_021299185.1 Lysobacteraceae bacterium | reverse complement strand
CTGGCGAGCGCGCCGCGATCATCATGGGCCTGCTGGCAACTGCCAAGGCCAACGGCCACGAGCCGCACGCCTGGCTCAGCGATGTGCTCACGCGGCTGCCGACGACCAAGGACAGCGAGATCGGGACGCTGCTGCCGCACAGCTGGCGCCCGGCGGCGGGGTAAGGCGACGGCCAGATTCGCGAAGGGTGGCGAGGGCAAGGTGTGGTCACCGGACGCTTACCGATGCCGTCGTGCGCCAAGCGATGGGACGGTTGCTGGAGTACGCATTCCGCGAAGGGGGTCTGGAGCCTGCCGGATTGACCGTTGTGGGCGAGCCGGCCCTGGACGAGTTCACCGCACGGTACCTCGAGCGCCTGCGCAGCAGCTTCTCGTTGCCGATCGAGTACCTGCAGATCGCGCTCACGTCGGACGATTCGTCAGACTGAGTTGGCCGGGCAAGGAAGGCGGAATCCTTGCCGCCCGGCTGGACCCCGAAGCGGTACCCATGCAAGGTTATTGGACTGACCTTCAGGCGTCCCGAAAGCGCCGGGCCAAGCAAGCCAAACAAACGGAGCGACCCTTTCACAAAGCCGCCATTTCACAACCTGATCCAAGTCTGGGTAAACGGCGGGCCGAGATCGACCGACGCGTCGGCAGTTATGCAGCAGAAGAGCTACGGGCACCACCTGCTGGACTCAGGAGCTTCTCGATCCTAAGCCACCGCCGCCTAATCGCGGGGGGGCGTGCGCTCTCCGGAAGAGCTCCGCAGATGGGTGCAACCTGCACAACTTCGAATTCGCCACCACAAACCCACGAGGTGACTTCCGTTACTCCGCCAGGATCAAGACCATTTACGACTCGCCTCATGCGTGGAACAAGAAAATCGAGGACAGTCTGTGGATTGCGTTCTGCGATCAGCCACCGTCGACGCATCTTATGTGCCACTGCGGCCGTTGTACCGCTCCCCCCGAACAGGTCCACTACAAGCTCTGACGGATTTGTAGCGATATGAATGATGCGCTCAAGAAGCGACTCTGGCTTGGGTGTGTCAAACACTTCAGCGCCCGGAAACATGGCGAGAAGATGACGCTTTGCATCGTCATTTGTTCCGGTATCCGTTGCGCCCCAAACAGTGAACGGAACGAGGCCTCGCAACTGACTCGCAAAGAGCTTTAGCCTGGGCGATCCGTCTCCGCCCTTGGGGAACCAAATTCGGCCATCCGCAAGCAGGTCCAGAAAGGTCTGCTCCGTTGCATACCAAGATCGCCCCCTCGGCGGACGTAGGATCAATCCAGTCGGCGTTGTGATCTCGTACTGCTGACCCTTTCGATAGCCGGGCGCCGTGAAAGGAGCATCGGCCCAAGGTCCACGCGGATCGCCGTCACGATTGCGAAGGCGCGCGTCCTCCTTGGTTAGAAGATTCCGTGATGTCTTCCAGCGCTTCGGGCCGCTAGGGGCATACACCAGAATCGTGTCGTGGTTTGACGAAAAGGCAGCCCGAGAGTCTCGCGTAGTCCTCTTCTGCCAGATTACCGAGGCAACGAATGCGTTCTCACCGAAGACCTCGTCCATGATTGCGCGCGCGCGATGCACTTCGGCATCGTCCAGGTGGACCCAGATGCTCGCATCTTCCGCAAGCAGCGGTCGAACTGCAGCCAAGCGATCGCGCATCATGCTCAGCCACATCGAGCGCTGCATGGCGTCGTTGTACTGCCGAAAACTCCCCTGCGTGTTGAATGGAGGATCGATGTACACAAGCCGAACACCACCCGTGAGGACGGGGCTTCGCGCACCCAGGGCCTCCAGCACATCTAGGCCGTCACCGATTGCGATCAGATTCGTCCGCGCGGTAAGTCTCCCGTCAGAGATGCGCTCGATGGACGGCTTGGCGCACAGTCGCTCATCCCCAAGACTGAGCCACTCGTAGCCCGCCTCGCCGGAAGCCCGAAGCTGGAGCTCCTTGTTCGGCCACACAAGCTCTACGTCAGACATGGTCTGGAGGTCGACGGCGGCAGGTTAGGATCGCTGGCGCCAATCTCATATCATGAGCCATCGAAAGGCAAGACCGGGGACGGCAATATGGCGGTAGCGGCGCTCACAGGAGAGTCTGCAGGTAGGCAGTGCCAAGAGCACCCCGACCCGTCAGTGCTTAAGCCGTTCATCCGTTGGGCTGGCGGGAAGACACGGTTACTTCCTCGCATTCTTCCCCATGTGCCGCCTGCCATCGCGAACTACTACGAACCGTTCCTTGGCGGTGGCGCTGTGTTCCTGGCTTTGTCGAGCCGCATCTCAGGGCGGTCCTGTCTGGCAGACCTGAACGACCACCTCGTAGCTGCATGGGTCGCAATCCGCGATCACCCGGCGGAGTTGCGCCCGTTGTTGTCTTGGTATCAAGCCAATGACTCGAAGGACTTCTACTACCAGGTGCGCGCGCAGTCGCCAGCCGGCACGATAGAAAAAGCTGCTCGATTTCTGTACCTGAATGGTGTTTCTTGGAATCACTTGTGGCGGGAGAACTCTCGAACTGGAGCGATGAACGTTCCATGGGGTGATCGCCGATTCAAGAGTATCGACGATGCCACGATGAGGTCAGCCCGACAGGCATTGGCCCAGTCGGACCTCGTCGCAGGTGACTTCCGCGAAGTGTTGGTGAGCGCCCAGCGCGGCGATTTCGTCTACCTTGATCCGCCGTACCTCCCGATCTTCTCGCGGCCGGGCGTCGAGAAAGAGCCCACAGCGAAATTCAATAAGTACACGGCGAAAACATTCGAGATGGCGGACCTAGTTGATCTTGCTGCGATCTGTCGCGACCTTACTCGCCGAGGCGTACGCTGGGTGATGTCCAATCGAGACACCGAGTGCGTGCGTGCGTTGTTTGCAGATGCGGATATCATCCGATTCACGGCGCGTCGAGCGCTTGCAGCACAAAGCAAGCGTGAAGTGGAAGCGCACCAGTCTCCCGAGGCGATCGTTGTGGGGCTGATCTAGTGGCTGCGCGGCCCGTCGAATGGGTCATGGTTGTCTACTATGGCCCTGCAGCTCATCAGGCTACGTATGGGCGCATAGGCGGCCTCGGCTATACGAAGGACTACATTCAGCTTTCGAGAAAACAGGATTTCATTGACGCTGCCGCACGGATGCTCGCAGTGTCAGCAAGTGGGAGTGGATCGGTTCCGCTTGAGTACCGGTGGCCCCAAGGGTCTTCGCGCGGTGCTTTCGTTTTTGAGTCGGCCGACCGGCCCCACCTGAAGTGGGAAACGAGGGACGGCGCACCTCGTCCTTGGAGAATGAGTGAGACTCCGGGCGATGCTGTGCCCGAGACGATTCCTGGTAATCCGAACCTAAGGGATGCCAACGATGCGCAGCGAGAGTTCCAAAGCATCGCGGATCGGGGGGGTGGGCAACCCTACCTGATTGCGGTAAAGATTGTGGGCGAACCTCGTGTACTGCACCTGCGTGCCTATCTTGACGGGGCGAGCGACGCGTTCACGTGGGCCAGTATCGAGCTTGTTCCTCCGCAAGTGCGCGATCTCGTGAAAAGAACGACTCAGCGACGCGCAACGAATTGGTCGCAGTTCGAGAGCGCCGGCGTTGCACCAAGCGCCCAGGTTCAGGAGGTAGTTGCGCGGCTATCTGCCCAGACGGACCACGTCGCGGTTATTGAGAGCCTGAACGCTGACGTTAGACAATCTCTACTTGATTATCTTCGGTATCCAGGTGCTGGTCTTTTTTTCGATCCCGCAAAGAACCATGACGCGTGGATTGCGCCAACTCCGTTGCCCATGGTCGTTCTTGCTTCTATTGAGGATCTGATTTACTTGCTGGCGCAGCGACTTCCTACAAGTTCTCAGGGAGACGCTGCCGCGGACGAGCCTGCGGTCTATTCCGTGCAGGTCGACGGTTTCAGAGAGCAGATTGAGCAGGAGGACTACTCGGTTGCGGACGCGAAGGTCACGACCAATTCGCGGGGTAGCGCTCAGCAGGCGTTTGCGGAGGCTGTCAAGGCCAACTATGACTACGCCTGTGCCATCACCGGAGTCAAGACGAGAGCGTTCCTTGTCGCCTCGCATATCGTGCCTTGGAGTGTAGACCAGAGCATCCGGCTCGACCCGTCGAACGGCGTGTGCCTTTCCCTTATGGCCGATCGTGCATTTGAGAAGGGCTATCTGACGATAGACGATGACTTGACAGTGCGAATCGACAAGAAGCGCATCGGCGAGGATCTCGCGCTTCTCCGTCTATTGCTGCCACTGGATGGAAGCACAGTGCGCACGCCTAAGCGCCAGGCGCCTCGTGTCGAGTATCTGCGAAGGCGGCGTGCTTTGGTGGTTGAGTAGGGCGCCAGCTTGCTGGACTTCCACCGCGCTATAGGCATGGGCTCGGCGGCTGACGCGCCCGCTACTCCACCGTCACCGACTTCGCCAGGTTCCGCGGCTGGTCGACGTCGGTCCCGCGCAGCACGGCGACGTGGTAGGCCAGCAGCTGCAGCGGCACGGTGAGCACCATCGGCGCGATCAGGTCGCCGCCGGAGTCGATCCGCAGCAGGGCGCCGCGCGCGGGGTCCTGGGCGATGCCCGCCCCGGCATCGGCGAACACGAACAGCTCGCCGCCGCGTGCGCGCACTTCGGCGAGGTTGGACTTCAGTTTCTCCAGCAACTGGTTGTTCGGCGCGACCGCGATCACCGGCATGTCCTCGTCGACCAGGGCCAGCGGGCCGTGCTTCAACTCGCCGGCCGGGTAGGCCTCGGCGTGGATGTAGGAGATCTCCTTCAGTTTCAGCGCGCCTTCCATCGCCACCGGCCAGTGCGCGCCGCGGCCGAGGAACAGGGCGTGGTGCTTGGGCACGAAGCGCTCGGCGAGTTTCAGCACCTGCGGATCCAGCGCCAGCGCCTCGGCGATCACGCGCGGCAGGCTGGCGAGCTGGGCGACCAGGCGCTGGTACTTGTCCTTGTCCATGCCGTTGATGCGCGCGACCTCCAGCACCAGCAGCGCGAGCGCGGTCAACTGGGTGGTGAAGGCCTTGGTCGAGGCCACGCCGATCTCGGGGCCGGCGCGCGTCATCAGCACCAGGTCGGACTCGCGCACCAGCGACGACTCCGGCACGTTGCAGATCGCGACGGACCCGAGGTACCCGCGGATCTTGCCCTCGCGCAGCGCGGCCAGCGTGTCCGCCGTCTCGCCGGACTGGGAGATGGCGAGGAACAGTGTGCCTGGGGGGACGACGCCCTGGCGGTAGCGGTACTCGCTGGCCACCTCGACCATGCAGGGGATGCCGGCCATGCCCTCGAACCAGTACCGCGCGACCAGCCCCGCGTGGTAACTGGTGCCGCAGGCCACGATGTGGACGTGGCGCACCTTCGACAGCAGGGCGTCGGCGTCCACGCCGAAGATGTTGGGCAGCACGCGATTGCCGGCGATGCGGCCCTCCAGCGTGCGCGCCACCGCCTCCGGCTGCTCGAAGATCTCCTTCAGCATGTAGTGGCGGTACTCGCCGCGGTCGACAGCGTCCGCGCTGAGGTCGGTGGTCTTGACGGTGCGCGACAGCGGCTTGCGGTCGGTGTCGAACACCTCGAAGCGCTCGCGCGTGATCTCCACCAGGTCGCCCTCGTCGAGGTAGACGAACCGGCGGGTCTCGCGGATCAGGGCCTGCACGTCGGAGCCGAGGAAATGCTCGCCCTCGCCCACGCCCACCACCAGCGGGCTGCCGCGGCGGGCGCCGATCACGTGGCCGGGCTCGCGCTGGCTCAAGACCGCGATGGCGTACGCGCCGTGCAGGCGGTTGACCGCCTGGCGCGTCGCTTCGCGCAGCGACAGGCCGCGGTCGAGGCCGGCGTGCACCAGGTGTGCGATCACCTCGGTGTCGGTCTCGGAGGTGAACGCGTAGCCGGCGGCGATAAGCTCGGCGCGCAGCGCCTCGTGGTTCTCGATGATGCCGTTGTGCACCACCGAGACGTCGTCGCGCGACACGAGCGGGTGCGCGTTGCTGGTGTTGGGCACGCCGTGGGTGGCCCAGCGCGTATGCGCGATGCCGGTGCTGCCGGCGATGGGGTCGGTGGCCTGCAGGGCTTCGAGGTCGCGCACCTTGCCCTTGGCGCGCAGTCGCTGCAGGTTGCCCGGTGCGAGCACGGCCAGCCCCGCGCTGTCGTAGCCGCGGTATTCGAGGGCCTTGAGGCCGGCGATCAGGATCGGGACCACGTCCCGTTTCGCGGTGGCGGCGACGATTCCACACATGGTCGGATTCCTCAGTGTTGCGATGCGACGATTGTGCAGGCCCGCCGCCGGGCGCGGCGCGGGCAATCTGCGGGCGCCTCGACGGCCCCGCGGACCGGCCGCTCAGACCCTGTAGTAGGCGCGATACCAGTCCACGAAGCGCGCCACGCCGACTTCGATCGGGGTCGATGGCTGGTAGCCGGTGTCGCGGGCCAGTTCCTCGACATCGGCGTAGGTGTCCGGTACGTCGCCGGGCTGCAGCGGCAGCAGGTTTCTGGCCGCCTTGCGGCCCAGCGTGGCTTCGATCACCTCGATGTAGCGGCTCAGCTGCACCGGCTGGTGGTTGCCGATGTTGTACACGCGCCAGGGCGCCGCCGATGTGCCCGGGTTGGGCTGCATCGGGTCGAAGGCGGGGTCCGGGCCCGGCACGCGGTCGAGCGTGCGCAGCACGCCCTCGACGATGTCGTCGATATACGTGAAGTCGCGCGTGTGGTGGCCGTGGTTGAAGACATCGATCGGCTTGCCTTCCAGAATGTTGCGCGTGAACAGGAACAGGGCCATGTCGGGGCGGCCCCAGGGGCCGTACACGGTAAAGAAGCGCAGGCCCGTGGTCGGCAAGCCGAACAGATGGCTGTAGGTGTGCGCCATCAGCTCGTTGGCCTTCTTGGTCGCTGCGTACAGGCTCACCGGATGGTCGACCGCGTCGCGCACCGAGAACGGCAGCTTGACGTTGGCGCCGTAGACCGAGCTCGAGGAGGCGTAGACCAGGTGCCCGATGCCGCGGTGGCGGCAGGCTTCGAGGATGTTGACGAAGCCGACGATGTTGCTGTCGACGTAGGCGCGCGGGTTGACCAGCGAATAGCGCACCCCGGCCTGCGCGGCAAGGTTCACGACGCGGTCGGGCCGGCCGGCAGCGAAGGCGCGCGCCACGGCGTCGGCGTCCTCCAGGCTGCCCACGTGGTGGCCGAAGCCCGCGCGCGCGACGAGGCGCTCCAGGCGTGCCTGCTTGAGCCGCACGTCGTAGTAGGCATTGAGGTTGTCGAGGCCGAACACCTCGTCGCCGCGGTCGAGCAGGCGGTGCGACAGGGCCGCGCCGATGAAGCCCGCCGCGCCGGTGACCAGCACTCTCACAGCCGGTCGTCCACGGCGTGCCGCGGCAGCACCTGCCGGACGTCGAACACCACTGCGCCGGGCTTGCCGAATGCGCGCACGCCCTCGGCGCCGAGGGCGACGAACTGACGGTGCGCGACCGCCAGGATCACCGCGTCGTAGGCCCCGTGCGCGGGTGACGCGATCAGGTCGAGCCCGTACTCGGCCCTGGCCGCGGTTGCGTCCACCCAGGGATCGTGGACGTCGACCCGCAGGCTGTAGCTGCGCAGCTCGTCCACCACGTCGATCACCCGCGTGTTGCGCAGGTCCGGGCAGTTCTCCTTGAAACTCAGGCCGAGCACCAGCACTCGCGCACCGGCCGCAAGATCGCGACGCCGGCCGATCAGTTTGACCACCCGTCGCGCCACGTGGCGGCCCATGTCGTCGTTGATCCGCCGCCCGGCGAGGATCATCTCGGGGTGGTGGCCGAGCTGGGTCGCCTTGTGGGTGAGGTAATAGGGGTCGACGCCGGTGCAGTGGCCGCCGACGAGGCCGGGGCGGAAGGGCAGGAAGTTCCACTTGGTGCCGGCGGCCTCCAGCACCTCCTGGGTGTCGATGCCCAGCCGGTGGAAGATCAGCGCCAGTTCGTTGACCAGCGCGATGTTGACGTCGCGCTGCGTGTTCTCGATCACCTTCGCGGCCTCGGCCACCCGGATGCTGGAGGCCTTGTGGGTGCCGGCGACGACCACCCGCCGGTACAGTGCATCCACGTGGTCGGCCACTTGGGGCGTCGACCCGGAGGTGACCTTGACGATGTTCGGCAGGCGGTGGGTCGGATCGCCCGGGTTGATCCGCTCCGGACTGTAGCCGGCGTAGAAGTCCTCGTTGAACCGCAGGCCCGATTCCTGCTCCAGGATCGGCACGCAGACCTCTTCGGTGGCGCCGGGGTAGACGGTGGATTCGTAGATCACCACGCCGCCGCGCGACAGGGCCCGACCGACCGTGCGACTGGCGGCTTCGAGCGGGCCCAGATCCGGTCGCTTGAAGTCGTCGATCGGCGTCGGCACGGTGACGATGAAGACCTCGCGGTCCTTCAGCCGGCCGGGATCGGCGCTGAACGTCAGGCGCTGGGCGGACTCCAGTTCTTCCCGGGAAGCTTCCAGCGTGTGGTCGCGACCGGCCGCCAGTTCGGCGATGCGGCGGTGGTCGATGTCGAAGCCCAGGGTGTCGATGCACCGCCCGAACTCGACCGCCAGCGGCAGGCCGACGTAGCCCAGGCCGATGATCGCGAGGCGGCAGTCTTCGATGGGCGGCAGGGGAGCGGCGGTCACGGTCGCAGGAAAGCCAGGGCGCGGGCCGTCGAGTCTAGGGAGCCGCCGCGCAAGTCTCCAGCGCGGCGCTGGTCCCGCGGTTCCGGGTCGACGCCCCGGCGACCCCGCGCGGGCCGGCGTCGCTCAGCCGATCCGGGCCGCCGTCTTGCGCAGCAGGTCCCGCAGCGACGCCGCGTCCGCCCCGCCGCGGGTGAACCCGAACTCATGCTCGGCATCGCGCACGCGGTCGAGCCAGATGCCGCCCTCGGGATCCGGTGGTGGCCTGGTGGTGCCCAGCCAGAGCGCGGTGTCGGCGCCCTGTTCGGTGGTCCGCAGGCGCGCCTTGAGCGCGGCGCGAAACCACGGCAGGGACGTGCGCACGCCCTCGGTGTCGGCCCAGCCGGGGTGCATGGCGTAGGCCTTCGGTGCGCCCTTCCACGCCGTGTTCCAGGCGCGCGCGAGCTCGACCTGGGCGCGTTTGTGCTGGGCGTAGGCCGCCATCCCGTCCCAGCCGGCGGCGTCGGCGCGCGTGAGCGCGGCGAGGTCGAGCTTCGCGCCGTACATGCCGCCGGAGCTCATGTTGACGACCGCGCCGGCGGGATCGAGTGCGTTCGCGTCGCGCAGCGCCTCGGTGAGCACGAGGTGGCCCAGAAGGTTGGTGGCGAAGGAGGCCTCAAGGCCCTCGCCGGTGCGCGTGAAATCGTTGAGCAGCACGCCCACGTTGTTGACCAGCACGGTGACCGGCGCCGGGCGCGCGGCGACCTCTGCCGCCAGAGCGCGCACCGCGCGCACCAGCGACAGGTCGAAGGCCAGCGGGACCAGCCGCGCGGGCGCGGTCGCCTCGCGGCGCAGGACGTCGAGCTTGTCCGCGCTGCGCGCGGCCGCCAGCACGGTCGCCCCGCGCGCGTTGGCGGCCAGCGCGATCGCACGGCCCAGCCCGCCGCTGGCGCCGGTGATCAGCCAGGTCTGGCCGGTGAGGTCCTCGGTGTAGGGCTGCCACTGCCTGCGGCGGCGTTCCAGTCCGGCCGCGCTGAAGCGCGAATAGAAGGTGGTGTAGAAGAACAGGCTGGCGAGGGCGCGGATCATGCGGCAAGCATAGCCAGCCGCCGCGAAGGCCGCGTGTCGCCTGCGTCGGCGCGGCGCGAAGGCGGCTTCAGTCCACGACCGGGAAGGTCATGCCGATGAACCAGGCGAAGACCAGCGCGTGCGCGATCGCCGCCGGCAGCGGGTGGCCGGTGCGCCGGCGCACCCATTCGCTGAACAGGCCGTAGATGCCGAACAGCAGCAGGATCGCCGGCACCAGGATCACCAGGAAGAACAGGCGTCGCAGGTCGAGCGCGATCGCCAGCACCAGCGAGAGCAGGAAGCAGGCCTTGGTGAAGGCATAGGCGCCGCGCATCGGCGCCAGCCGCCGCGTCAGCCATTCGTCGGCGAGGAACCACGGCAGCAGGCCGAGCGCCAGCAGGGCCACCAGCGGCAGCCGCCAGGGCGCGGGTCCCATCGAGAACACGTATGCGTCGATCGGCCAGGCGATGCACAGGCCGCTGAACGCGGCGACCGCGAGCGCTGCCAGCGCCAGCCGGCGGAAGTCCGCGTGCAGTGCCGGCGCATCGGGCAGGCGCCGGCGCAGCAGGGCGATCATGCCCACCGTCAGCAGGCCGTACAGGCCGAAGTGCAGGATCAGGTAATCGCCCAGCAGCAGCGGCAGGAACGACACCGGCACCGCGCGCAACAGCAGGGGGGTCGCCAGTGCCGGCAGCAGGGCCACCGGCAGCAGCCAGCGCCAGCCGGCGGGCGCGCGCGGCGCCGGTGCGGCGACCCGCGGCAGCATTCCCGCCAGCGGCCACGCCAGCGCGACCATGCCGAGGAACAGCACGCCCAGCCACGGCCCGCGGGTGTCGACCGGCGCATCCGCCGATGTGGCGCGGCCAAAGGCCTGGTCGAACCAGGCGCCGGCCTCGCGCAGGCTGTCGCCGCTGTAGAGCACGCCGATGTGCTCGACGCCGCGTGCGAAGACGATGCGGCGCGCGCTGCCGTCGGCGAAGTCGCCGTACGTCGTGCCGGGTTCGACCGCGCCGCCGACCGTGGCGGCGAGGGTGGCGAGGCCGTGCTCGCGCAGCATCGCCGGCTCCAGCGCGCCGTCGATGACCAGCAGGTTGCGCGGGCGCCAGGCGTGCGGCTCCGGCACGAACAGCGACACCGCGACCGTGGCCGCCACGTCGGGATGCGCATGGCCGTACTGCACCACCACGTCGGCGGCCATCGAATGCCCGAGCACGCCGACGCGCCCGTTGGCGCCCGGCAGCGACCGCGCGTGCTCGACCACCGCATCCAGCGCGTCCAGCAGGCTGCGTTGCATCGCCGGCCGGTCCGCGAGGCCGGCCGGCAGCGCGACCGGGTTGCGCGCGTGGCCGGGGAAGTCGAACACCACAGCCACGTAGCCGCGCCGCGCCAGCGAGGTGGCGAACGGCTGCATCAACTGGCGCGAACCGGCGAAGCCATGCGCGATCACGATCGCCGGCGCGGGCGCGTCGCCGACCGGGCGGTAGACCGTCAGCGGCACCGTGCCGGCGAGCCCGGCCTCGACCCGCAAACCATCCGCCTGCGCGCGCAACTGCCACAGCGCGGCACCGATCGCGGCCAGCGCGACCAGCGCGACGATCCAGCGGGGCAGGGCGGGGCGCATCGGGTCGGCGGCGGCGGGGCTCTGTTAAAGTCGGGCCGAGGCGGGCATCCCCGCGCGACCCGGCGGCAATACGCAGCGAGCATGGCACATCCGTTTCCGTTTTCAGCGATCGTCGGCCAGGAGGAGATGAAGCTCGCGCTGCTGGTCGCCGCGGTCGATCCCACGGTCGGCGGGGTGATGGTGTTCGGCGACCGCGGCACCGGCAAGTCGACCGCCGTGCGCGCGCTGGCCGCCCTGCTGCCGAAGATGGACGCCGTGGTCGGCTGCGCCTGGCACTGCGCGCCGACCGCGCCCGGCCGCGCCTGCGCGCTGTGCACCGGCCGCGGATCGAAGGACAAGCTCAAGTCGCACAAGGTGCCGGTGCCGGTGGTCGACCTGCCGCTGGGCGCCACCGAGGACCGCGTCGTCGGCGCCCTCGATCTCGAGCGCGCGCTCTCGCAGGGCGTCAAGGCCTTCGAGCCCGGCCTGCTGGCGCGCGCCAACCGCGGCTTCCTCTACGTCGACGAGGTCAACCTGCTCGAGGACCACCTCGTCGACCTGTTGATCGACGTCGCCGCCAGCGGCGAGAACCTGGTCGAGCGCGAAGGCCTCTCGGTGCGCCACCCGGCGCGCTTCGTGCTGGTCGGCAGCGGCAACCCGGAGGAGGGCGAGCTGCGCCCGCAGCTGCTCGACCGCTTCGGCCTCTCGGTGGAGGTCAAGACCCCGACCGAGATCGCCGCGCGGATCGCGGTCGTGCGCCGCCGCGACGCCTACGAGCGCGACCGCGAGGGCTTCTGCGCGCAGTGGAAGAAGGAAGACGACAAGGTGCGCCGCAGGATCGTCGCCGCCGCCGGCCGGCTCGACGCGGTCGTGGTGCCGGACGCCGCGCTCGAGCGCGCAGCGACCCTGTGCATGAAGCTCGGCACCGACGGCCTGCGCGGCGAGCTCACCCTGGTGCGCGCCGCCCGCGTGCTGGCCGCGCTCGACGGCGACAAGCAGGTCGAGGACAAGCACCTGCGCCGGATGGCGCCCAGCGCCCTGCGCCACCGCCTGCGCCGCGATCCCCTCGACGATTCGGGTTCCGGCGTGCGCGTCGAGCGCGTGCTGGCCGACGTCTTCGGCCACTGAGCGATGGCCGCTGCGGCCGACGAAGCGCGCTGGGCTGACGCTTCGCTGGCCGCCGCCCTGGTGGCCATCGATCCGCGCGGGCTGGGCGGGGCGTGGGTGCATGCGGGCGCCACGCCGGCGCGCGCGGCCTGGCTGGCGCTGCTGCGCGCGCTGCTGCCCGAGGCCGAACCGCTGCGCAAGATCCCGCAGCACGCGGGCGAAGACCGCCTGCTCGGCGGGCTCGACCTCGCCGCCACGCTCGCCGCTGGCCGCCCGGTCGCGCAGCGCGGCCTGCTGGCCGAAGCCGACGGCGGGCTGGTGCTGCTGGCGATGGCCGAACGCCTGCCGGCATCGACCGTCGCCCACGCGTGCGCGGCGCTGGATGCGGGCGAGGTCGTGCTGGAGCGTCAGGGCCTTGCGCAGCGCCTGCCGGCGCGCATCGGCGCGGTCGCGCTGGACGAATCACTGGCCGACGAAGAACCCGCGGCCGCGGCGCTGCGCGACCGGCTCGGGTTCTGGATCGACCTCGAGGGGCTTCGGGTCGACGAGCCGGTCGCTGCCGTCGCGCCGGCCGACGTCGTTGCCGCGCGCGGACGCCTGGCGAAGGCCTCGATCAGCGAGGACCTCACGCGCGCGCTGTGCGTGACCGCGCTGCAGCTCGGCATCGCTTCGCTGCGCGCGGTGCTGTTCGCCCAGCGCGCGGCGATCGCGCTGGCCGCGCTCGACGGGCGCGAAGCCGCCGACGAGGACGACGCGGCCGCCGCCGCGCGCCTAGTGTTCGCCGCGCGCGCCACCGTGCTGCCGCAGGCGCCGGACGAGGAGCCACCCGCCGAACCGCCGCCGCCGGAACCGCCGCAGGACGGCGAGCCGCCGCCGGACGATCCCGACCGTGCCGACGCCGAGAAGAACGCCGAGCGTCCGCCGGAGGAGCTGCTGGTCGCCGCCGCGCTCGCCGCGCTGCCGCCCGGCCTGCTCGCGCGCCTGATGCTCGGCCGCCCGCGCACGCCGATCCGCGGCGGCGGCAAGGCCGGCGCGGCGCAGCGCTCCCTGCAGCGCGGGCG
>JAJTHZ010000248.1 GCA_021299185.1 Lysobacteraceae bacterium | reverse complement strand
GGTCGCCGCGAAAGTCGCCGAGGTCGAATCGATGCGCGGGTTCTTCTTCAACTTTCCCCTGCAGGGCGCGGTGATGGGGGCCACGGTGTTCCTGATCGGCGCGGTGGAGAGCCTCATCGGCGCGGCGGTGGTGCGGCGGCGCGCTTGACCGGCGGCCATGGGCCAGGTCACGGCGGCAGCGCCGCCTGGCCGTTCCTCGCGAGCGCTCGGTGGGTGCCGCGTCGCCCATCGCGAAAAACGCCGTCAGATGCCTGTCCCTGACCGGTCTCAGAAACCCAAAGGCGCCCCGGTCGCAAGCTTCAGCGTGAAGACGCCATAGGCGACCATGCCGATCATCATGGGGACGGACAGCGTTGCAATGACCACCGCAACGCCTGCCTTGAATGCAAGGCCCCGCTGCGGTGCCAGCAGGTAAAGCCAGGCCACCGAAAGCGGAACAAGGAACGCACCGAACTGCCAGAACGCGAAGAACGACTCCGTGCTTTCCGCTCCAACGCCCAGGAGCTCGCAGACTGCGATGTAGCCGAAAAGACCGACACGCGTGAACCACTGTGTGTTCGAGACCAGGAAGAGATACATCGCCCACCGGCGGTGGATCGCGAACCGCTTCGCGCGCGCGGTGCGCCAGGCCAGGAAAGCAAAGCTCAGAATGAGGACGCCATTGATGCTGGTGGCGAAGCCGGAAAGCGTGGTTGGCGGCTCGTCCCGGATCCACTCGAGATAGAAGCCGCTCAGACTCAACACAACCACCATCAGCAGAAAGACGCGCCCATTCCACCGATGGAAGCGCGGCGCACGTTCGCGGATCGCCGGAACCAGCTGCAGCACGCCCCCGAGCGCCACCCATCCCGCGCCCAGGGCGTGCGCAAGGAACACCCAGTTTCCTCGCGTGTCATCTTCAAGATAGGGCGTCCGACCCAATGCCTGGAGCCGGTTCCAGACCTCGAAATCGCCGTGCAACAGCGAACCGCCGTAGAACGCCGCAATGTAGGTGAAGAACGCCAACTGCCCGATCAGGGCGAGCGCGAACCAGCCGACAACGGTTCGGTCAAGTGCGCGGAGCGACCACGCGAACTGGCGGATTGGGCGGCGAGCCGGATGCATCTCGATCTCCTGCTGGCGTCGTCCAGGGTGACGATCCGCTCGGCCTCGACGACGGTCCACCGCCGTGCGACGAATCGTCGCCACGGGATCGTGAGTGGCGGAAACGTGCGCCAGGTTCGCAGCCTGCGGATATCGACCGGTCGTGCGCGCGCAGCGAAAGCCCCCGCCCTTCGTCCGACCGAACGGCGCGAGGAACGCCAGTCACCCACAGCGTGCTGCGGTTCGTCGCCGCAGGACGCGCTTCGTCGCATGCGGGAACCTTCGCGCCTGGAGTGGAGCAAGACTGATCTGCCGCGCACCCTTCACGCAGTCAGTCCATGCCGGTGACGCCGCCGGTGCGGGGGCCTTGTGTGCCCCCGCAAATCCTGATGCACTGCTGAAGCTCGAGGCGCCGCGATCGCTCGGTCTTTGGTGCAGGCATACCTGGTACGCCCCATGCCCATCGCCATGTCCACCCTATTCAGCCGACGACGGCTGCAGGTTGCGCTCGGGGCTGCGGCGGTACTGAGTCTCGTCGCCTTGCTTCGTCCGGCGTCCTATCCGGATACGCTGGCCAGAGCCGTCCTGGTCGCTCTGGTCGCACTCGTGGTGTTCGGCGTCCTCGAGCAGTGGCCGAAGAGACTTCCCGCGCGAGTGTCGCGTTGGGCGGTCCAGATCGTCGGCGTGGCCGTGTCGATTCCGCCTGCGATGGCAGTGGCGTATTTCGTCACGACCTACGACAGCGCTGTGCCCTGGTATCGAAACGAGCTGCGCGTCACCGGGTTCAAGGTACAGGTTGTTCTTGGGCTGCTGATCGTGCCGTGGATAGCGCTGATCGCGCTGCTCGAGAAGATCAAGGATGAAGCACGTACTCAGGCGCTCGCGTTCCGGCTCGAGAAGAGCCAGCTCGAGAGGAAGGCGTTGGAGGCCCGGCTTGCCCTGCTGCAGGCGCAGGTCGAGCCGCACTTCATCTTCAACACGCTGGCGAACATCCGTGAGCTCGTCATCAGTGGCTCCCCGCTGGCGAGCCATGTGCTGGACAGCCTGATCGCCTACCTTCGCGCGGCGGTTCCACGAATGCATGGCGACAGCACGTCGCTCTCGGAAGAGTTCGATCTGGCTCGCGCTTACCTCGAGATCATGAAGATCCGGATGCCCGATCGATTGACGTTCAGGCTCGCCCTTCCGCCCGCCCTCGGCGCGGCTCGATGTCCGCCCCTGAGCGTTCTGACGCTGGTCGAGAACGCGGTTCGGCACGGGATCGATCCGGGTGTCGATGGCGGCTTCATCGAGGTCGTCGCCAGCGCGTCCGGTTCGAGCGTGGTGGTCGAGATCACGGACGATGGAGTCGGTCTCGACAACGGCGCTGCAGGCCTCGGTACGGGGCTGGCAACGCTGCGGGAACGCCTGCACCTGATGTTCGGCGACGCTGGTGGACTGGACATCACGTCGAGGAGTCCGACGGGCGTTCATGCTTCGCTTCGCGTCCCGATGGCTGTGGATCCCACATGAGGAGACCGACGGCACTCATCGCCGACGACGAGCCCTTGCTGCGCAGCGGGCTCAGCCGCATGTTGTCCACCGCCTGGCCGGAGCTGGACATCGTCGCGCAGGCGCGCAATGGCGCCGAGGCCGTCGATCTCTTCGAGGAACACACGCCAGACATCTGTTTCCTCGACGTGCACATGCCGGGCATGTCGGGCGTTGAAGCGGCGCGGATGATCGGAAGGCGCGCCCATCTGGTCTTCGTCACGGCATTCCAGCAGTACGCGCTGACGGCTTTCGAGCAGGGTGCCTTGGACTACCTGATCAAGCCTGTTCAGCCAGAGCGGCTCGATGACACCGTGCAGCGGCTTCAGCAGCGTCTGCGCTTGGCGATGCCCGTCATGCAAACCGAGGCGATGCTGCACCTGTTGATGGAGCGGCTTGGCGATCGTCCGCCCGATGTGCTCCGATGGATTCGCGCGTCAGCGGGTGCTGTTCTTCGCGTGATTCCGGTCGATCA
This sequence comes from Lysobacteraceae bacterium, assembly GCA_021299185.1. Lineage (GTDB taxonomy): Bacteria > Pseudomonadota > Gammaproteobacteria > Xanthomonadales > Ahniellaceae > UBA4656. Next base: position 548 of record JAJTHZ010000248.1, on the reverse strand, counting down.
CGTCGACTACCTGCGCGCCAACGACAAGTACACGACCGTCGCATGGCGCGCTGGCGATCGCCTGGATGCCGAGGCGGTCGTACGGACACCATTGAAACAGCTTCTTTCGCAACTCGATCGCGCCCAGTTCGTCCAGGTCCATCGCTCCGTGGTGGTCAACCTTCGAGCCATCCAGCATGTCGTTCGGGACGACGACAGCGCGGTGATCCATCTGCGGGGCCGGAAGGAGACGTTGCCCGTCAGTCGCGCGTATCTGCCACTCTTTCGTCAGATGTAGCCGAAATGAACGGGTGCGCTTCCCGTTCGAGACGCCGTGGCGGAATCGGACCGCGCGGCGCGAATCCGCTCGAGTGAGGACAAGCGCCTTGCGACGACCTGGGCGGCCGCGCGCGCGTCCACCGGCGACCCGGCGACGGTCGCCGCGAAAGTCGCCGAGGTCGAATCGATGCGCGGGTTCTTCTTCAACTTTCCCCTGCAGGGCGCGGTGATGGGGGCCACGGTGTTCCTGATCGGCGCGGTGGAGAGCCTCATCGGCGCGGCGGTGGTGC
>JAJTHZ010000076.1 GCA_021299185.1 Lysobacteraceae bacterium | reverse complement strand
GGCATCGAAGTCCGTGCCCGCGACATACCACGGCGCCTCAACCCCCAGCGCAGCCTCGAACAGCTTTCCGGTCGTCACTTCGCATGCTCCGCGGTCCGTTCAGGCGGGGACAGATTACCCACTCGGATTTCAAGAGAGGCCATTTTGTCTTCCGCGTTCTCCATGAACCTTTCGCGTCAATACACCAGCGAGGTCGCTCCGTCGGGTTTGTACGCGCCCGCACCCGCAACGGGCGTGCGGGGAGTCGGATTCGATCGCTTGGCATTTTTCTTCCTGAGTAATGACAGCACGACCGGCCCGGACATCGCGACGCTGCCGCCGATGGCTAACGTGCTGCCGATGCCGAACGTCGTCGTGCTCGCCACGCTGCCGCCCCCTGAGGCCCCGAGCGCAGCATGGGTGCCAGCGGACTTGGCAGAGCACGACGAGCGAAGCGGATCGCGCGGTGAGGGCCGAGACTACGCCGCAGACCCTCTACCGAAGCGCCTACCTCACTAGGCAACCGTATCCCTTGACAACGGAAAACGCGCTCGTCTACCGTCGGGACATGATTTCGCAGCGCAGCATGGGCCAGACGTCGACCGATCGCCGCCACGGCGGGGCGGACGGCCCGTGGGCGCGTGTCGAGGGCCTGGCACTTCCTGTCGTCGTACTCATTACGCGCGCACCGTGCGGGATGAGGGCGTGACCTGAAGCAGCAGCGAAAAGGCCTCCCAGACCCCCGCACCGGCGACGGCAGCGGGGGTTTTTCGTTTCTGGGGCGGCGAGTCCGGCACACCACGAGGAGCATGGGCGACAGTGCGTAGCGATGCGATCAAGTCCGGACCCGACCGCGCCCCCGCGCGCGCCATGCTGCGCGCCACCGGGCGCGACGACGCGGCGATCGCGCGGCCCTTCGTGGCCGTGGTCCACCCCTACAGCGACGTCTCGCCCTGCAACCTGACCCTGCGCGCGCTGGCCCAGCACGTGCGCCGGGGCGTGGAGGCGGCGGGCGCCACCGCGATCGAGTTCAACACCATCGCGGTCACCGACGGCATCGCGATGGGCACGGCCGGCATGCGCGCCTCGCTGGTCAGCCGCGAGTGGATCACCGATTCGATCGAACTCGCGGTCGACGGCCACAGCCTCGACGCCATGGTCATCCTGTGCGGCTGCGACAAGACCATCCCGGCCGCGGCGATGGCGGCAGCAAGGCTCGACATCCCGAGCGTGGTGCTCTACGGCGGCACCATCGCGCACGGCAGCCACGGTGGGCGCCACATCACCATCCAGGAAGTGTTCGAGGCGGTCGGCGCGCATGGCGCGGGCCGCATCGACGACGCCGAACTCGCGGCGGTGGAAAAGAGCGCCTGCCCCGGGGCCGGCGCCTGCGGCGGCCAGTTCACCGCCAACACGATGGCGATGGTGATGACCGCGCTCGGCCTGTCGCCCTATGGCTCCAACGACCTGCCGGCGCTGCATCCGCAGCGGCCCGCGGACGGCGAGCGGATCGGTGCGCTGGTGGTGGACGCACTGCGCACGGGCCGCACGCCGCGCGGGCTGATGACGCCGGCGGCGTTCCGCAATGCGATGCGCATGGTCGCCGCCACCGCGGGGTCGACCAACGCGGTACTGCACCTGCTGGCGATCGCGCGCGAGGCCGGGGTGGCGCTGAAACTGGCCGATTTCGAGGCCTTCGCCCGCGGCACGCCGGTGATCGCGGACCTGAAACCCGGCGGCCGCTTCACCGCGGTGGAACTGTTCGCGGCCGGCGGCACGGCGCGGGTCGCGCAGGCGCTGCACCAGGCCGGCATGCTGGAAGACCATCCCCTGGTCGAGGGCGGCACGCTGTTCGAGCGCCTCGCCACGCTGGACCTCGGCGCGCAGCCCGAACCGGTGGTGCATCCGGTGTCCGCGCCGGTGAAGCCGCGCGGGGGCTTCTCGATCCTGTTCGGCAACCTCGCGCCCGAGGGCTGCGTGGTCAAGCTCGCCGGCCACGGCCGCAACCGGCACAGCGGTCCGGCCCGCGTGTTCGACGGCGAACCCGCGGCGTTCGCGGCCGTGCAGGCCGGCGCGATCCAGCCGGGTGATGTCGTCGTCATCCGCCACGAGGGCCCGGCCGGCGCGCCCGGCATGCCGGAGATGCTGGCCGTGACCGCGGCACTCATGGGCCGCGGGCTGGGCGACGACGTCGCCCTGATCACCGACGGCCGCTTCAGTGGCGCCACCCGCGGCCTGATGGTCGGCCACGTCGCACCGGAAGCCGCGCGCGGCGGCCCCATCGCCCTGCTGCGCGACGGCGATGAGGTCACCATCGACGCCGAAGCCAACACCCTGTCCACGAGCGCCGACCTCGAGGCGCGCCGCAGCAGCTGGGTCGCGCCGCCGCCGCGCGTCACCCACGGCGTGCTCGCCAAGTACGCGCGCCTCGTCGGCTCCGCCGCCGAAGGCGCCGTCACCCACCCCTGATCCGCCGCACCGATTCCCGATTCGCCATTCGCCATTCGCCATTCGCCATTCGCCATTCGCATCTACCCCAGGAGCCACGCCATGTCCGCGCAAGAATCGAACCCCCTCAAGGGCCAACGCATCGCCATCGTCGGCTACGGCAGCCAGGGCCGCGCCCATGCGCTGAACCTGCGCGACTCCGGCCTCGACGTGGTGGTCGGCGCGCGCAAGGGCGGGCCGAGCTGGGACAAGGCCAAGGCCGACGGCCTGCGCGTCACCGAACTCGCCGCGGCGTCCGCCGAGGCCGACCTCGTCGCGCTGCTGACGCCCGACATGCAGCAGCCCCAGGTCTACGAGGAGTCGATCGCGAAGCAACTGCGTCCGGGCGGCGCCCTGCTGTTCGCGCACGGCCTCAACGTGCACTTCAAGCAGATCACGCCGGACCCGCGCTTCGACGTCATCCTGGTCGCGCCCAAGGGTCCTGGCGCGCTGGTGCGCCGCGAGTACGAAGCCGGCCACGGCGTGCCGAGCCTGATCGCGGTCCACCAGGACGCCAGCGGCAAGGCGCTGGAGCGCGCCCAGGGTTATGCCTACGGCATCGGCGGCAACCGCGGCGGCCTGATCACCACCTCGTTCGCGGAAGAAACCGAGACCGATCTGTTCGGCGAGCAGGCCGTGCTGTGCGGCGGCGTGACCGAACTCGTGGTGCAGGGTTTCGAGACCCTGGTCGAGGCCGGCTACCAGCCGGAAGTCGCGTACTTCGAGTGCATGCACGAGTTGAAGCTCATCGTCGACCTGCTGCACGAGGGCGGCATGGCCAAGATGCACCAGTTCATCAGCGAGACCGCGCAGTACGGCGATCTCACCCGCGGTCCGCGCATCGTCGATGCGCAGACCCGCCAGCACATGCGCGAGGTGCTGGAGGAGATCCGCAGCGGCCAGTTCGCGCGCGAGTGGATCGCCGAGTACAAGGCCGGCAACCCGCAGTACCAGGCGCTCAAGCAGAAGGACCTCGACCACCCGATCGAGAAGGTCGGCGCGGCACTGCGCGCGAAGATGCCGTGGCTGAACGCGGGCAAGCCCGCGGCCGCGGCGGCCAAGAAAACCGGTACCTGAGCGCCCGGCAGCGCGCGGAGTCGAAGCGATGGCGATGAAGCCCACCCCGTGGATCTGGCACAACGGCCGCCTGGTGCCCTGGCAGTCGGCGACCACCCACGTCACCAGCCACGCGCTGCACTACGGGTCGTCCGTGTTCGAGGGCATCCGCGCCTATGCAACGCCGCAGGGCATGGCGATCTTCCGCCTGCACGACCACATCGATCGCCTGTTCGAGTCGGCGCGCATCTACCGCATGCAGCCGCGCTTCGACCGCGCCGCGCTTCTCGAAGCCTGCCACCTCGCGATCCGCGCCAACGGGCTCACGAAGGGCGCCTACCTGCGCCCGATCGTGTTCCGCGGCGCCGGCAGCCTCGGCGTGATGCCGGCGCCCGACGTGCCGGTCGAGGTGTCGGTGGTGGCGATCGAGTGGGGGTCGATGCTCGGCGCGGAGAGCCTCGAGCGCGGCGTCGACGTCTGCGTGTCGTCCTGGCAGCGCGCCGCGCCCAACACCTTCCCGATGATGGCCAAGGCGGGCGGCAACTACCTCAACAGCCAGCTGGTCACGATGGAGGCGCATCGCCACGGCTACCAGGAAGGCATCGCGCTCGGCACCGACGGCATGCTCAGCGAAGGCGGCGGCGAGAACGTCTTCGTGGTGCGCAAGGGCGTGGTCTACACGCCGCCGGTGGGGGCCGCGATCCTCGCCGGCATCACCCGCGACACGGTGATCCGGCTGGCGCGCGACCTCGGCTATGCGGTGCACGAACAGCCGCTGCCGCGCGAGGCGCTGTACCTGTGCGAGGAAGCCTTCTTCACCGGCACGGCCTGCGAGATCGCGCCGATCCGTTCGATCGACGGGCTCACCATCGGCGAAGGTCGCCGCGGACCGGTGACCGCCGCGCTGCAGGAGGCCTTCTTCGGCCTGTTCGGCGGGCGCACGCCGGACCGGCATGGATGGTTGGACCGGGTGTCGACCGAGCCGGTCGAGCCGGCCGAGACGGCGGGCGCGGTGGCTTGAGCGGACACGGCGCTCCCGGGGACGACCTTCAGCGCACTGGGATCAGCGGCCGGTCGACGCCGGCGACGGATCTCACGTCCTGGCTCGAACGCATCCTCAAAGCCGCCGTCTACGACGTCGCGATCGAATCCCCGCTCGACCCCGCGCGCCGCCTCTCGCGCCGGCTGGGCCGCGAGGTGCTGCTCAAGCGCGAGGACCTGCAGCCGGTCTTCTCCTTCAAGCTGCGCGGGGCCTACAACAAGATCGCGCATCTCACCGACGCCGAAGCCGCGCGCGGCGTGATCTGCGCCTCGGCCGGCAACCACGCGCAGGGCGTGGCGCTGGCGGCGAAGCGGCGCGGCATCCGCGCGGTGATCGTGATGCCGGTGACCACGCCGCGGATCAAGGTCGACGCCGTGCGCGACCTTGGCGGCGAGGTGGTGCTGCACGGTGACGACTTCGACGCGGCCAACGCGCACGCGCGCATGCTCGAGCGCGCGCAGGGCCTGACCTTCGTGCACCCCTTCGACGATCCCGACGTGATCGCGGGCCAGGGCACGATCGCGATGGAGATCCTGCGCCAACGCCGTGGCGAGACGATCGAAGCGATCTTCGTGCCGATCGGCGGCGGCGGGCTCATCGCCGGCATCGGCGCCTACGTCAAGGCGCTGTTCCCCGCGATCCGCGTGGTCGGCGTGGAGCCGGTCGATGCCGCCAGCATGCAGGCCGCGCTGGCCGCGGGCCGCCCGGTGCGGCTCGATCGCGTGGGCCTGTTCGCCGACGGCGTGGCGGTGCGCGAGGTCGGCGCGCACACCTTCGCGATCGCGCAGCGCTGCGTGGATCAGATCGTGACCGTCGACACCGACCAGATCTGCGCCGCGATCCAGGACATCTTCGAGGACACGCGCACCGTGGTGGAGCCTGCCGGCGCGCTCGCCGTCGCCGGCATCAAGCGCTGGCTGGCGGAACATCCGGGCGGGCAGGGCGCGCTGGTGGCGATCAACTGCGGCGCCAACATGAATTTCGACCGCCTGCGCCACGTCGCCGAACGCGCCGACCTCGGCGCACAGCGCGAACTGCTGCTGGCGGTCGAGATCCCCGAACAGCCGGGGTCGTTCCGCCGCTTTTGCGAAGTGATCGGCCGCCGCGGCGTGACCGAGTTCAACTACCGCTACGCCGACGACCGCGCCGCGCGCATCTTCGTCGGCCTCGCGATCGAGCCCGGCGGCAGCGACCGCGCGCAACTGCTGGCCGCGATCGAGGCGGCCGGTTTCCCGTGCACGGATCTGTCCGACGACGAGATGGCCAAGCTGCACGTGCGCTACATGGTCGGTGGCCGCGCGCCCGGACTGGCGCACGAACGCCTGTTCCGTTTCGAGTTCCCTGAGCGCCCCGGTGCGCTGGCGCGTTTCCTCGATGCGATCGGCGCGACCTGGAACATCAGCCTGTTCCACTACCGCAATCACGGCAGCGACGTCGGCCGCGTGCTCGCCGGCATCCAGGTCCCGCCCGGATCCGCCGCCGAATTCGAGCGCCATCTTGCCGCGCTGGGCTATGCGTTCGCGGAAGAATCCGCGAATCCGGCGTATCGCGCATTCCTGTAGCAACGCGGCCAGTGGCCGATTCCGGGCCGCGTGCTAGACAAGGCCCGATGAAACAGGCACGGCGCGGACGCGCCCAAGCAAACGAAAACTTCATGTTTTTCGGTGCTTCGCGTGACGATCGATTTCGCGCGGAGCATGCAGTGGGTGCTTCAGCGCACCGATAAGCGCTGCCGACGCGACCATAGTTCGCCCGCGACGAGGCGTCGCCGGATGCGCAACCGCGCTTCGCGACAGATTCCGTGAGGTGGCCATGAAAACGAACGAACGCAGTCGCGACGAAGGCTCATCGCAGCATGGCGGCAGCAAGTCCGCGGTGTTGCCGACGGCCGATTCGCCGAAACACGACCTGGTGACCGCGCCGCTGCATGGCAGCACCGGTAAGGTGGACCCGCGCGAGGGCAAGGACAAGGACCTGCGTGGTGCCAAGGGGCAGCCGGACAGCAACAAGTACGGCGGGAAGCAGGGGAATCCCAACGCCAAGCGCTGAGCGCGGCGCGACGATCCCTGGGCGCGCGGCATCCATGTGCCGCGCGTCCGATCGGGCGAAGTGCCCGATCACTGAAGCGCCATCCACCAGGACACAACGATGACCAAGACCGCAGCCACACCCACCCGCAATGCGCCCGCAAGCGTCGATGCGATCACGCTGCTCGACGCCGACCACAAGGCCGTCAGCGAACTGTTCGCCCGGTTCGATTCGGCGAACTCGGTAAGCGGCAAGCAGGCGCTGGTCGCCGAGATCTGCGCCGCCCTCGGCGTTCACGCGCAGATCGAGGAAGAAGTCTTCTATCCTGCCGTGAAACTGGCACTCAAGGACAAGGTGATGATCCCGGAGGCGATCATCGAGCACGCGAGCCTGAAGGGACTGATCGCGACCCTCGAGGGCATCGACCCCGACGGCGAGATGTATGACGCCAACGTCAAGGTGCTCTCGGAGTACGTGAAGCACCATGTCGAGGAAGAGCGCGACGAGCTGTTCCCCAAGGTCAGGGCGTCCTCCATCGACATCCTCGAACTCGGCGCACGCCTCGCTGCGCGAAAGCAGGAACTCATGGCCAAGGCCGCCAGTGCCGCCTGAGCCCGCCCAGGCGCCAAGGACGGAGCACGCGGTCGGGGCAACGCGATTGCGTCCTGCCGTGATCACCCGGGATCATGCATCACGCGCCAAGCAGGCTTTCCATGAGCGATGAAGCGATGGTCGTATTGGCAGCGTCCGTGGTCGGGACGGCTGGCCTCGCTGCCTGGCTCTGGCGATCGATCGCACGCCTGTCCAACGCGTTGCGCGCAGTGCGCGGACTCGACGGCATGCATCTCGAAGGCGGCTTCGACCGCACCTGAGCCGAATCGGGGCCAGCCCATCTCCGCGGCACGGCCGGCGCGCTGCAGGCGCGGAGCGTGACGATCGCAAGCGACGGGTCGACGAAGTCTTGCCGCACGTGGCCGGTCGTCGACGGCCAGCTCATCTTGATCGGAGCGGCCGATCGCGACTAACGCCTGTTCCGGCTCGACGACGATTCGACGTTGAAGTCGGTCGATCGCGAGATCGTCGCCGCACGGCCCCCTGTTTTCGATTTTGATCCTGCGCCGTCGAAGCGCATAAGGGAACCCGCGCGGCACGCACGGCCTTTTCGGGAGTGTTTCGCGGAATGGCTCGCGTCGCAGTTCGCGCGCCAGCGTCGACCATGTGTCGCAACGAACCGACGTGCGCTCGCACAAGGCAGATCATGTCCTTCCCGTCGAGCGCGTTCTGCGCAGGACGGCACGGACTATCGGAGCGCAAACCATGAACTTCATCATCTGGTTGATCGTCGGCGGTCTCATTGGCTGGCTGGCCAGCATGCTCATGCGGACCAACGACCAGCAGGGCATGTTCCTCAACGTGGTCGTCGGCATCGTCGGCGCCGTACTTGGTGGTTGGTTCATCTCGCCGCTGGTCGGTGTGAGCACGATCAACCAGAACAACTTCAGCATGCCTGCGCTGCTGGTGTCGTTCATCGGCGCGGCCATCCTGCTCGCGATCGTCAACCTGTTCCGTCGCGGAGCCGCGCGCTGAGCGCGCGCGCCGCCGCATCGCTCCCAACCACCAAGGAATTACCATGACCCAGATCAACAAGACTGGGTCTGTTGAAATTCAAGTGGGTTATGCCGGGCGAGCGACATGCGGGTTGACCGAGTAGAAGTCGAGCTTTCCGGCGATCAGGAAAATGACGGTTCGGATCGTGGACAGGCGGGTGAATCCACGTGCCCTGCGTTTGG